>DATIQO010000187.1:0-3487 GCA_035470745.1 Sphingomicrobium sp. | reverse complement strand
CCCATGGCCAATCAAGCCCCAGCCGCGCTGCCAACCGCTACGAACGGATTGCCCGAAACCAACGGGAAGGCGCGGCGCGTATTTCCGCCCAAAGGTCAGCCGATAATCACCGGTATCAACCGGATCGGGCTGTGGAGCCTCTATATTAAGGAGGTTCGGCGTTTTCTCAAGGTCCACACGCAGACGATCTGGGCTCCCGCGGTCACCACGCTGCTGTTTCTGGTGATCTTCACCGTGGCGATGGGCCGCGGAAACCGCATGGTGCTGGGGGTGCCCTTCGCCACGTTCGTCGCCCCAGGCCTGATCATGATGGGCATGATGCAGAACGCTTTTGCCAACTCCAGCTTCTCGCTGCTGGCCGGCAAGATCCAGGGTACCATCATCGATCTGCTCATGCCGCCGCTCAGCGAAGCCGAGCTGATGACCGGGATCGTCACCGCTTCGATCACTCGCGCGGTGATGGTCGGCGGCGCGCTGGCGCTGGCTATGGCGCTGTGGCCCGGAGTCGAGCTGCGTGCGGCGCACCCGTGGGCGATTGTCTGGTTCGGCCTGATGGGCTCGGCCTTCCTCTCGTTCCTCGGCCTCGTCACCAGCCTGTGGGCGGAGAAGTTCGATCATAACGCGGCAATCACCAATTTCGTCGTCGCGCCGATGTCGCTGCTCTCGGGGACGTTCTACGTCATCAGCAATCTCTCGCCGCTGTTCCAGTCGATCAGCCGGGTGAACCCGTTCTTCTACCTGATCAGCGGCTTCCGCTTCGGCTTCCTCGGTCAGAGCGACATCGGCAACACCAACCACGCCGTGATCGGCGCGGCGATCGGCGCCGGCGTGGTCAACTTCGCTTTCGCGGTGGTCTGCTACCGCCTGCTGAAGAGCGGCTGGAAGCTCAAGAGTTAGGGACCCTAGTGGGTCAGGCTGCGCCGCAGGCGGTAACGGCCTTCAGCAAAGTCCTCGAACAACTCGGGCACGGTGGGATGGTCGACCGGGCCGCCGTCGCTGTCTTCGAGCAGGTTCTGCTGGCTGACATAGGCGACGTATGACGAGTCCTCGTTCTCCGCCAGGAGGTGATAGAACGGCTGGTCGCGCCGCGGGCGCAAATCCTTGGGGATAGCCTCGTACCAGTCGTCGCTGTTGGCGAAGACCGGATCGATGTCGAACACCACGCCGCGGAAATCGAACAGCTTGTGGCGGACCACGTCGCCGATCGCGAAGCGGGCTTCGCAATGGCGCGGTGCGTCGATCCTGCGGCCGGCCTGGGGCGAATAGAAGTGGGAGCGATCCATTGACATGCGGATATAGATTACCGGGGATTCGAAACAAGGTTCCCCTTTGCCGCTATGCCCGAGTAATTTCGGGCGCCGCCCGATCAAGGGCTTGGCAAGCCGAAACGCTTCCGCTAACCGCCGCGTCCTTGCCGACCGGGCGCTGCCTTGCACGCCCATCGCGCCTTGCGGAGAGGTGCCGGAGTGGTCGATCGGGGCGGTCTCGAAAACCGTTGAGCCCTTGCGGGTTCCGAGGGTTCGAATCCCTCCCTCTCCGCCAACTAGTCTTTGTTATCAGAGACTTAGTTGAATCTTGACACCAGAATGGCGGGAATACGCGCCTTTCAGCGAGGTAGTGGGTAGTTCGGAGAGCGTCAGAGGGAGTGAATTCCGGCCGTTTTCGGCGCCTTTCTCTGCAGGCCTTTTCCGACGTACCCTTTTGTCTTCGCTGCATTGGCTTGGCTGATCGAACAAGAAGCGGCGCTGATGCGCCGCGTCCCACGTCAAGTGGATGATGGTCAGGCCAAGTGCAGTTCTCGCTGTTGGTCCCTCCAGCTCAGCGGGAGATCCTGCATCGCAAGCAATCCCTTTGCGTCCAATGACGTAGGGACATCGCCCGCGAGGATGGCCTCGACTATGTCCGGAGCGAGGAAGTTGAGCCGGAGGGCTCGTGAGAGGTACGACTTGTTGATGCCATCGCGGCGGGACAGTTCCGCGGCAGTAAGTTGACCATCGCACATCTCCTGCCACCACATCCTGGCGTTGTTAAGCAGCTTAGCGAGGTGCAACTGCGGTTCGGGCGTGCTGATCGCTTTCCCGCTATCTTGAACGATCCTGAGCGCTCGACCACTTCGCGTGAGGCGGGCGGTGATGTGGTGCTCGAGTGTGTCTGCTGCATCTTTGGTCAAGTCCGCTCCCACGGCGTTGGCAATGGCGGCGGTCCTCAGTTGCAAACGGATGCAGTCTGTATCGATGGTCAGTCGCTCCACGATTGCTTTGATGAGGCCCCGGTCCCGCTTGCGAAACTTCACTGCAAGCTCAGCGCCGATGCGCATGATGCGCTCGAGTTCGGCGGCGGGCGCAGCCAGATCAGCAGCATGGACCAGTCTAAGGGGATCATCGAACCGTTGAGCCACTGCCTCGGCGACAGCCTTCTCCAGTTCGAGCGCAGGGATGCGAATCCCCTGGCCGTTGCTCTCTAGGTCAAGTTGGAGGGCCTTGCTGACGTAGTAGCGATAGCGAACCTTGCCCTTGCAGGCGTGGCTCGCGATTAGTGGCTGACCTTCTGTGTCGAAGACAAGCCCGGCCAACATACTCGCCGACCGGACAGTTGCCGCGCGCTGGCTGCCTTGCCGATTGTCCGCAAGCTCAGCTTGTACGCTGTCCCAGAGGTCTCGGTCGACGATCGCCTCGTGCTTGCCTTCGTAGACCTTTCCCTTGTGATGGATCTCGCCGAGGTAGATCGGGTTCGACAGGATCTTGTAGATCTGCCCGCGGGTGAATTTTCCACCGCCCATCGCCCGGCCAGTCGACATCGTCCGCTGGGGTAGATGGACACACTCGTTGTCGAGTTGGTTTGTGAGAAGTCGAACATTGCCAACCTCGCGGTAGCGCTGGAACAGCTCGCGGATGAGTTCGGCATGCTCTTCCACGATTTTCAGCGTTCGTCCGTCTGCCTCGTATCCGAGCGGCACAACGCCGCCCATCCACATGCCCTTGGCTTTGGAGGCCGCTATCTTGTCGCGGATGCGCTCGGCGGTGACCTCGCGCTCGAACTGCGCAAAGCTGAGCAACATGTTGAGCGTCAGCCTTCCCATGCTGGTGGTGGTGTTGAACGATTGCGTGACCGAGACGAAGCTGGTGCTCGCGCTGTCGAAGGCTTCCACCAGCTTGGAGAAGTCAAGCAGCGAGCGCGTCAGCCGATCGACCTTGTAAACGACCACGATGTCGATCTTGCCGGCGTCGATGTTGGCCAGCAGGCGTTGGAGGGCAGGGCGCTCGAGGGTGCCGCCGGACAGGCCGCCGTCATCATACTCGCCCGGCAGCAGCGACCAGCCTTCGCTGGCCTGGCTGAGTACGTAGGCGGCGCACGCTTCGCGCTGGGCATGGAGCGAGTTGAAGTCCTGCTCGAGGCCTTCCTCGCTCGATTTGCGGGTGTAGATCGCGCAGCGAACCTTGTTCATGCTGCTTTCCTCTTTTCCTTGAGGCCAAAGAAGGCAGGGCCC
>DATIQO010000186.1:0-5831 GCA_035470745.1 Sphingomicrobium sp. | reverse complement strand
ACGCCGAATACCAGGTTGAGCACGCCCGCCGGCACGCCGGCATCGACGAAGCACTTCACCAGTTCGACGCAGCCGCCCGGCGTCTCTTCCGAAGCCTTGATGATGAGCGAGCAGCCGGCGGCGAGCGCGCCGGCGATCTTGCGCACCGGCGTCAGCGTCGGGAAATTCCACGGCGTGAAGGCGGCGACGACGCCGACCGGCTCCTGCAGCACGATCTGGCGCACGCCCTTCTGCCGGCCCGGCACGATGCGGCCGTAAGCGCGGCGGCCTTCCTCGGCGTACCAGTCGATGATGTCGGCGGCCCGGGCGGTGGCCGCGGGCGGTGACGAGGACCTGCCGCCCTTCGTTGCGCGGCCGCAGTTCCGGCCAGAACCCGTGGCGCCCACTCGCCGCAGGAAGGCGGCCTGACGATGATCAGTGTCAACGGAGTGCAGATCGCTCGCGACGCGGTCGCCCGCGAGATCCAGCATCATCCCGCAGAAACGCTCGAGGCGGCCGAGCGCGAGGCGGCGACCGCGCTCGTGATCCGCGAACTGCTGCTGCAGCGCGTCAGCGAGCGCGCGATCGAAGGGGGCGACGAAGATGAGCGTATCGCAAAGCTCATCGCGCTCGACGTCAAAATTCCCGAGCCGACGGATGAGGAGATCGCCCGCTATCATCGGCAAAACTCGCTCAAATTCATGACGGCGCCGCTTTATGAAGCCGCCCATATCTTCTTTCCCGCAGCGGAGCGGGATTTCCAAAGGCGCGCACAAGCGAAGGAAAAGGCTCAGGCGCTTCTCGCCGAGATCGAAGTCGATCCCGGCTCCTTTGCGAAGCTTGCGCTTGCCCATTCGGCCTGCTCGTCAAGGGAGCAGGGCGGTTCCCTGGGGCAAGTGACCAAGGGCGACACCAATCCCGAGCTCGAGCGCGCGATGGCAACCATGGCGGAGGGAAGCGTCGCGGTGGTTGGCTCGCGGCATGGGATCCACATCCTGCGCCTCGATCGCCGCGTTCCTGGCCGGCAGCTTCCGCTGGAGGCCGCGCGCGAGCAGATTGCAGAGCATCTGCGCAATGGCTCGCGGCGGCGCGCGACCGCGCAATATCTGCAGCTTCTGATGGCGGGCGCGAAGATCAGCGGCATCGAGCTTCAGGCCGCCGACAGTCCCTTGGTCCAGTGATGCTGCTGGGCAAGGTGATCAAGCTTGCGATGAGCGCGCAAAGCCAGTTTCCCGAGGACGTCGCATCGCGCGAGCCGGAGCTCCTGGATCAGCTCGCCGCCGAAGCCGCTCGTGCGGGCTATGACGTGCCCGCTTTTGTCGCCGATACGGTCAGCCGGTTCATGGCCAGCGAAGACGGCGAAAGCTGGACGACCATCATCGGCAATATCCAGCGGTCGGACGATCCTGGCTATGCGTTCATTTCGACAATCGTTCGCGCGCGGCTCGACCATCGGTGCGAACAGCACGGCTGACTAGATGCCCGCGTACCATTCGTAGTCGACATTATCTTCCCAATAGCCGCCCTTGCCGCCGAAGACATGGGCGAGGCTTTCGACCGCCTGGATCCGCTCGACATATTTTGCCTGCTTGTAGCCGAGCTGGCGTTCGACCCTGAGGCGCAGCGGCGCTCCATGCGGCACCGTCAGCAGGTGGCCGTTCATCCCCCAGGCGATGATCGTCTGCGGATGAAACGCATCGATGAGATCGACGCTTTCGTAATAGGGCTTGTCGCCGAACCGGTCCGCACAATGGAAGACGATATATTTTGCGCGCGTGCTGAGCCCGGCGGCATCAAGGATGCGCGAAAGCTCGAGGCCATGCCACTTGCCGATCGCGCTCCAGCCCTCGACGCAGTCGTGCCGCGTGATTTGCACCCGGTGAGGGATCGAACGAAGGGTCTTGAGCGGGATCGAGAGTGGACGCGCGACCAGTCCATCGACCGTCAGGCGCCAATTGGCGAAATTCTCGCTGAGATGCTGCGCATATTCGCTCGTGCTTGGCATGGATGTGCCGTTCGAGCGGAAGACCGGCGAGAGATCGGCTTCGCTGAATTCGCGCGCGAGCGCATCGCGCGGGGCGATCAGCCGCTGCGCGCTCATGGTGAGCTTTTCCGCGGATCGGAGCGTGCCACGGAACCGGGCGCTGTCGTTCAGCCGGTCGCAGCCGCTGAGGAGGAGGCCGGAGGCAGAGCCGGCGATGAAGCGCCGCCTGCTGATCATTGCCGGTTCCTTTCCGGCGGGACGCGGAAGCGACCGGTGATCATCGACCCAATCTCGTTGATTGGCCCTGCAAGCACAACCATCGTCAAATGCACGAGGATGAACGCCAGGATCGCCATCGCACAGATGAAGTGGATTGATCGCGCCGACTGACGCCCTCCGAAAAGGTCGATCAGCCACGGCCAGCTCGCGTCCATCGCCGGCGACATTGCAAGCCCCGTCAGGAGCATCAGCGGCAGGAACAGGAAAATCACGGCAATGTAGCTGAACTTCTGGAGGATGTTGTAGCGCAGCGCCTCGTCGCCCGTCGGGAAACGAAGAAGCGCATGTTGCCGGACGTCGTGCCAGATGTGCGACGGCCTCAGCTGGTCTCGCGTCGGGGCAAGGTCGCGCTGGACATGGCGGTTGATGATGCTCGCGGCAAGGAATGCGAGGAGCCCGGGTACGAGGATCCAAGCGAAGGCGAGATGCCAGCGGCGCGCAGCCGCGAGGTTGTAGGTCGAAGGGATCGTCGCCCAGCCCGGGATCGGACGGCCCTGGAACGACAGCCACGGATGGTCGAAATTGGCCCCGAATTGCCCCCAGTAGAGATGGGGGTGGGCGTTGAAGATCATGAGCCCGCTCATCAGCATGACAAAGACGGTAAGCGCATTCACCCAATGCCAGATGCGCGTCGCGAACCGATGTCGATAAGCCAAGCGGCGCGGCGCTTCGGCCGGCGCCGGCTCCTCGATTGGCTCGCTGATGACTGCCTGCTCCATCGCGCCTCCCCGCGGCGCAAATAGCGCAACTGTCGCGGGCCTAAAAGTGAATTGGCCGCAAGCGCGAAGACGCTCCCCAGGAGGATTAAGGAACTATCCCTATCGAGCCGTGAGGCAGATCAACCTAGCCATTGATCGAGGTCACGAGAGGAACAACGACAGTGCTTGCACCAGCGCCGCGCGCTGACGAACCTTTGCCGGCCGGACACCCCTGCGAGGGATGCGAGGTCCGGTACCAGGCAATATGCGGAGTCCTTGGCTGCAAGGACCTTGCGCGCTTCAAGAGCCTCGGGCGGACCTTGGGCCTCGCACCTGGCGAAGCCTTGTTCCACGAAGGCGATCCGGCGACGCGTGTGTTCACCCTCACGCGTGGGACCTTGAAGCTCTATCGGCTGCTTCCGGATGGGCGTCGCCACGTCACCGGGTTCCTTCATGCCGGCGACTTCCTGGGGATCGGCGTCGGCCACGAATATGCGGTCAGCGCTGAAGCTCTTGAGGAAGCGCAGCTCTGCTGGTTCCCGCGCAACCGCTTCGACGATTTCGTCGAACAATATTCATCGATGGAGCGAAGTCTCTACCGGACCGCGACCGACGAGCTCGCGGCGGCGCAGGAGCAGATGCTGCTTCTCGCGCGCAAGACCGCGAGCGAGCGCGTTGCGAGCTTCCTCCTGGAATTGGCCGAACGTACGGCGTTGGGATCGAGCGAGCCGATTGTACGCTTGCCGATGAGCCGTTCCGACATCGCCGATTATCTCGGGCTGACTAAGGAGACCGTGAGCCGGGTCATCTCGTCGTTCAAGAAGAGGGGCTTCATCCGTCTCAGGAGGACCGATGAAGTCGAGCTGATCGATCGCGCCCGGCTCGAGCAGACCGCCAGGTGCGAGGCCGCTGCCGACTGACTATTTGCAAAAGAGCATCGGATCAGCATTAGCGGCCGATGGACCCAACGACAGTCGCCGCGCTCGTTATCCTCTTTGCTCTCGGGGCGGCGCTCTATTCGAGCGTCGGTCACGGCGGCGCATCGGCCTATATCGCGGCAATGGCGCTCTTCTCGGTCGCTCCCGAGACGATGAAGCCCACTGCGCTGGCGCTCAACCTGCTCGTCGCAGGCTTTGGCGCCTGGCGCTACTGGAGCCGCGGGCTGACCAACTGGAAGCTGCTGCTTGCTTTCGCCGCCGCCGCGACGCCCGCAGCGTTCATCGGCGGCGAGATCCATCTGCCTGCAATCTACTATAAGCCGCTCGTCGGCATTCTCCTCTGGCTCGCTGCAGCGCGCCTGCTCTGGCAGCCCTCCATGCTTGTCGAACGAAAGGTGCACGCGCCGCCGCTCTGGATCACGATCCCGGCGGGGGCGGTGCTCGGGTTGCTCGCCGGCCTGACCGGGACCGGCGGCGGGATCTTCCTTAGCCCGGTCATCATCCTCATGGCCTGGGAGGAGCCGCGTCGCACGTCGGGCGTCGTCTCGGCCTTCATCTTTCTCAATTCGGCCGCGGGGCTCGCCGGCAATGCCGCATCGGTCGGCCATTTGCCGCACGAGCTTCCGGTCTTTCTCGCCGCAGTCGGCGCCGGTGCACTTCTTGGTACCTGGCTTGGAGTGGAGCGCTTGCCGCGGGCGTGGCTGCTTCGCGCCCTTGGTCTTGTGCTCCTCGTCGCCGGGGCAAAGCTGCTTTTTACATGACGAGCGACGTCGCCGTCGTGATCCTTGCCGGCGGGCAGGGAACTCGTATCGGCGGACGCAAGCCGCTGCGCTTCCTCGGCGGCGAGCGGCTGATCGATCTGGCACTCGTAATGGCGCGCCAATGGTCAGACTGTGTGGCGGTGTCGGTCCGCAATCCCCTGCAGCTAGGCACCATCGCCGTTCCGATCATCCTCGATCCTGCCGAAGTCGAGGGGCCGCTCTCGGGCCTCGTTGCGGGACTGCACTTCGCGCGTGACACCGGCCGAAGACTTTTGCTGACCATCCCCGCCGATATGCCGTTCCTGCCGGAAGACCTGCTCGAGCGACTGTCGCGGCAGATCGACAATCAGGGCTGCGCGGTGGCCGCCAGCGGCGATGAATTGCACCCGGTCTGCGCGCTGTGGGACGTCACTCGGTCACTCGAGCGGCTCGATGCATATCTTGCTTCTGGTCGTCGCTCGCTCAAGGGCTTCGCCGAAATCATCGGATCGGCTCGCATCGACTGGCCGGGCGAGCCTGAGGATCCCTTTTTCAACGTCAATGACCTGGACGATCTTGCGAAAGCCGAGCGGCGATCCGGAGATTAAAAGTCGAGGACTTGCACTGCCGCTCCGGCAGCAAGGGCAGGAGAATTTGCCGGCTGCCGAACGAGGAGATCGGCTTGCGCGAGCGCTTTTTGCGCGCCCGAATCCTGGAAGGAGAGGATGTCGGCCGCAGGTCCGATCCTTTGTGCTCGGTGGAATGTCTCCCGATCACCGCATGCATCGAGCCCGGCATGGAGCGGAACGGTTCGCCAGCAAAGCGCGCAGCCGGCCGATTGACCGGTGAGCGCGGCGATCAAGGGTGCAAGCATCAGGCGCGCAGTGACCAGCGCCGAGGTCGGGTTGCCGGGCAGGCCCATCACGAACTTGCCCGCGACGCGCCCTAGCCAAACCGGCTTTCCCGGCTTGATCGCGACCTTCGAGAACAAGAGCTCAAGTCCGAGCGGTTCGAACATGGCTTTGGCAAAGTCCTTTTCGCCAACCGAGGCGCCTCCGGTCACGACCAAAAGGTCCGCAGCGCCTATCATTTCGGCCGCCGCGGATTGCATCGAATGGAGATTGTCGCCGAGCCGCGTCCGGCCGAGGCATTCAGCGCCCCATTGCTCGGCAAGCGCTGCGACGCCGAAGGAGACGCTCTCGGGAACACTGTC
>DATIQO010000185.1:0-4758 GCA_035470745.1 Sphingomicrobium sp. | reverse complement strand
GGCTGAAATGCTTATCGCACGGGCTTGCCAATCGATCGTGGGACGTCCACGGCTGGGCCTCCTCGAGGGCACATGACGAGCGATCTAAAGTCCATCCACGCGCATTCGCTCGATTTTTGGTATGCCCGCGCCTCCGTTTTGATTGTCGTTGGGCTCCAGCTGACGATCATCAATCACCAGTTCTTCATCGGTCCAAGATGGCTCTTCCCATCGCTCGAGGCTTTGCTCCTTATCCCATTGTCTCTTGCCACTGCTCGCACTCACCGGAGTGCGAAAGTTGCGAAGACGGAGGCGCACTGGCGGAGGGTTGGCGAGCGGCAGCGGCTTGCTCACCGGCTTGCCTTGCTGCTGACAGCGCTTGTCTCGGCGACGAATTTCGGATCGCTGGTTGCGCTGGTTGGAGAACTTATTGGCGGCAAGCTGACCGTCCCCGGCCAATCGCTCCTCGTGGACGCGATGAACATCTGGGCGACCAACGTCATCGCATTCGCGCTTTGGTTCTGGAATCTCGATCGGGGAGGGCCGGCTTCCGCCCATCTGCCCAGCGACAGGGGCCCCGACTTTCTGTTCCCGCAAAGCACCAGGCCCGAACTCAAGAAAAGCTGGTCGCCGGGATTCATCGACTATTTCTACGTCTCGTTCACCAACGCAGCCGCCTTTTCTCCGACCGATACGCTGCCGCTCACGCCAAGAGCCAAGATGCTGATGCTGATCGAATCCGCGGTCTCGCTCATCACGCTCGCCCTGGTCGCAGCGCGCGCGGTCAACATCCTAAGGTAGTTCACCGAAAGAAGCCGAGGCCGGACGATGAGCATTGTCCGCCGCCCAGGCAGGGTTCGCGGGCCTCGATTAGTCGAGTTCGCGCGCAGCCGAGCGATGCAGTTTGAACGAGAGGGATGCTGCGGCGCAGCCGATCAATACCCCGGCTAAGACATCGCGCGGGTAATGTCTCTTGCCTTCGATCCTGGCGACGCTGACGGCGCCCGCAAGGGTGTAGGCGAGCATTCCAACTAACCCGGGATACTCTTTGTCGATCATCATTGCGGCGGCTGTGCATTCCGCGGCATGTTCCGATGGGAAGCTCTTTTTATTGTCGCCGTCGGGCCGGCGCTCCGGCACCGCAACCTTCAATACCTCCACGAGCGACTTTATCCCTAGAAAACAGATGGCTGCGCTTAGCCTTCCGGGGCCTTGAGCGCGTTTCGGGAGCGCGAGTGCGGAACCGATCAGCCCCGCCCTGCCGAGGTCTGCGAACCGGTTCCAGCTTTTCTCTTCGTGTTTCTTGCCCATAGCGGATTTTGCAATGTTGTTTGCCGGTAAACGCACTTGTGATTGGTTCGTTCGAATCTGTGCATGGCTTTGGGCAAGTGACGGTTGCTTGGCTGCTATCGCCAAATATGCAGACATTACCTCAATCAGTGCGGTCAGAACGGTCCTTGTTCCAGAAGGCTGGGCGGGGCGCGCCGCGGAACCAAGCTTGCGGTCGCATCGCCTAAAGAAAGCCCCGCGATCGCTCGCGGGGCTTCCTCGATGGGCACGCTGATTGGCTTGGGCTCAGCGCGATAACATGGCCTACCAGCCATTATGATGCACAACGTCCATCACGCGACCGGTGCGGACGTTTACCAGCACCAGGTCGTTGCCGTAGCGGATCCAGCGCAGCCAGCGGCTGTGCGGAGCCTGCAGGTCATACATGCTGTAATCGGTGATGTAATAACGAGAGCCGTAGAAGGGCGCCTGTAGGCGATAGCCGACGCTTACCGGGCGGTGGGTCCAGTGACGCATCGGCGCGACATAGGTCATGTGCTCATGGCGGTCGGCGCGCGCGACGTTGCGCTCGGCGCGCCCGACGTCGCGCTCGGCGCTCGCAACGCGGCGGTCGGCACGGACCGCGCGGCGGTCGCTGCGCATGACCTCGCGGTTGGCGCGGACGGTGCTGCGCTGGTCTTGCCTTGCGAGCTGGCGGTCATGCCGCGCCTGCTCGTGCTGCTGTGCCTGTGCGGCTCCAGGAACGGCAATCGCCGCGACAGCTGCCAATAGGATAAACTTCTTCATCATCGGTCTCCCTGGCGCGGCATGCTCCATTGGCATTTTCCGCGCAGTCTTTGTGTCCCGCGCTTCAACGTGGTTGTCGCATCAATGGATTGAACGGGCCGGATATCGCCAAGTCAGGTGCAACACGAAGTTGCTGACGTTCGTGGCGATCGCTACATTCAGAACGGGCGAGTATTGGGGAAGTTGCACGGCGATAATAAACTCGCCGATTGTTCATTTAATGGAACAAAAGAGAGGGGTGTCGCAAACACCCGCAATAGTTTTGCGGGGTGTTTCGATCGATGGCCTTAAGTTTTTCTTCGAGCGCGGTCGATTACCTGATCGAATTTTCGAAGCATCGGCATGCGCAACTTCGCGAACCGCGTGGAAGATGTTTCAGGCGGCGGCGAGCGCGGCGAGTTCCTGCCACTCGGGAGCGCGTGCGAAAAGCTCGAGCTGCGACCCGACGAGGAGTTGACGAGGGTGAGCCGATTGTCTCCCGACCATGGCTTATCGTCGAGAAGCTTGGCCAGTTCGCCAATCACATTCCTCGCGAACAGGTACCCTTCCGCCGTCCTCTAAATGAAGACGGCCGTTGCACCGGCAATGAGCAGGAGCTTGGCGAGCCAGCCGGCGGCGTGGCTCCCGGTCACCAGCGGGTCGATCTTGATGAATAGCGAATTCGTGACCAGCAGCGGCAGCGGCGCGATGAGCCAGACCATCGCGGCGAGCTTCAGCGTTCCGCGCAAATCGACCAGATTCAGTGTGCTGGCAAGTGCAACGAACGCAACGGACGTCAGCAGGCAGAGGATCTGGGCGGCGCCGATGCGCAGACTTTCGCTGGCCCCGGTCCGCCAGATTTCGGGATGCCGCTGGTAGCGGTCATGAAACAGCACGCCCGCAAATACCCAGTCCGCGATCGAGCCCAGGATCGCGCCGACGACTGAAGCTGCAAAGATGTGCCAGTTCATCTTATCCCCCCAAGATCCCACTACGCCGTCGCGCGTCGCGCAAGCAATTGAGGCGAACCCTCAATCTTCGATTGTTCGCGAAGTGCCGTGGTCGATGTCGATTGACCAATGCAAGTCTCGCGGTCGGCCGCGGTCGCCCCCGGCGCGTCCGGCTTATGAACCATTTGCGTTTTCCGAGGCACTTACAGGCGCGACTGTGGAAGCGTGAATGTTTGCGCCTTCCGCGCGCGCTCTGGTGGACGTTCCAAGGAGAAAGTCTCATGACATCGAAATTGCTCTTAGCTGGCGCCGTAGCGATGGGGCTGACGCCTGCACTCGCCTCCGCCCAGTCGTCCCCCCCGGGCAATGGCCAGTATAACGGTAGCGGCTATTGGCACACGAACAGCGGAAACGCGACCGGCCAGCCAAACCAGGATTGCCAGGACCTGGTCGCCAGCGGCCAGGGCGCGTACCCCGGCAATTCGTCAAGTTCACCAGGAGCCCCGTTCAACGAGACCAACGGCAACGCGGGCGGCCAATATGCCGGCTCACAGCCGCAAAACAGCCGCAACACGGCGTCGGTCTCGCAGTATGACGTCGCCTGCTCCAACCAGCCCCAATAGGGTCCTGGATGCGTCGAGGGCCGGTGCGACAACAGCGCACCGGCCCCTCCATTCCTCAAGCCTGGACGTCGCGGCTGGCTGATAAACGGATCCGCTGCGTCCCTAATTGTCGATGTGGTAACCTATTCCTCCAGAGTCGCGTTGGAGGTGCAAAGAGCGTGAACGACCAGGCCAAGGACTTTGCGGACGGGGCCGCCAGAATGGCTGAACTGACCGACATGATCTTCGACCAGATCCGCAAGCTTGCGGAACTCCACGAAGAGGGGATCCTCACCGACGAGGAATTCACATCCAAGAAGGCGGAATTTCTGTCGCGGCTGTAAGCTAAGCCGATCGCCGTTCGAGCGTCAATGGCTGGTCACGTCGCTGATCCCGAAGGTGACAGCAGCAATCGCCAGCGCGAACAGAACGACACCGATCACGACAACGAGGATTTCGCGCTCGGTCGGATAGGGATTCACTCGCTTTTCCGGCGAAACGACAGGATCGCGCCGGATGCGCGATGGCTGCAACTTGACCGTTCGCCGGCGAATCTTCGAATGCTTGATCTCGATCACGCGTGCCAATCTACGCGCTCGGACTTACCGATGCGTTAGCGCTGTCGGCGCGGCGAGCATTTACCTTTAGCCTCGGTGGATCATGACCGCGCATGCCTTCATCGGGCTTCTCAAGCTGCCATTGAAGCTTCCTCGAGGAGCGAGCCGAGATAGGAACCCTTGCGCTGAACGAACTCGACGAGGAGTTGCGGATAGTCGGCGGAAACAGCACGGCGCACCGAGTTTCGCTGGGCAAGGCGCTCAGCCCAGGCGGCGGTTTGAGGCAGAAAGTCGAACATCTGCAGACCGGCGCTGACGTGGAAGACGTCAAGATAGCGAAACGCCGGCGCGAATGCGGCGTCCACCAAGCCAAAGCGCTCACCGCCAAACCAGGGGCCCGCGATCTCGCGTTCGACCTGTTCCAGCTTTCCGCGCAACTGCTCACGCGCCTTTGCGAACGATTGAAGATCGCTCGCCGAATAGAGCTGCCCGATTGCGCCAAGAGTCGCGGAGGCAAACTCGATCCAGGCCCTGTGGCGCGCCCTTTCGAGGGGATCGGAGGGTAGCAGCGGCTCGCCGCCGCTTTCGTCGAGATATTCGGCAATGACGGCGCTC
>DATIQO010000184.1:0-4070 GCA_035470745.1 Sphingomicrobium sp. | reverse complement strand
CGACTATAAGCGGCGGCCCGACCCGACTTGTGCCGCCTTTGTCCCGGTGCCCTGCGATATCTTCATCACCGAGGCGACCTTCGGCCTGCCGGTCTTCCGCCATCCCGACACCGGCAGCGAGATCGACCGGCTGCTCCACCGCCTCCGCCTCGACCCGAGCCGCTGCGTGCTGGTGGGAGCCTATGCGCTGGGAAAAGCGCAGCGGATCATTTGCGAGCTGCGCGCGCGCGGGCACGGCGATCCGATCTATTTCCACGGCGCGATCGAGCGCCTGAACCAGCTCTACGAAAGCTTCGGTGTGTCGCTTGGGGAGCTTCGGCATGCCGGCGCCGCAAGCAAGTCCGAAATGGCAGGGCATATCGTCATCGCACCGCCAGGAGCGCTCAACGATCGCTGGTCGAGGCGCCTTCCCGATCCAGTCACCGCAATGGCCTCGGGCTGGATGCGGATCCGGCAACGGGCAAGGCAGCGCAACGTCGAGCTGCCGCTCGTCATTTCGGACCACGCCGACTGGGACGAGCTGACGACCACGATTCGGGAAATCGAGCCCCAGGAAGTCTGGATCACCCACGGGCGCGAGGAAGCGCTGAAGCATTGGTGCATGACCCACCAGATCAAGGCCTGCGAGCTCAATCTCGTCGGCTACGAAGACGAAGACGACTGAGCGGCACGCGCTTATCGCGGGCGCAAGCTATCCCGCTCGGCGCCCAGGTCCTTGCGTCACTCCATGCCTGGCGATGGCGGCGGCGCGCTGGTGACCATGGTCGCGATATTCTGGAGCGCCCGCTTGGCCTGTTCGCGATCGATCACCAGCGCTGCGGTCTGGGTCACGAGGTCGACCAGCATGAGGTCGCGGACCGTCGGTTCGCGCGGTTCTCGATGATACATGGCAAAGGTGCCCAGCACTTTGCGTCCACGCGTCAGGATCGGTGTCGACCAGCAGGCGCGCAGGCCGTGCGGTAGCGCGAGATCCCGGTAATCGGCCCACAAGGGGTCGGTTGCGATGTCGGACACAAATACCGCCGCGCCAAGATAGGCGGCCGTGCCGCACGAGCCTGCGCAGGCGCCGATTTCGGCCCCGTCGAGCAACCGGCTATATTCGCGCGGAAGGCTTGGCGCGGCGCCGTGCCGAAGATGCTTGCCGTCGGGGTCGAGCAAGAGGATCGAACCCAAAACGCCGGTCCTCGACGTCGATTCGACGATCCGGATGAGCTCCGACAAGGTCGTTTCGAGGGGCGCATCGCCGATCGCCAGCTCGAGCACCTTGCTGTGCGCGTTGCGGAGCGCTTCGCCTCTTCGGTCCTCGGTAACATTCTGGCCCTGGATGAAAACGCCCGCAGGTGCCTCGCCCGTAGCTGGAACCGGCTGGAACACGACGTCGACGAGGACGTCCTCGAAGGACCCGTCCGGCCGCTCGATCGTGAGCGGCATCGTGCGTCCGACAAAGGCCTCGCCGGAGCGCGCGACGCCGTTGAGGATATCGTCGATCCCCTGCGAATCGAATTCGGGAAGCGCGTCGGCAAGGGGCTTGCCGATCAGCGTGCGTCTGCCGACGAGATCGACGAAGGCCTCGTTGGCAATCGCTATCTCATGGTTGGCGCCCTCAACCAGCGCGATGAAGCCCGGCGCCTGCTCGAACATGAGTTGGAGCCGGTCGCGGTCGCTCGTGCACGCGGACTTCTGGTCCAGCATTGCGCCACCATACAACAACGGCCCGCCCACGTCACCGCGTGGCGATTGATCAAGTCGCGAACCGGTAGCTCGGGCCAATCGGCTCCCAGCTGCTTGCGACCCCGCAGTTGCAACGAATTTGCGTCGACCTGTCGTCCAGGAACGACTCAGTGCGCTGCTTGCCTGCGCTCGATGCCCGACTTTGCGAGCTGCTCATCGATCTGGTCCACGAGGCGCTGAACCCCGGCATCGTCCCGCGCCTCGGCGCGGGCGACAAGCACGTCCTGCGTGTTGGAGGCACGAAGCAGCCACCACCCATCCGGGGTCTTGACCCTTACGCCGTCCGTTGCATCGACCTCGGCGCCCGCGGCGGAGAGCCGCTCGCGGACCTCGTCGATAACCGCGAACTTTCGCGTCTCGTCGACTTCGAAGCGCATTTCGGGAGTAGCGGTTGCCCTCGGCATCGCGTCCATGAGCTCGGTCAGGCTCTTGCCGCTCTCGCTCACTGCTTCGATCAGTCGCACGGCGGCATAAAGCGCGTCGTCGAAGCCGTACCAGCGATGCTTGAAGAAGATGTGCCCGCTCATCTCGCCGGCGAGCGGAGCTCCCGTGTCCTTCATCTTCGACTTGATGAGGCTGTGACCGGTCTTCCACATGAGCGGCGCGCCGCCGAGTTCGGCGATGCGGTCGAACAGGAGCTGGCTCGCTTTCACATCGGCGATGATCGTTGCGCCCGGCTGCTCCTTCAGCACCGGCTCGGCGAGGATCGCAAGCAGCTGGTCGCCCCATATCACGCGGCCCTTGCCATCGACCGCGCCAATCCGGTCGCCGTCACCGTCGAAGGCGATCCCGAAGTCGAGCTCCTTGTCGGCAACGAGCCGTTTTAGATCGGCAAGGTTCTGTTCGACCGTCGGGTCGGGATGATGATTGGGGAACCTGCCATCGACATTGGTGAAAATGGTGAAATGTTGTCCGGGCAGCCCCTCGACGAGCATGTCGAGGACCGGCCCCGCGGCGCCGTTCCCGCAGTCCCATCCAATCCTGAAGGGCTTGCCGGAAAAGCCGTCGAGCAAGCGGTCTACGTAGGCGCCCCTTATATCGACCTCTTCGACGCTGCCTTCTCCTTCGCTCCACTGGCCGAGCGCGGCACGCTCGCCGATGGCCTGGATTTCCTGCCCGAAGACCGAGCGCCCTTTCAGAAGCAGCTTGAAACCGTTGTAGTCGGCCGGATTGTGGCTGCCGGTGACTTGGATGCCGCCGTCGACGTCAAGATAGTAGGTTGCGAAATAGAGCATGGGCGAGGGGCCCATGCCGATCTGCATGACGTCGATCCCGCCCTCGTTGAGGCCGCGGATCAGCTCCGCCTCGAGCATTCCCGAATGGGTGCGCCCGTCGCGCCCGACGGCAATCCGCTTTGCTCCTTCATCGCGTGCAACGGCCGCGTAGGTTCGACCGAGCGCATAGGCGTCGGCCTCGGTTAGCGTGGTTCCGACGATTCCGCGGATGTCATATTCGCGAAGGATGGTGCGATTGAATTGGTGAGTCATCGCGCTGCCCTACGCAGCGGCACCCCTTTGGTTCAACCTGTAGCGGCCAGCTTTTGTTCTTCCTGGCTCGGAACGCCAAGACCTGCGATCATTTCGCGCAGTTCCTGGCGCGCGGCGACATGGCCGAGGCCGGCGTCGGTGATCTGCTTCAGGTCGAGCAAGGTCAGGCCCTTGGGGAAGAGCTCGCGGTAGATGACGCGCTCGCCGAGGCCGGGGATGACCCGGAACCCGACGCGACGGGCAAGCTCGTCGAGCGCTGCACCGACGCGCTTTAGATTATGCGATTCGATGTGCTGCAGACGATTCCGGAGCACGACCCAGTCGACGCTCTTGCCGGTCTGCTTGGCGCGAGCAGTGCGGCTGTTCCAGATCAGCTCGGCATAGAAACTCGGCCGCGTGATCTTGTAATTCTCAGGATGGACCTGGCCGATGAGGTCGAGATCGACGAAGCTGTCGTTCATCGGCGTAACGAGCGTGTCTGCCTTGAGGATGGCTCCGCGGGCAATCGGATCGTCGCGGCCCGGGGTGTCGATGACAATGACATCCGATTGAGCCGAGAGTCGCTCGATCGAAGCCTCAAGACCGCTTTCGCTATAGTCCTCGAGAACCTCATAGCTTGCCTGGGGCAGTTCCTTGCCGAGCCGGCGCACGGTCGCATCCCGGTTTTCCAAGTAGCGAGTCATGGTCCGCTGTCGGCCGTCGAGGTCGAGTGCGCCGACGCGGTGGCCCGAGGCGGCGAGCGCAATTGCGGTGTGAACGGCTGTCGTTGACTTGCCGGTCCCGCCCTTTTCATTGGCGAAGACGATGAAATGCGGCTGGCTCATGCTTGATCTTTCCCCCGGCGCATGTGCA
>DATIQO010000183.1:0-5547 GCA_035470745.1 Sphingomicrobium sp. | reverse complement strand
CGTAGCCGAAGATCTTCGTCGCGCCGACGTTGACGCCGTGGCGAAGCGCCCCGCCGAGCCCCGCACCGAGAAAGACGATCAGGTAAAGCATGGGGGTATAGTGCGGGGCGCGGACATGTCTGACAAGCATGCCTCTCGAAGGCACTTGGTCGGCCGCCGCGACGAGGGAGCGTCCCTAGAGGGGAGCCTCGAACGAGCGGTCTTGAACGACACGGCGCTCCGGCGCACTATCCTGCCAAAGGGGGTCGTCCTTGGCGGATGTCTTTCTGAGCTACGCGCGTGAAGACGAGGGAGCTGCCAAGCAGCTTGCCGAGGCGATCGGCCGTGCCGGTCACGAGGTCTGGTGGGATCGCCAGATCCAGGGCGGTTCACGTTTCTCGACCGAGATCGACCGCGCCTTGAAGAGCGCAAAGGTGGTGGTCGTCCTGTGGTCGCAGGCCTCGGTCGATTCTGCCTGGGTCCAGGACGAGGCCGCCGAAGGGCGCGATTCCGGTCGGCTCGTGCCAGTGAGCCTCGGGGGAACGAGGCCGCCCTTGGGATTTCGTCAGTTCCACACCGTTGAAGTTGGCCAGCTGAGCGGCGCTGAGGGCGAGCTCGACGACCTGTTCGCGGCGATCTCGCGAACGATGGGCAACGCGGCGGAAAGTTCAGCGCCTGCGGCGGCCGACGAGAAAGCCGCCCGCAGCCTGTCGGTCTGCGTCCTTCCGTTCGTCAACATGAGCGGCGATCCTGAACAGGAATATTTCAGCGACGGCATCACCGAAGACATCATCACCGACCTGTCGAAAGTGTCCGCTCTTCTCGTCATTGCCCGCAACACCGCCTTCACGTTCAAGGGCCGGGTCATGGACGTCAAGGAAGTGGCCCACGCGCTCGACGTCACCCATGTGCTCGAGGGCAGCGTCAGGAAGGCCGGGTCCCGTGTAAGGATCACCGCCCAGCTGATCGACAGCTCGACCGGGGGCCATCTCTGGGCCGATCGCTACGACCGCGACCTCACCGACATTTTCGCGATCCAGGACGAAATCTCAAAAGCGATCGTCAATGCCCTGCGCGTCAAGCTGCTTCCCGCCGAGAAGAAGGCGATCGAGCAGCGCGGCACCTCGAGCGTCGAGGCTTACAATCTCTACCTGATGGCGCGGCAGAACTGGATCACGGGGAGCTTCGGCGACATTCGGCGGGACGAGACGATCGTCCGGATTTGCCGGCAGGCCGTTTCCTTCGATCCCAATTACGCCGAGGCCTGGGCCCTCATGGCGCTCGCCCAGTCGCAGCTGCGATTGTGGCATGCTCGCGACGAGGATGCGCTGACGGCGGCCGAGCGCGCCCTCGCGATCAACCCCAATCTTGCCGAAGCACGCTGCGTCAAGGCGCATCTTTTGGAGGAAGAAGGGCGCCACGACGAGGCCCGCAAGGAGATCGAGATCGCGCTTCGTCTCGATCCGGATTCATGGGAGGTGAACCGCGAGGCCGCACGGCTGATATTCCGAGAAGGCCGCGTCAAGGACGCCATCCCCTTCTTCGAAAAGGCAGCCTCGCTCATGGATGCGGACTGGCATAACCCCTCGATGCTGGTGTGCTGCTTCCATGGTACTCACGACATGGATCAGCTGCGGCGAGCCGCGCAGATGACGCTCGAGCGCACCGAGAAGGCAATTGCAAAAGACCCGGCGAGTGCGCCCGCGCTCGCCGCCGGCGCAAATGCATTGGCGGCCCTGGGCGAAGATCAAAGGGCCAAGGACTGGATCGACCGCGCCCTGCTGCTCGACCCGGACAATATCCTGATGCGATACAATCTCGCCTGTTCCCTTGCCCAGGAGCTCAAGGACAATGATCGCGCGATCGAAGTCATTGAGCCTTATTTCGGAAGGACGGTAAGCGCGACGCAGATCCGCCACGCCGATTCCGACCCCGACCTCGACGCGTTACGGGACGATCCACGATTCAAGAAGATGGTCCAGGAGGCTAAAGAGCGCCTCGGCCTCGCCCACTAAGTCCCTGCCCGGCATCCGGCGCGAGGGAGTTTCTTCCTCGCACGCACCTTTCCTCGCTTGTCTGGCAAGCTTCGTCGAAGTGATCGCCTGTTCAGGCGTTCGAATAGCCCATGTCGCGAGCGGCAAAGGGAAACATTCACCAATTCTTGCCACGCAAACTTTTTCTTGCGTGGCAATTCGAGATATGACACACCTTGCCACGCAAAATACTTTTTGCGTGGCAAGGATCGAGAAATGTTGGTCAGGCGTCACTCTCACACAGCGGTCGCCGCATACCACGACCTTCTGTCGCTTCTTCTAGACGACGCGGTTTCCGACATCCGCGGAACGCCAAAGCTAAGGGCCCGCGGCAAGCGAGCATATTGGTATGACCGGTATCGCATCGGCAAGGACATGAAGGAGCGATACCTGGGCGAAGACACCGAGAAGCTCCGCGTACGAATCAATGAATATCAGTCGCTCAAGAACAGCGGAGCAGAGCGCGCGCGAACCCGCGCTCGACTTGTCCGGCTTCTGCGCAGCGAGCGCTTTCTCGGTCTAGATGCAACGGCTGGAAGCATCGTAGCGGGCCTGGCAAAATCAGGCGTGTTCAATGTCGGCGGCGTTCTCGTCGGGACGATCGCGTTCCTCCTCTACGAAGGCGAACTTGGCCTACGATTGTCGGCCGACGAGACAGCCATGACGAACGACATCGACCTCGCAAGCTTTGCCACCGGCGGCGGTTCAGACGAGGTCGCGCAGGTTCACGTCGACGAGGTTCTTGCCGGCTTCCGGTTCGCCCCCGTCCCGAGCTTGGAGCGTGATAAAGCGTGGCGATGGAGACAAGCGGACGGAAGTTCAATTGTCGAATTCCTGACGCCGTCGTTCCGCGATGAAGAGGGCTTGCGTGATCTGCCGCAGATGGGTGTGAGTGCCCAAGCGTTGCACCACTTGGAATATCTGATCTCTGAACCGCTGGATGCCGCCGCAATCTACAGAGCAGGAATCTTGGTCAAAATTCCGCGACCTGAAAAGTTCGCGATTCACAAGCTAATAGTAGCAGACCGCAGACGCGGCGGACGAGAATCTCTCAAAGCGCGCAAGGACTTGATGCAAGCTGAAGTCCTGATGTCGATCCTGGCCGAGGACCGACCTTCCGATCTGCTGGAGGCCTATCAAGACGCCAGATCTCGGGGTCGTCGCTGGCGTGAACGACTAGACGCTACGCTGGCAAGGGCACCCCACATTGCAGCTTTGCTCGAGAGCGCGAAACAGAGCACGTAGGCATCAAGTTCATCGCTACTTGCGTCCGAACAGCTTCTCGATCTCGTTGTGCCCGAGCTTCACCCAGGTCGGCCGTCCGTGATTGCACTGCCCTGATCTTGGCGTGACCTCCATCTCGCGAAGAAGCGCATTCATCTCGGCAACCGAGAGGATGCGCCCGGCGCGAACCGAGCCGTGGCAGGCGATCGTCGCCGCGACATGATCGAGCTTGTCGCGAAGGCTCATCGGCCCGCCAAGCTCGGCGATCTCGCCCGCAAGATCGGAAAGAAGCCCGGCAACGTCGGTCCTGCCAAGCGCGGCCGGGACGCTCCGAACCAACATCGAATCGGGGCCGAACCGCTCGATCTCGAGGCCAAGGTCGGAAAGGCTGCTCGCCGCCCCTTCGAGCCGGTCGCAGTCGGGCTCCTCGAGCTCGACGACCTCGGGGATGAGGAGGGCCTGCGTCCCCACCCTGCCCCCCTCGCGGGCCGCGCGCATCCTCTCAAGAACGAGCCGCTCGTGCGCTGCATGCTGGTCGACGATGACGAGCCCGTCCTCGGCTTCGGCGACGATATAGGTGGCCGCGACCTGGCCGCGGGCGACACCCAAGGGAAAACCTTGAACCGGCTCGATCGCCGGCTCCGCCCGCGCCGCCGGAGCCGCCGTGAACAGGCGCTGGTCCTGCCGATCGAGCGCGTCTTGAAGCGGGGGCGACCAGACCTGCACGCCGATCTCGCCGAGGCTGAGGGGCTGGTGACGGGCAAGGCTTTCATCATAAGTCGCGCTCGTCGTCCACATGACGCTCGCAGCCGCCTGACCGCGCGCGGCGCTCCTCTGGCTCTCTTCATCGAGCGCATGGCGAAGGCCGCCGATGATGAGGCCGCGAACGGCCGAGGGATCGCGAAAGCGGACTTCCGTCTTTGCCGGGTGGACGTTGACGTCGACCTCGCCGAGCGGAACATCGAGGAATAGAGCGGCGATCGGGTGGCGGTCCCTCGCGATGAGGTCGCGGTAGCTTGCCCTTAGCGCTCCAACCAGCAGCCGGTCCTTGACCGGCCTTGAATTGACGAAAAGGAATTGCTGGTCGGCGCTGCCGCGGTTGAAGGTCGGCAGGCTGACGACGCCGGTAAGCCGCATGCCCTCGCGCGTGCAATCGATCCCGATGCCGTGCCTATCTAGCTCGTGGGTCAAGAGCTCGGCGACCCTTGTCGGCGCCTCGGCGGGCGCGAGCGTCAGTATCCGCCTGCCGTCGTGATCGAGCGTGAAGGCGACGTCGCTTCTTGCCATCGCGAGGCGCTTCACCGCATCGAGGCAGGCTGCATATTCGGATCTTGGACTGCGCAGGAACTTGCGCCGCGCGGGCACCTTGTCGAACAGGCCCTCGACCATGATCCTGGTCCCGGGCGGAAGCGCGGCCGGCCCCTCGCCGACTTGGACGCCATGGTCGATCTCGATTCGCCAGCCATCGGCGCCCCTCACCCGGCTTTCGAGCGTCAGGCGCGAAACACTCGCGATCGAGGGAAGCGCTTCGCCCCGAAAGCCAAAGCTCGTGACTTCGTCGATCGCGTCGCTCGGAAGCTTCGAGGTCGCGTGCCGCTCGAGCGCGAGCCGCATTTCGTCAGGCGACATTCCGCAGCCATCGTCGCTGACCTCGAGGAGATCGAGCCCGCCGGCGCGAAGGCGAACAGCGACCTGGGCGGCGCCCGCATCGAGCGCGTTTTCGACGAGTTCCTTCAATGCACTTGCGGGCCGCTCGACCACCTCGCCGGCGGCAATGCGATTGATGAGCTCGGGAGGCAGCCTTCTTATTGACATGTCAGGGGTCTTATCCCAATTCCGAACTGCCGGCGAAGCGCTGATTTTTCCAAGAAATTCAAACCGCATTCAACGGTAGGTTAGCAATTTGAAATTAAGGTGCGGCGTGGCTTTGGCGCCGCCCATCAACAAAGGCGAGAGACGGGGTAGGAATGTTCTGGAATCGATGGTTCAAATGGATGTCGCACGACATGGCGATCGACCTCGGAACCGCCAATACGCTCGTCTACGTGAGGGGGCGCGGAATCGTTCTCAACGAGCCGTCGGTGGTCGCGATCGAAACCATCAACGGCGTCAAGAAGGTCAAGGCCGTCGGCGAGGACGCCAAGCTCATGATGGGCAAGACGCCTGACCAGATCGAGGCCATCCGGCCGCTTCGCGACGGCGTCATCGCCGACATCGATGTCGCCGAGCAGATGATCAAGCATTTCATCCACAAGGTGCATGGCGGCAAGATGCGCGCCTGGCGCTTCCCGGAAATCGTGATCTGCGTGCC
>DATIQO010000182.1:0-3414 GCA_035470745.1 Sphingomicrobium sp. | reverse complement strand
ATATTGCGACACCGAACGGGCGAAGTCGGAGTAGTGCGCAGGAATGCGCGGTGCGTCGGCGGCGCGCATGACCAGCCGCCCGACCACCTTCGACAGGGCCGCGCCATAGGCAAGGCCAGGATCATCGAAGTGCATCACATGATAGAAAGTGTCGTAGACCGAGTGATAGCTGCCTCCGGAAAAATCCTCTCCGCCGAAGCCGAGGTTCACCGAGGCGATCCCGAGATGCTGGACGAAGGGCGAATAGTCGGAGCCCGCGCCGACCGGCTCCATCGGCAGGTCGCCGCCCGAGCGCGCGACCTCGACTGCATCCGCGCTGACTGACCGACGATTGGAGTAGCTATTGGATAGCACCTCGGCGCGCGCGCGCTCTGCAACGGGCACGCCAGTCTGCGGGTCGAGAACGTCGTTGGCTGCTGCAGCGACGAAATGCTGCAGGTCCTGGCTGCCTTCCGCCGAGAGGAAGCCGCGGCCATTATTGTCGGTGTTGATGTAGAGCAAAGCCTTGCGCTGGAGCTCGTCGGCATGCGTTTCGACCCACTCGGTCGAGCCTAGCAGGCTCGGCTCCTCGGCGTCCCAGCTCGCGTAGACGATCGTCCTCGCTGGCCGCCATCCTTGGCGATAGAGCGCTCCAAGCGCCTTCGCTTCGTCCATTTCGGCGACCTGGCCCGTCAGCGGATCCGCAGCGCCGAAAACCCAGCCATCGCGGTGGTTGCCGCGAACGATCCACTGGTCGGGATATTGGGAGCCGCGGAGCATGGCGATGACGTCATAAGCGGGCTTGAGCGACCAGTCCGACTTGACCGCGAGATGGACCTTGACGGCGTCGCTGCCGCCCCAATGGTAAGCGAGCGGAAGCCCGCCCCGCGCCTTGCCGGTGACGACCGGTCCGTCGAGCGCCGCAATGATTTTCGATGCGTCGGCGTAGGAAATTGGAAGCGCAGGGATCTTGAGGATCGTCGGCGCCGTCTCTCGCGTGAGGCGCTTGGCACCGGGAACCGAACCGACGCCCGGCGTCAGCGGGTCCCCGGGATACATTGTCATGTCAACGACCGACCCGCGCTGCACTCCAGCCGGCGGGCGGGCGCCGCCCTTGGGATAGGGATCGCCTTCGGTGTAGCCGTCATCGGCCGGGTCCGAGTAAATGAGGCAGCCGACCGCGCCATGCTCCTGCGCGAGCTTCGGCTTCAGCCCGCGCCAGCCAGCGCCATAGCGGGCAAGGACGATCTTGCCGCGAACATCGATCCCGCGCTCTGCAAGCGCGTCATAATCGTCGGGCATGCCGTAATTGACGTAAACGACAGGCGCGGTGACATCGCCGTCGCCCTGGAAGGCGACATAGGGCGGCAGAGCGCCCGCCATATGCGCAGAGCTCGGGTCCTCGGGAACCGGCGGCTCCTGGCCGCCAAGCGTGATCCGTTGCGGCGCAACGAGCTCGACGGTGGTCGAGATCGGCGTTGGGTAGAGGACGTCGAACTGCTCGATATGCGCGTCCCAGCCCCATTGCTTGAACAATGCGAGTTCCATCTCGGCATTGGCCTTGTCGTGCGGCGAGCCGACATGGTTGGGCTCGGAAGCCATCTGCTGAAGCCATTGCTGCTGGTCGGCGGGGCTGATGAGCGCGTCGAAATTCTTCTCGAGCGCCTGGGCGTTGGCGGCGGGCAAGGCGAATACCGGCGCGGCCGTGAACGCAAAGGCTGCAGATGCAAGCAAACCGAACTTCTTGAACATCATCCCCTGATCATTCCCCATCCAAAAGCGAGCGTCGCGGCAGTCGCGACAAGATCGAGCGCGACGAGCGCGAGTGCGACCGCTCCGGCGCGTTTAGCGAACGTGCGAAGAGCGGGCTGCTTCATTGCTCATTGCCGTCCTTGCCAACGATGAGGCGAAGGCGTCGCTGGCACCGCTGCTCGGCATTTCTTGCGGCTGGCACCTGCCGACGCCCCCTACTGGCACGCAAGACATTCGTCATAATCGGTGGTCGACTGCACCTTGATCTCGCGCAGCTCCGGCGTGTTGTCCGCCTCGACGCCGCCGGCAAAGCCGGCACGCTGCACCGACTTGGAGCGCAGATAATAGAGCGACTTGATGCCGAGCTCCCAAGCGCGAAAGTGCAGCATCATCAGGTCCCATTTGTCGACATCGGCCGGGATGAAGAGGTTGAGTGACTGGGCCTGGTCGATGAAGGGCGTGCGATCGGCGGCAAGCTCGAGGAGCCAGCGCTGATCGATCTCGAAGCTGGTCTTGAAAACGTCCTTTTCTTCCGGGGTGAGGAAGTCGAGATGCTGGACCGATCCGCCATTCTCGAGGATCGAGTTCCAAACCGCCGGACTGTCCTTCGCCTTCTCCTTGAGCATGCGCTCAAGGTAGGGATTCTTGATCGAGAAAGAGCCCGACAGCGTCTTGTGCGTGTAGATGTTGGCCGGGATCGGCTCGATGCACGCGCTGGTGCCTCCGGCAATGATCGAGATCGATGCCGTCGGAGCGATCGCCATCTTGCAGCTGAAGCGCTCCATCACGCCCATGTCGGCCGCGTCGGGGCAGGGGCCGCGCTCCTTGGCGAGCATCATCGAGGCCTGGTCGACCTGGGCACGAATATGCTTGAAGACCTTGAGGTTCCAGCTCTTTGCCATGGCGCCTTCGAACGGCAGTCCGCGAGCCTGCAGGAAGGAGTGGAATCCCATGATACCAAGACCGACGCTGCGCTCGCGCTCGGCGGAATATTTGGCACGCGCCATCTCGTCGGGAGCGCGGGCAATATAGTCGCTAAGGACATTGTCGAGGAAGCGCATGACGTCCTCGATGAACTGCTTGTCCTTGTTCCAATCGTCCCAGGTCTCGAGGTTCAGTGAACTGAGGCAGCAGACGGCGGTGCGATCGGCGCCGAGATGGTCGCGGCCGGTCGGAAGCGTGATTTCGGAACAAAGGTTCGAGGTGGATACCTTGAGGCCGAGGTCGCGGTGATGCTTCGGCATCGCCTTGTTCACCGCATCGATGAAGATGATGTACGGCTCGCCGGTCGCGAGACGAGTTTCAACCAGCTTCTGGAACAGCGAACGGGCATCGACCTTGCCGCGTTCCGACTGGTCGCGCGGACTGCGAAGCGTGAATTCCGCGCCGTCGCGGACGGCCTGCATGAACTCGTCCGTGACCAGCACGCCGTGATGGAGGTTGAGCGCCTTGCGGTTGAAATCGCCCGAGGGTTTGCGGATTTCGAGGAACTCCTCGATTTCGGGGTGCGAGACGTCGAGATAGCAGGCAGCCGACCCGCGGCGCAGCGAGCCCTGGCTGATGGCGAGCGTCAGGCTGTCCATGACGCGAACGAACGGGATGATCCCGCTGGTCTTGCCGTTGAGCCCGACCGGTTCGCCAATCCCGCGCACGCGGCCCCAATAGGTGCCGATGCCGCCGCCG
>DATIQO010000181.1:0-43712 GCA_035470745.1 Sphingomicrobium sp. | reverse complement strand
CCGCCACCTGCGGCAAGCGCTTGGCTCGCGGCCCGGGCCATCTTCAGCCACATCCAGCCTAGGGTCACGAGGCCCATGAGATCCATATAGGCGTAAGCACCTGCGCCGGCGTCGTCCGGGTTGGCCATGCCATGCTGCGCGAGCCAAATCGTGGCAGCCTGAAGATCCTGGAGCGCCTGCTCAAGCGCAGCTGCAATCGCGCCGGGATCCCCTTCCTTTCTTGCATCGGCGATGTCGCGCCCAACAACCTCGAAGAAGGTGCGGATCGCGCGGCCGTTATCGCGCGGCAGCTTGCGGCCGACGAGGTCCATTGCCTGGATGCCGTTGGTGCCCTCGTAGATCTGGGTAATGCGGGCATCCCTCACAAACTGCTCCATCCCGTGCTCGCGGATGTAGCCATGTCCGCCAAGCACCTGCTGCGCGTAAACGGCTGCCTGGAAGCCTTTGTCGGTAAGATATCCCTTGATCACCGGCGTGATGATGCCGAGGAGGTCGTCGGCCTGCTGGCGTTCCGCCTCGTCCGGAGATCGGCGGAAGAGATCGACGAGCAGCGAGCCCCAAAGACAAAGCGCGCGACCGGCCTCGTTCCACGCTCTCGACTCCATCAGCATTCGACGAACATCGGGGTGCACGATAATCGGGTCAGCCTTCGCCCCCGGCTCCCGCTCTGACTCATTGAGCGCTCTGCCCTGCCGGCGCTCGCGCGCGTAATTTGCAGCATTCTGGTAGGCGACCTCGCCCTGGGCCAGCCCCTGGAGGCCAACGCCCAGCCGCGCGGCGTTCATCATGATGAACATCGCCTGGAGACCTTTCTCGGGCTCGCCCACCAGCCAGCCCTTGGCGCCGTCATAGTTCATGACGCAGGTGGCATTGCCGTGAATTCCCATCTTCTTCTCGAGCGCGCCGCAAGAGACCGCATTGCGCTCGCCAAGGCTGCCGTTCTCGTTGACGAGAAACTTCGGGACGACGAAGAGGCTGATCCCCTTGACGTTGTCAGGAGCTCCGGAGCGCTTGGCGAGCACCAGGTGGATGATGTTCTCGCTAAGATCGTGCTCGCCCGATGAAATGAAGATCTTCGTGCCGGTGATCGAGTAGCTGCCGTCGTCGTTCGGCTCGGCACGCGTCTTAAGTAGGCCAAGATCCGTGCCGCAATGCGGCTCCGTCAAGTTCATCGTGCCGGTCCACTTGCCGGTCGCCATGTTGGGCAGGTACCGATCTTTCAATTCGTCCGAAGCCTTGATGTAGAGCGCCGCGATCGCGCCGCTCGTCAGCCCCTGGTACATTTCGAAGCTGTGGTTGGCGGAAAGCACATATTCGCCAATCGCGGTGCCGACCACCTGAGGAAGCCCCTGGCCGCCATATTCTTCGGGCGCGGTGAGCGTCGGCCAACCGGCATCGACCCAACGGGTCCAGGCGTCCCTGAACCCCGGCGGAGTGGTGACCGAGCCGTCGTCGGAGCGCTTGCAGCCCACTTCGTCACCAATTCGATTGAGCGGCTGCAGCACTTCCTCGCAGAAGCGGCCGCACTCCTCGAGAATAGCCTCCAAGAGATCGGGTGACGCATTGGCAAAACCGGGGAGGTTCGAATAGCGGCCGATGTCCAGCACTTCGTCGAGGATGAAACGGGTCTCGCGTACCGGCGCGGTGTAAGTTGGCATTTGCTGACCTCCGTGTCAGCAGGGTCCTATTCTGCAACCGACCTGCCGTCCAGCCGCTGTAAATGTCGGCGGGGGCACAGTAAGCGGCAGCCGAAAGGACCGATGATGAAGCGACTTGCAATCCCGCTCCTGCTCATGAGCGCCACGCCCGCTGCTGCGGAGCCGAGAACCGAAACGGCAGTGCTGGCAGGCGGTTGCTTCTGGGGCATGGAATGGGTTTTCGAGCATGTGAAGGGCGTGACCGGCGTTGTCTCCGGTTACGCTGGCGGAAGCGCGAAGGACGCGAGCTATGACAAGGTCAGCTCCGAAAGCACTGGCCATGCCGAGGCGGTGAGGATCGCATATGATCCATCACAGCTCAGCTATGGCAAGCTGCTCGAGATCTACTTCACGGTCGCCCACGACCCGACGCAGATCAACCGACAAGGACCGGACGTGGGATTGAGCTACCGCTCGGCGATCTTCCCCCAGAGCGCTGCACAGGAGCAATTCGCCCGCGCTTATATTCAGCGCCTGAATGCGACGCATGCCTGGTCAAAGCCGATCGCGACCCGGATCGAACATGGCGGCTTCTATCCGGCCGAAGCCTACCACCAGCATTTTGCCGCCAATCACCCCTACTTCCCCTATATCCTGTTCAACGACCGGCCCAAGATTGCGGCGCTGAAGCAGAAATTCCCTGCCCTTTACAAAGGCTAAGCGATTGAAAAACCGCTAAGCGGTTAAAATTTCACGCTTTATTCAGGCCGGGGCGACAAAGGCCAAGCCTCGCCCTATATGACACGCCTGTGACGGCCGCACCGGGGATCGGGAACCCAACGAGTATGCTGACGACCAATCCGTTCGATGACGACAAGCTGCGCGAGGAGTGCGGTGTCTTCGGCATCTGGGGCGCCGACAATGGGGCGAGCTTCGTAGCGCTCGGGCTCCATGCCCTGCAGCACCGCGGCCAGGAAGCCGCGGGCATCACGAGCTTCGACGGCAAGCATTTCCACTCGCATCGTGCGATGGGTCATGTCGCCGGCAACTTCGACCGCGACGATATCATGCGCAAGCTCGCCGGGCGCGCGGCGATCGGGCACGTGCGCTATTCAACCACTGGCGAAACTGCGCTGCGCAACGTTCAGCCCTTGTTCGCCGAACTTGCAGAGGGCGGATTTGCTGTCGCGCACAACGGCAACCTTTCGAACGCGATGAAGCTTCGCCGCACCCTCAACCGCCGCGGCTCCATCTTCCAGTCCACCAGCGACACCGAGGTGATCATTCACCTCGTCGCAACTTCCCACTGCACCAATACGCTCGACAGGCTCACCGACGCGCTGACCCAGGTCGAAGGCGCCTATTCTCTCGTTGTTCTGACGGACGACGGACTGATTGCCTGCCGCGATCCGCTCGGCATCCGCCCGCTCGTCATGGGCAAGCTTGGCGAGGCGACCATTTTCGCAAGCGAGACCGTCGCGCTCGACGTTATCGGCGCGAGCTTCCTGCGGGACGTGGACCCAGGAGAAGTCGTCCTCGTCAACGACAGCGGCATTCGCTCCTTCCGTCCCTTCAAGAACCTCAGTCCGCGCCCGTGCATCTTCGAACATGTTTATTTCTCGCGCCCCGACAGCATTGCGGAAGGCGTGTCGGTCTATGAGGTGCGCAAGAATATCGGCGCGGAACTGTCGCGAGAAGCTCCGGTCGATGCCGATTATGTAGTGCCGGTGCCCGACAGCGGCGTTCCCGCGGCAATCGGCTTCAGCCAGGCGAGCGAAATACCCTTCGAGCTGGGAATCATTCGCTCGCACTATGTCGGTCGCACCTTCATCCAGCCGACCCAGGAGGTCCGACACCTCGGCGTCAAGCTCAAGCACAATGCCAACAGCGCGCTTGTCGACGGCAAGAAAATCGTCCTCATCGACGATTCGATCGTGCGCGGGACGACCAGCGTCAAGCTCGTGCAGATGATGCGCGACGCCGGCGCACGCGAGGTGCACATGCGGATCGCCTCACCCCCGACACGCCACAGCTGCTTCTATGGAGTCGATACGCCCGAGCGGGCGAAGCTGCTCGCCGCCCAGATGAACGTCGACCAGATGCGCGACTATATCAATGCGGACAGCCTTGCCTTCATTTCGATCGAAGGATTGTACCGTGCGCTCGGACAGGAGCGCGATGCAACCCAGCCCCAACGGTGCGACGCCTGCTTCACCGGAGCCTATCCGACGACGCTCACGGACGTCATGGAGAAGGACCAAGGCGCCGCCCTCTCGTTGGTGGCGAGCCGCTAAGCCGCTAGACGCGGCTCCCATGACTGATTCGAAGCCTTTCGAAGGAAAGCTCGCGCTCGTGACGGGCGCATCCCGCGGCATCGGTGCGGCGACCGCCGAGGCGCTCGCGAAAGCCGGCGCCCACGTAATCCTCGTCGCGCGAACCACCGCCGCGCTCGAGGAAGTCGAAGAGCAGATCCATGAGGCGGGCGGTTCGGCCACGATCGCGCCGCTCGATCTCACGGATGGCGAAAGCATCGGCAAGCTGGCGGTCGCGGTCGCCGAGCGCTGGAACAAGCTCGATATTCTCGTTCTCAATGCGGCGATGCTCGGCTCGCTGACGCCGGTGCAAGACATCGATCCCAAGGAATATTCGCGCCTGCTCAGTATCAACTTGCTTGCCAATCAGGCGCTGATCGCGGCTTTCGATCCGCTTCTCAGGCGAGCGGACAAGGCCGAAATCGTGGCGCTCACATCGTCCGTCGGGTCCGAGCCGCGAGCTTTCTGGGGGGCCTACGGGTCATCCAAGGCCGCGCTTGAGACGCTGCTCCGAGCTTATGCGGACGAGACCGAATTCACGGGCCGATTGCGGGTTCACATCGTTGATCCAGGAGCAACCCGCACGCGCATGCGGGCACTCGCGTTCCCAGGCGAAGAACCGGAAAGCGTGAAAGCGCCCACCGTCGTCGCGGATGCCATTACCGAACGACTGATGTCCGATGCGATCACCGGCGAAAGCATCCGCGTCGGGACGTAGCACCTCGTTCGTTCACACAGCTTGCGCTAGGCTCCGCCAATGTCACTCGAGGATCAGGAGCTAATCGAGACGATCGGCCGCAGCCCGATCGCAATGGTCGTGACCAATCCGCGGCTGGCGGACAATCCCCTCGAAATCGTCAACGAGGCATTTTGCGACCTGACGCTCTACCGGGAACGCGAGATCATCGGCCGGAACTGCCGCTTCCTCGCTGGCGCGGCAACAGACGCATTGGTGAGGGGCGCCATGCGCACCGCGATCGCGCAGGCGCGTCCGATCCTTGCCGAAATCGTCAATTATCGCGCCGACGGTTCGCCCTTTCGAAACGGGATCATGATTGCTCCTCTCTTCGACAGCGAGGGACAACTGCACTATTTCCTGGGTTCGCAGGTCGACCTTGGACCCCATGGTGCCAGCTCGCTGCAGGAGCGCCGCCGTCGCGCAGTCGAGCGGGTCGCGGAGCTGCCTCCGCGGCAGCGTGAAGTGCTTGAGCGGATGGCCCGCGGCCTTCTCAACAAGCAGATCGCCTGGGAGCTCAAGATCAGCGAGAAAACCGTGAAAATGCATCGTGCGCTACTGCTGGAGCGCCTCGATGCCGGTACATCCGCTGAAGCGATCCGGATCGCCATCGAAGCTGGACTCTAGGGCCGGTCGAACCTTTAGCGTCCATCTCCCTTTGTCCGCCGCAGGAAGGCCGCTTATGGTGACGAGGCTGCGCGCAGCGGCCTCGGCGGCTCCAATGCCTAATGGGGTGCGAGCGAGAAGCGCGCGAGCCGCCGGACTGGATCAGCTTCCTCCAGCCGCAAAGACACGGTCTCACCGACGCTTAGACCATTCACGGCAATGCGGGTGGTGACGGCCGGCCGGCCGATCTGAACTCTTGCTCCCCGCTCGTCGATATCGGTGACCGTGCCCTCGAACGACTCCCCCACGTGCCCTGCCAGGACCACCGCCTCGGCAAGCTCAAGAACTGCCGCATCGACCTGAGCAGCCTTTGAATCAGCGCGGTTCATGACGTCCGGCAGACGTTCGAAGGCAGCGGCAACATCCGCGCTTACCTCCCGGCCATTTACAACCGCCAGCGCCGCCTCGCAGACGAACCGATCGGCAAGTCGCCGGAGCGGCGCAGTTGCGTGCGCATAGGTCGCGCGCATTGCGGAGTGCCAGGGTTTCTCTCCAGTTCGGAAACAGGCATAGCTCGCGTGGGTGCCCGCACGCCGAATGGCGAACATGAAAGCCGCTTGCCTCGGTTCGTTTGGATCGAGGCTCCGCTCGCGCTCCTCGAGCGAGATGTTAGCGGGCCAATCGACACCTAGTGCCCTAGCGCTGTGGCGCAATCGGCGGATCGCCCGGTCATCCGGTTCCGGCATGATCCGGAAAAGGCCGGTGCCATGTTGGTAGAGGATCTCGGCGATTGCGAGATTTGTCGCGAGTGACAAGGCCGCGTTCGATTGCTCGGCCTCGCTTACCGGCCGGAACTCAAGCGTGAACGAGCCCGCTTCTCCTTCGACGACCTGCTGCTGCGGCGGCTCGACGCGCGACGCGCCGCGAGCGTCCTCGGCCGCCTCGATACGGCGGGCGAGATCGAAAAAGCCGTCCGGCAGATCCTCCGCCCTGACCGACGCATAGCCCAGCTTTGCGCGGCTGCGGACGATTGCACGTTCGGCTCCATCGAGGCGCGCGCCACCATCACTTGCAATGCGCACAGTGAAGATGATGGCGAGCTTATCCGCGTCGGGCAGGAGACTTGCAGCACCCTCGCTCAACACCGCAGGATAGAGGCCGATCTTCGCGTCGGGCATGTAAATCGCCTCGCCGCGCCTGAAAGCCTCGACATCGAGTGGATCGCTCCCCTTGGCGAACCAGCCGATGTCGGCGATCGCATAGCGAAGGAGGAGATCGCTTCCGGATCGCTCGATCGCGAATGCCTGATCGAGATCCATCGAACTCGTCGGGTCCAGCGTTACGAAGGGAATCGCAGTGCGATCAACGTGGTCGGCCGAAGGTTTGCGCGCCGCCGAAATTGCCGCCGCCTCGACTTGTCTCGAAAAGGCGCCCGGCAATTGAAACTGCATGCGGATCGCCTCGAGTCCCTCGGCGAGCGCTCGAGGACGGTCAAATATAGCTTTCAAGACTTGACCATCGTCACCTGCGCAACGTCGATAGCGCCGCCGCGAAAACCACCTTCGCAATACATCAGATAGTAACGCCAAAGATCGTGGAACGGCTCGCCAAAGCCGGCGAGCGCGCCCTGCTTTACTGCATCGTCGTAGCGCTTCCGCCAGCGCTGCAGTGTCTCGGCATAATCGACACCGAAAGCTTGGCGGTCTTGCCACGAAAGCCCACGCGCATGGGCCAATTGTGCAAACTGCGGTTCGTCGAGCAAGCAGCCGCCCGGAAAGATATAGGTCTGGATGAAGTCCGCGTTACGGGCATAACTGTCGAACAGCTCATGACGAATGCTGATGAACTGCAGCGCCGCGCGGCCGCTCGTCTTCAGGTTGCGCGCGATGCAATCAAGGTAGGTACCCCACCAGCGCTGTCCAACTGCTTCCACCATTTCGACTGAAGCAACAGCATCGAACTGCTCGGCCATTTGCCGGTAATCCTGCAGCCGGATCTCGACCTTGTCCGCAACTCCAGCGTCGGCGACCTTGCGCTCGGCCCATGTCTTCTGCTCGGTCGAAAGGGTCAGCCCGACGACGGAGACGCCGCGCTTTGCTGCCTCGATCGCCAAGGTGCCCCAGCCGCAGCCGATTTCAAGCAGTCTTTGGCCGGGCTGCAGCTTCAGGCGGTCAAGCAGCGTGTGGATCTTGTGAAGCTGGCCGGCTTCGAGGCTGTCGGCAGGGGATGCGAAGCGTGCCGAGCTGTAGGTCATCGTCGGATCGAGCCATGCTGAATAGAAGTCATTCCCGAGGTCGTAATGCGCCGCGATATTGTCCTTCGCCCTGCCGGGCGCATTGTCGCGCAGGCGATGGGCGAGCGCATTCATCCACCGGAACGGTCCCTTGGCGCGGCCAACCTCGCCAAGCGGTGCCGCATTGGCCGAGAACAGCTCGAAGATCCTGACGGGGTCGCGACTGGACCATTCGCCGAGCGTCCATGCCTTGTACCAGCCGACCGATCCCGAGGTCGCGAGCCGGACAAGTGCCATCCAGCTTGCAAGCGTCACATCTGCGTGCGGTCCGCTGCCGCTGAAACCCAGCCGACGCGCCGAGCCATCGGGAAGCGTCGCATCGATGCCGCCCGCTGCAAGGCTGCTGTCGATCTTGTCGAGCACGCGCGTGATCGCCGGGGCGCTCAAGCGCGCAACGATCCCGCCGCCGGTCGCGAACCGGCGGTCCGCGCGCACTAGATGTTCGCCGCGGGTGCTCATCATGCGCGAGTTATGAATTCATTCAATTGTTGTCGAGCGGGATGAGGAAGGTCCGGCTGCGGAGCGCGCTCGAATGATCGTAGAAGCGCTGATCCGTGAGATAAGCGCGTCCGTGCTCGAAGACGACCATCGGCATTCGCGACCAGAAGAGAAAAGCCCGTACATGCCGATCGCGAGCCATTGCAGCCTGAAGACGCCTGTCGTCGAGGCGCAGGGGCGTCAACTCGGGATCGAGGTTCACATGGTTGAGGCCCTCGAGCAGGTTGAATTCGCCGGTTCCTCCGACCGCATCGCTGCGCCAGACGACTCTCCGCTTCCAAAACTCGAGCGGTAGCTCGCCCGCGACGATCATGCGCGCTGGCGCGACATGCGCGACCAGCGGACGAGTAAGTGCAACCGCACGGGAAGAGATTGCGCCGTTGAGTCCAATGTAGAGGAGCACGGCGGTGAACGACCAGGCGGCGGGTCGCTGCCAATCGGCCCCCCGGCGCTCCGCGCGCCAGGAAAGTTCAAGGCCAAGGATCAACAGGATCCAGATCCAGGGATCGACGATGAAGAGCGTGTCGCCATACCACCAGCGGTGCGAAAAGGGCTCGAGAACGCGCGTGCCGTAGGTATTCATCAGATCGAGCAACGGGTGACTGAGCACCCCGAGGAAGCAGGCGAGGAACAGTCCTGCGATCTTCAGCGGGCCTTCCTTGCCCGGACGCAACCTTTCCCACGTCCAAATGATTGCGACAGCCAAGAACGGCATGGTAAGCAGGCCGCCGATGCCGTGGGTAAACCCGCGATGGATGGCAATCGGGTCGCAGCCGATTGCGCCTGCCACGAAGCTGTCGATGTCAGGAAGGTTCGCCGCGACGATCAGCGCCGGCATCGCTCGCGGGCTGAGGCGCTTGAGCCCCATCCGTCCCATCACCGCGGCGACGAGGCTGTGGGTTAGGTTGTCCACCTGCCTATCGCAGCTGTGAATTCGTGAAGCAGCGAGCCGGCGACGCCGCTAGAAGAGTTTCGCGCAAGGACGTCCCCTGCCGACCTCTGCTCCCCAGCTTCCCAGGGCGTGCGGGGGCGGGTATCCGCTGGTCAAATCGAGTGCGGCTCCTTTTCGACCATCCATGTCTGGCCCTTCGCGACCAGCGCCTGGAGGTCGGGAGCTTTGCCGGACGCGGCGGACTTGTTCTGCTCGACAACTGCGCTTTCGTACGTCGCGGCCGGGTCCTCGAAGATAACGCCAAGAGCGATCGGGAATTCCTCTGGGTCCATGAGGATCAGCATTGCAGCGAGTTGCCGGTTCGTCGGATTGTGGGTGAGGACCGCGGGATCATCTCCGCCTACAACCTTCAGCGCGAGCTTTTGCGTATCGAGCGCAATTCCCTTTGCGCCGCCGGCAAAGAGCATCTTTTCCCCGGCCTTGAGCCAGAGCTGCTTTTCTGCGGCGACGCCGCGCTCGGTGAAGCTTGCAAAGACGTCGTCGTTGTAGACGACGCAATTCTGGTAGATTTCGACAAAGCTCGCCCCCTTGTGAGCGTGCGCTGCCTTGAGGACTTCGGGCAAGTTCTTGTGGACGTCGATCCCGCGCGCAATGAAGCGCGCCCCGGAGCCCAGCGCGAACGCGCAGGGAGTTACCGGTCGGTCGACCGAGCCAAAGGGGGTGGAAGGGCTTCGTGTTCCTACCCGGCTGGTCGGCGAATATTGGCCCTTGGTCAGGCCGTAGATCTCGTTGTTGAAGAGCAGGATCTGGCAATTGAGATTACGGCGCAGGACATGCATGGTGTGGTTGCCGCCGATCGAGAGGGCGTCGCCGTCACCAGTGATGATCCACACGTCGAGGTCGGGATTGGCGAGCTTGACGCCGGTCGCGATCGCGGGCGCTCGCCCGTGGATCGTATGGAAGCCGTAACTCGCCATATAATATGGAAACCGGCTTGAGCATCCGATGCCGCTGATGAACACGGTCTTCTCGCGGGCGACACCGAGGTCCGGCATAGTCCTTTGCACTGCTTTGAGGACCGCATAGTCGCCGCAGCCGGGGCACCAGCGGACCTCCTGGTCGCTCGCCCAGTCCTTTGCGGTGGTCAGGGTAGTGATGTCGTTCATCCGTGGGGCCTCAGCCAATAGACAAGCAAAACAATGACGATGAGCATGATCAGCATTGGCCAGACGTTGATCTGTCTCATGTGAAAGCCTCCAGCCGCCGCTCCACCCTCACGAGGTCCCGCTGGGATCGGCCGACAATGCGGCGTCGATCGCAGCTTCGATTTCCGCGATGCGGAACGGGTGACCGCTGACTTTCGTAAGCGGCTTGGCATCGACGAGGAACTGATCGCGAAGGACGGTCTTGAACTGCCCCATGTTCATTTCCGGAACGAGCACGTGATCGAAGCCCTTGAGCAGGGCAGCCATGTTCCCGGGCATCGGCCAGATGTGGCGAACATGGATGTGAGCAACGTCCTGCCCCTTTGCGAGCGCGCGCCGAACCGCCTGGTGGATCGGTCCGAAGGTCGAGCCCCAGCCAATCACGGCCAAGGCCGCGCCTTCTCGGCCGAGGCAGACCTGCTGGTCGGGAATGGAACCGGCAACGCCCAGCACCTTACCGACGCGCGTGTTCGTCATCTCTTGGTGCACCGCGGGCGAATAATCGATGTTCCCTGTTCCCGGCGCCTTCTCGATGCCCCCGATACGATGCTCCAGGCCGGGCGTTCCCGGCCGGATCCATGGCCGCGCCAGATCCTCGTTGCGCGAATAGGGCATGACGCTTTCGCCTTCCTCCGGCGGCTGTTCGAAGAACGTCACGGGGAAAGGCTGATAGCCGCTCATATCGGGGACTCGCCATGGCTCGGCGGCATTAGCGATATAACCATCGGTCAGAAGGATGACGGGCGTCATGTAGCGCGTGGCGATGCGGCAGGCCTCGATCGCGCAGTCAAAGGCGTCGGCGGGAGAGCGCGCAGCGATCACCGGAACGGGAGCGTCGGCATTTCGGCCGTAGACCGCCTGATAGAGGTCGGACTGCTCCGTCTTTGTCGGAAGGCCCGTGGATGGCCCGCCGCGCTGGGAATTGACGATGACGAGCGGAAGCTCCGTCATGACGGCAAGGCCGATTGCCTCGCTCTTCAGGGCGATCCCAGGGCCCGACGACGAAGTGATGCCAAGCTGGCCGGCATAGCTGGCGCCGATCGCGGCACAGATGGCGGCGATCTCGTCTTCCGCCTGGAAGGTGATGATCCCGAATTCCTTAAGGCGTGCCAGGTGGTGGAGCAGTGGGCTTGCGGGCGTGATCGGATAGGACCCGAAGAACATCCGAAGGCCCGCGAGCTGGCAACCGGCGACAAGCCCAAGAGCGAGCGCTTCGGCGCCGGTGACAGTCCGATAAAGGCCAGGCTCCGCCGGCGCCGGCGCGATATGATGCTGCTTGAACGGCGCGCCCATCTCGACCGTCTCGCCATAAGCATGGCCGGCGTTGAGAGCCGCGATATTGGCCTCGGCAAGTTCAGGCGCCTTGGCAAACTTGGCCATGAGCCAGTCGACGATCGGCTTGCGATCCCGGTCGAACATCCAGAGCGCGAGCCCCAGCGTCCACATGTTCTTGCATCGCAGCGCCTCCTTGTTGCCAAGGCCGTAGGGCTTCACCGCATCGAGGGTGAGTTGCGAGATATTGAAGTGCACCACCTGCCACTTCGACAGGCTTCCATCCTCGAGCGGGTTCTGCTCGTACCCGGCCTTGGCGAGGTTGCGAGCTGTAAACTCGCCTTCATCAACGATGATTAGTCCGCCTTCGCGAAGCTGCGGGGCGTTCACCTTCAGCGCCGCCGGGTTCATTGCGATCAAGACGTCCGGTTGGTCCCCGGCAGTATCGATTGCCGTCGAGCCGAAATTGATCTGGAAGGCGCTGACTCCAAAAGTCGTCCCCTGCGGCGCCCGTATTTCGGCAGGAAAGTCGGGAAAAGTCGCAAGATCGTTGCCCGCAAGCGCCGTCGAAAGCGTGAACTGGCCTCCGGTCAGCTGCATTCCGTCGCCGGAATCGCCGGCAAAGCGGACGACCACCGCTTCGCCTGGCGGATGAGCCGTTGCTTCCTTTTCGGTGAGGAGATGGGTGGCGGTGGCCACTAAGGTGTCCTTCGATTTCGCGCGTTATGGTTTGCGCCAGTTTAGGAGGATGGACGAGCTTTCGCCACATCTATCCTCGGGCGGGCTTGCAAGGGCCCGGAACGGCTGAACGCGGTGGAAGTGCATGGCCGCTCTTCGCCGGCCGCCCAAGCGGCCCCTCCCCTCGAGGACAAGCGCAGGTTAAGGACGAATCATGGGAGAAGAAAACCGCTACCGCCGCGGAGTCGGCGTGATGTTGCTTAATTCGCAAGGCATGGTCTTCGTCGGGGCGAGGATCGATAACACGGATGAAGCCTGGCAGATGCCCCAGGGCGGCATCGATGACGATGACGAAGACGAATGGGCAACGGCGCTCCGCGAACTCGAAGAGGAGACGGGAATCGCTCCGCACCTCATCGAACGGCTCGCCGACTGTCCCGAGCGACTGAAATACGATCTTCCCGGCGAGCTTCGCTCGAGACTGTGGGGCGGCAAATATGTCGGGCAGGACCAGGACTGGTTCCTCGCCCGATTCCTTGGGCGCGACACCGACATCGACATTGCAACCAAGCATCCCGAGTTCCGGGAATGGAAGTGGGTCGAGCCCGATCTGCTTCCCGAGCTGATCGTTCCATTCAAGCGCGACCTCTACCGCCGGCTCCTCGAGGAATTTGCCGAGCACATGTGAACTCTTGCCGAGCCCGCCCGTAAAAAGGGAGCATCGGACCGCCATTGACTTGCACTTAGAGATAGGCGGGGCTTGCCTGATGAGCCGGGGCGGATCGCCCGAGGCGGTGCGAGATCGCGCTCGACGAACTGCCCACTCTGCGCAAAAAAGCGTTCACGTTCAACGCTACACTTGCAGGTTAACATCGTTGAGCGCAGAAGTGTGCGCCTTCTCGGGGGGCGACGCTTGGCACGCATATTCCTCAGCTATGCCAGGGACGACGTCGATGCGGCGAAGCAGCTGGCGAGCTGCATTTCCGATGCCGGCCACGATGTCTGGTGGGATCGGCACCTCCATGCCGGTTCACGCTTTGCGGCGGAAATCGACCAGGCGCTGAAGGATGCCGAAGCGGTAGTGGTCCTGTGGTCGTCGAATTCGATCAAGTCTGCCTGGGTCCAGGACGAGGCCGCCGAGGGATTGGAATCGGGCCGCTTGGTTCCTGTCTCGCTGGCGGCAGCGAAGCCTCCGCTGGGATTCCGCCAATTCCAGACGATCGACCTTGGGCAGTGGAGTGGAGGCGGCAGTCCCGATGCGATTGACGAGCTCCTCGAAGCGATCGAACGCACCTGCGGGTCCTCGCCAGCATCGCGCGAGGGCAGTTCCGCAACGAAGGCGGCAGTTCCCCAGAAGAAAGCGTCGGTTTGCGTTCTCCCCTTTATCAACATGAGCGGCGACCCCGAGCAGGAATATTTCAGCGACGGCATTACCGAGGATATCATCACCGATCTCTCGAAGGTGTCCGCGCTTTCGGTCGCTGCGCGCAATACAGCCTTCACGTTCAAGGGCCAGTCCATGGACGTCAAGGAAGTCGCCCGGACTCTCGGGGTCGACCATGTGCTTGAAGGAAGCGTGAGAAAGGCCGGTAACCGCGTGCGCATCACCGCGCAGCTGATCGATGGCACCGCCGGCGACCATCTGTGGGCAGATCGCTACGACCGCGATCTAACGGACATTTTCGAAATCCAGGACGAGATCTCCAAGGAGATCGTGCGGGCGCTGCGTCTGAAGCTGATGCCTTCGGAAGAGCAGGCGATCGAGAAACGCGGGACCCAGAACCCGCAAGCCTACAACCTCTACCTGATGGGGCGGCAGCAGTGGATCTGGGGTACGTGGGGCAATGAACGGCGCGACGAAGCCATCATGCGGATCTGCAAGCAGGCCACCACGCTCGATCCCCGATATGCCGAGGCCTGGGCGCTGATGGCACTGGCGCAGGCCGAACTGCTCTACTGGCACGGCAAGGACCAGGACCCGCTTCCGGCGGCGGAGCGAGCGCTCGAGATCAATCCGCGGCTCGCAGAGCCGCATTGCGTCAAGGTCCGGTATCTCGAGCAGCAAGGGCGCAGCGAGGAGGCAGACAAGGAGCTCGCGCAGGCGCTGAGACTGGATCCTGAATCCTGGGAAGTGAATCGCGAAGCAGCGCGCATCATGTTCCGGCACGATCGGATGGCAGATGCAATTCGCTATTTCGAGAAGGCATCGCACCTGCTCGATACCGACTTTCACAGCTGCCTGATGCTTCAGACCTGTTATCAGGAATTGGGCGATGAAGCGGCAATGATGAACGCTGCGCGTCGCACGTTGGAGCGGGCCGAGGCAGCCCTTACAAAGGACCCGACCAATGGGGCCGCCCTGTCTGCCGGTGCGAGCTCGCTCATCATTCTTGGCGAGATCGACCGCGGAAAAGACTGGGTCGACCGCGCGCTGCTTCTGGATCCGGACAATTTGCTGGTGCGCTACAACGCCGCCTGCGCTCTTACGTCCCGCAGCGCCGATCTCGACGGCGCCCTAGACCTGCTGGAGGAATATTTCGCGCGCCTCGAAAGCCCTGGCAACATTCACCACGCCGAGATCGACCCCGACATGGATCCGGTCCGCGACCACCCGCGATTCAAGGCAATGCTCGCCTCGGCGAAGCAGCGGCTGGGCATGGCCGAGGCAGCGAGCAATGGCTGACACGCGCGATGTCTTCATCTCCTATGCGCGGCCAAGCGAGGACGCGGCCAATCGCATCGCCGAGCAGCTGCGTTCCGACGGGTTCAGCGTCTGGCGCGACGATGAGCTTCCGGCACATCGGGCCTATTCCGACGTCATCGAGGAACGGCTGAAGTCGGCCAAGGCGGTCGTCGTCCTGTGGTCGGCCCAGTCTGCAAAGTCGCACTGGGTACGGGCCGAGGCCGACACTGCGCGAGAGGCAGGCACGCTCGTCCAGGCGAGCCTCGACGGGTCGCTTCCTCCGATGCCCTTCAACCAGATCCAGTGCGCCGATCTTAAGGACTGGAACGGAGGCACCAGCTCGTCAGGCTGGCGCAAGCTCAAGGACAGCGTCGCAGCGCTCGTCGAGCAGACAAATGCGGATGAAGTCAGCGACGAACCGCCAATTTCCTCGCCGCAGAAAGTGCGCGCATCGGTCTGCGTCCTCCCGTTCGTCAACATGAGCGGTGAGCCTGAACAGGAATATTTCAGCGACGGCATCAGCGAAGACATCACGACGGATCTGTCCAAGATCTCGGCGCTGGAGGTCGTTGCTCGCAACACCGCGTTCAGCTTCAAGGGCCAGAACCCGGACGTGACGGAAGTCGCGGAAAAGCTCGGTGTCAGTCATGTCCTCGAAGGGAGCGTGCGCAAGGCGGGCAGCCGCGTGCGGATCAACGCGCAGCTGATCGATGGCGCGACCGGGAAGCATTTGTGGGCCGACCGCTTTGACCGCGACCTGACGGATATCTTCGAGATCCAGGATGAGATCTCCAAAGCCATCGTCGAGGCGCTCAAGGTGAAACTGCTGCCGGCCGAAAAGAAAGCGATCGAAAGCCGCGGCACTTCCAATGTCGAGGCATACAATCTCTATCTCATGGCCCGCCAGCAATGGATCCAGGGGTCCTATGGAGACTTGAGCCGCGACAAGGCGATCGTCCGCTTCTGCGAGCAGGCAGTCGAACTCGATCCGAACTATGCCGAGGCCTGGGCTTTGCTGGGGCTTGCCCAGCTTGAGCTGCGCTTCGTTCACGGCGTGGATCAGAACGGCCTTCCGGCAGCCGAACGCGCCCTTGCGATCAACCCCGACCTTCCTGAAGCGCACTGCATCAAGGCGCGGTATCTCGAGGAAGCCGGTCAGGCCGATCAGGCGGAACAGCAAGTGCGCTATGCGTTGAAGCTTGATCCGGAATCGTGGGAAGCCAATCGCGAGACAGCGCGCATCCTTTTCAGGTCAGGGCATATTGAGGAGTCCATTCCCTTCTTCGAGAAGGCCGCGGCCCTCATGGAAACCGACTGGCGGAACGCAGCGATGCTCATCACCTGCTACAGCGCCATCAACAACAGCGCGAAGGCGCGGAGCGCGGCCCAACGAGCGGTGACTCGTCTCCAGACCGTGATTGCGGGAAATCCCACCAATTGCTCGGCGCTAGCCATGGGCGCGTCAGCATTGGCCGCAATGGGCGACCACGAGCGCGCGCGCGACTGGGCCCGGCGCGCATTGCTCCTCGAGCCCGACAATCTCCTTGGCCGCTACAATATCGCTTGCGCGCTGGCGCACGAGCTGGGCGATCCCGAAGGTGCGCTGCATGCCCTGCAGCCTTATTTCGAATTCACGAGCAGTACGACGGAAATCCGCCACGTCGAGGTAGATCCTGACCTGGATCCGATCCGCGACGACCCGCGCTTCAAGTCGATGCTTGCGTCCGCCAAGCAGCGTCTTGGCATGGCTGAGACCGTGAAGTAGCGCGCGGCTTCGTTTTAGCGGCAGTGTGGCCTTCCGCTGATGGCGCCGCTAGGAGCGCCAGAGATGCGGGGATTGTCGTCGAACGAACAAGAGGCGATTGAGCGCGCCTGCGATGAGCCGATGCTCGACCAGGTGCTCGCCTGGAGCGCTATCAACAGCGGCTCGCGCAATCTTGCCGGTCTCGAGCGAATGGCGGAGCTTCTGGCGGATGCGTTCACAGCGCTGCCAGGAGTGCTCCGCCTGGAAAATCCGGGGACCGTCGATGCAGTGGAATCCGACGGCAGGACCATCAAGCTCAAGCATGGGCGACACCTGCATCTGACGGTCCGGCCGACCGCGCCCGTGCAGCTGCTGTTTACCGGACACATGGATACGGTTTTCGCAGCGGACCACCCATTCCAGCTCACGCGCTGGCTCGAGGACGGCGTCCTCAATGGACCGGGCGTTGCCGACATGAAGGGTGGCCTCGCCGTGATGCTCGCGGCCCTCAAGGCGGTCGAGCGGAGCGCGGTCGCGGACAGCCTGGGCTACGAGGTCGTGATCAACAGCGACGAGGAAGTGGGCTCGCTCGCTTCTGCGGCGCTGCTTAGGCAGGCCGCTCGAGGCAAGCGCGCGGCATTGACCTATGAGCCCGCGGCCCAGCCCGATGGCACGCTTGCCGGCGCACGCCCGGGCAGCGGCAACTTCGCAATGGTCGTGCGCGGACGCGCAGCGCATGCCGGGCGCAATCCCGAAGATGGGCGCAACGCCCTGCTTGCCGCCGCCGACCTTGCTCTTCGCCTCGACCGACTGAAGCGCGACGGCCTCACCGTGAATCCCTCGCGGATTGAGGGTGGCAGTCCGAGCAATGTTGTTCCCGACCTTGCCATCCTTCGCGTCAATATGAGGCCACGGACGCTCGAGATGGAGGAAATGGCAAAGCGCGAGCTCGCCAACGCCGTTGCTGCCGTCACCTCCGAGCGCGAGGTTGCAATTGAGCTCAGCGGCGGCTTTGGACGACCACCCAAGCCGCTGACACGCGACGCCGAAAAGCTGTTCGAGCTGGTGAGGCAGGCCGGCGCCGACCTTGGCCAGCCGATTGCGTGGCAGCCCTCGGGCGGCGTTTGTGACGGTAACAATATTGCGGCCTGCGGCGTGCCCGTCGTCGATACGATGGGCGTGCGTGGAGGCAAGATCCACAGCATGGAGGAGTATCTGATCACGCAGAGTCTCGCCGAGCGTGCCGCATTGTCGGCGCTCACCATTTTGCGCCTGGTGCGGGAGTTGGCATGACCTACCGCGTTCGACCGGCAACTGCTGATGACTTTCGCGCGATCTACCAGATGGCCAAGCTGACTGGCGGCGGCTTCACCAACCTGCCGCCCGATCGGCAAACATTGGTCGGCAAGCTCGATCGATCGGTCCAGAGCTTCTCACGGTCCGATGAGCACCAGACCGGCGACCTCTACATGTTCGTGCTGGAAGACCCCGCGTCAGGCAAGATCCGGGGGACCTGCCAGGTGTTCGGACAAGTCGGGGTCAGCCAGCCCTTCTATTCCTACCACTTGAGCACGCTGACCCAGTCGAGCCCGGAACTCGGGAAGACTTTTCGCAATCAACTGCTGACGCTGACGACTGACCTTGAAGGCTCGTCTGAGGTCGGCGGCCTTTTCCTCCATCCGGAGATGCGCGCGGGCGGCTGGGGCTCGCTGCTGGCGCGCAGCCGCTATCTATTCATGAAGCTTCACCGAAAGCGGTTCGGCGACCGGACGCTCGCTGAACTTCGCGGAGTCATGGACGAAGCCGGCAACGCTCCTTTCTGGGACTCGCTGGCTGGCAAATTCTTCGGGATGAGCTTCCCGGAGGCAGACGAGTTCAATGCCGTCCACGGTACCAAGTTTATCGCCGACCTGATGCCGCGCGCGCCGATCTACGTTGCACTGCTGACCGACGCCGCAAGGAGCGTCATGGGCCAGCCGCATCCGAGCGGCCGGGCCGCGCTGCGGATGCTGGAGGAGGAAGGTTTCCACTTTGACCGTTACGTCGACATTTTCGACGGGGGTCCAACCGTCACTGCCGATACCGACGACATTCGAACCGTGCGCGAATCAACGACCGAGACCGTTTGCGAAATCGTCGAGGGCGGGAAAACCAAGGCGCTGGTCGCCGCAGGCCGGCTGAATGATTTCCGCTGCTGCTGCGCAAGTGTCCGGAAGGGGAAGAAAGGTATAGCCATCGATCCCCAAGCGGCTGACCTGCTCGAGGTGAAGGTCGGCGACGAAATCCTGATGGTCGCGCGCTGATGGTCCTTGCGGAAATCAACTTCGACGGCATCATCGGGCCAAGCCACAATTACGCCGGATTGAGCTTCGGCAACGTCGCCTCGATGGGGCACGCCGGCCAGAAATCCGCACCGCGCGCCGCGGCCCTGCAGGGCATCGAGAAAATGCGTTCGAACCTCGCGCTCGGGCTTGCCCAAGGGGTACTGCTTCCGCACAGCCGGCCGAACCGGCCGTGGCTGGCTCGGCTCGGAACGACTATCGGGGAGGCTGATCCGGTCATGGCCGCGAACGCCATGTCCGCTTCTTCCATGTGGGCTGCAAATGCAGCGACGGTATCGCCGGCACCCGACACCAGCGACGGCAGGTGCCATCTCACGGTCGCGAACCTGCGGACAATGCCGCACAGAAGCCATGAGTGGCGAGAGACGCTGGCGCAGCTGCGCGTGGCGTTCGCCAATGATGCCTTCGCAGTCCACCATCCGATCCCCTCGGCCTTCGGCGACGAGGGGGCAGCAAACCACATGCGGCTCGCAGGCGCGCACGGCGAAAGCGCGGTGGAAATCTTCGTCTACGGGATCTCCGGCGGCGCCTTCCCCGCCCGGCAGCATGTCGAGGCCTCGAGGGCAATCGCGCGCCTGCACCGCCTCCATCCCGAGCGCACTTTGTTCGTGCAACAGTCTGAAGAAGCGATCGCTGGCGGTGCTTTTCACAACGATGTCGTCGCGGTCGCGAACGAACGTGTCCTGTTCGCGCACGAGCTCGCCTTCGCCGACAAGCGGCCGTTGCTCGACCTATGCGAGCGGCTGGTGCCGGGTTTTGAGTATGTCGAGGTCGCCGCAGCGGACGTGCCGCTCGAAGACGCAGTAAAATCTTATCTTTTCAATGCCCAGCTCGTCACTCCCCCCGACGGCGAGATGACGCTGATCGTGCCGACCGAAACCCGCGAGACCCCTTCGGTCTGGACCTGGATCGAGCGCCACGTCGCGGGCAACGGGCCGATCCGCCGCGTCGAAGTGGTCGACGTGAGGCAGTCGATGGCAAATGGCGGTGGGCCGGCCTGCCTGAGGCTGCGCGTCGTCGCGGACCCGGCTCACGTGGATCCTCGCTTCATCGTCGACGAGGCCAAGCTCGACCGGATCGCTGATGTTGTTCGGCGCACCTGGCCGGAGGAGATCGCCCACGACGAGTTGCAGCGCCCGGCGCTCATTGCCCAAGTCGAGCAAGCTCGCTCGGCTTTGCTCGAAGCCCTCGATCTTGGCGAGCTTCGCTGAGCCAAAATCCCGCTTTGAGACAACAGCCCAGGTCTTACCGACCCATTAACCCTGTTCTTTAGCATCCGAAGGGCGCAAAACCGCCGTTCAGGCGTTGGTGCGTTAACGAGTGACGATGCTGGGAAAGATCGGCCGCCTTTTTGTGATCAAGACGCGCTTTGAAGCGTGGCTGGTGATCTATGCAATTGCGCTAGGCGCGGTTGAACGCGGCCGTCACTATCTCGAGATCTATCCGGGCTGGGGCGGCTGGCTTCTTGCGGTTGCCTGCACGGGCGTGGTCTTCATCGCCGGGGCCAAGCTTCTCGACTCGGTCAGGCCGGTGCCGGCCGTGATTGCGCCCGGTCCTTATCGTGCGCCGCTTCGTCGCCGCGCGCTTAATGGTCATAGTCGACCCAAGCACCTGCGGTCGTATCATGATTCAGCGTCACGGACTTCACGTCGCATAGATTGACATCGGCCCAGGTAACGGCCCCCTTCCCGGCCACATCGGCACGAATGTCGAATGCGCAGTCCGGGTCGGTAAAGCTGATCGGACCCCGCGCACCTGCAGCAGGCGCATTGCCAAGCGGCTTCCATGCGTGCGTGCCCGCTCTTCGTATCGAAAGGTTCGCGAGTGGCGCGCTGGTGCCGTTGACGAGCGTGAAATTGGATGCGCCCGCCTCGGCGGCCGACGCCGACGCGAGTAACAGGCTAATGAGCAGCCCCCTAAGCATGAGCGCCACCATACTATGGCGGCGCTCACTTCGGAAATGCGAAAATACCCTTAGCTTATGCGGCGTTGAGCTCCGCGTAGCTCGGGCGCGTTCCGCTCCAGAACACCGGTGTTGGCGCCGGACCCCGCGTCGCTGCCTCCTTGAGCGGAAGCGCCGTCGAGCAAAAGGCGCATTCGGCCGACATGCGGCCGATCAGCCAATGTGTACGGCCGCAGCCGGGGCAGTGATTGACTTCGCCGTCGTGGTAGACAGCGTGATAGCCGCGCGCACTGGGGTTAAAGAAATTGCGGCGGGACTCGATCGAACCAAGCATGGTGCTTTCCTTCGAAACCATTTGCCCTCTCAACGAGCGGCGAGTCGTTAGGTTTCAAAGATGATCTGCTTCCTGTTCCGGCGTGTCATTGCGGTGCAGGAAGGCTGTTCCACCCCGGGACATATCGAGTTATGAAATTGATTCGTTGCGGGAGGCAGCCTGTTGGCTGTGGGAATTAACGATCCCTTAGGCATTATGGGTTGATGGTCCTTAGGTTCTCTAGCGGAGGGGGGACCAGTGGAGTCGAACGAGCGTTATTATCGCAGGCGCGCGGTCGAAGAGCGGATGGCTGCACGGCGCGCCATCAGTGAGACAGCACGTGCCTGGCACGCCAAGCTCGCCGAAGATTTCGCGGAGCGTGCAAGCGCCTGCACCAGCGCAATAGTGTGCAGCCAGAGCGTCGTCGCAAGTTGATCTTGCTTCTGTAGGAAATTCATCCAATCCCTGCCTGGTGGAGGATTGGGAACGTTTCTTCATAGAAAAGAGCCGGCGCCGCTTCGAAAGGGAGCGGCACGACCGGCTTCGTACCCGCGCCAAGCTTACGATCGCCATCGGACTGATCGCACTGATCGTGGTTGGCTCTGTCGTTCGCTTTGCCGCCCTCCCATGACTTTGCCGTGAAGAGGAAAAGCTTACCGCACCCCCTTTTGCGCGGTTGTTCGTCTTCCATCTTTGGCTTCGCAGCGCGGCGACTAGCGATCAATTCCATGCGGCGTTTAAGCGCGCCGGTGTCGCGGTTCCTCAATCGCCGGCGCGCGACGAAGGCGGAGGCCTGTTCCCTGGCTTTAGGGCGGTGCCCCGACCGGGTCAGCATGTTCAGGACATGCGCAAGCTTGGTCTCTGCCCAGAGGGATCGCCGGAGGGTTGCGCGCGCCAGTCCTTGCCCCTATGTCGCGCCCCTGCCGTTTCCCGGCACCGCGCGCCCGTAGCTCAGCTGGATAGAGCACCAGACTACGAATCTGGGGGTCAGAGGTTCGAATCCTTTCGGGCGCGCCATTTTCCCCGTAGAGCTTCAGCGATGCGAAAGTCGCTATTCATCCTGGTGCTGGTGGTCACCGCCTGTTCTTCGCCGGGCGGCCCCTACCCGTCGCTGCAGCCCCGCGCAGCGGAATCGATCGATCCGCGACTTCAGCCTGCGCGTCCCATGAATGAGCGGCCGGTCTCGTCGGCACTTGCAGCGAAGCTTGCCGGGCTCGTTGACGAGGCGCGGAGCGGCGAACAGGCCTTTGCGCCGCTGATCAGCGATGCGGAACGGCTCGCCAGCTCCGCTGGACCTCCGCAAAGCGAAAGCTGGATTGCCGCTCAAGAAGCGCTTTCTGCTGCAATCGCGGCGCGCAGGTCCACGGCACTTGCCCAGGCGGACATCGATGCGCTCGGCGCAACAGCGCTGCAGGACCAGGGCGGGATTGCCCCGAACGACCTAAAGGCGATCGATGGAGCAGCGAGGCAAGTCTCGACGATCGCGCGGCAACAGACCGACCGCGTCGCTGCGATCCAGCGCAGGCTTGGTCTTTAGTTAAGCGCCGCAGCGCGCGATGAGGGCCAGTCTCGAGCTTCCATCCAGTAGATAATTGCGGGGTTCAGTTCGGGCCCGAACCGTTCGTCATTGAAATCGAGCTCTTCGCGACGCTTCATGCCCAGGCGCTTCATCAGTCCTTGGCTCGCCTCATTGGGCGGGATCGTCAGCGCAATGATGTGGTCGTAGCCGAAATTCGAAAAGCCCAGATCGAGGCTCGCGATCGCGGCTTCCTTGGCAATGCCCTTTCCCCATGCGCTCTCGCGCAGACGCCAACCGATCTCTGGCGTCCCCGTCAATGCGCCGGCTCCAGGTGCGTTGACCCGTTTCAATCCGCAAAAGCCCAGAAGCTCGCGGCTCGCCTTCTCCTCGAGGATCCAAAAGGTGTGACCGAATTCGCGGGTGAAGCCGCGGATACGCTGGAACGCCGCACTCCATGTCTCGCGACTCTGGACCCCGCCAAGGTGACGCATCACCGCAGGAGTGTTCATGATGTCGTAAAAGCGCTGCTCGTCCTCGTCGTCCCAATCGCGAAGAATGAGGCGATCGGTCTCAGCGGCGACTTCAGCCATTAATGAGGCGCGCGGCGTCGACGGCGTGGTAGGTAAGGACGCCGCTCGCCCCCGCCCGCTTGAACGCCATCAGCGTCTCGAGAATCAAGGCGTTCCGGTCGCCGGCGCCTGCCGCAGCTGCGTGCTCGATCATCGCATACTCGCCGGACACCTGATATGCGAAGGTCGGAACCCCAAACGCGTCCTTCACCCGCGCAAGCACGTCGAGATAGGGTAGTCCAGGCTTCACCATGACGAAGTCGGCACCCTCGGCGAGGTCTAGCTCGACCTCGCTCAGTGCCTCATCGACATTTGCCGGATCCATCTGGTAGCCGCGCTTGTCGCCCTTGAGGCGGCCGAGCGATCCGACTGCCTCTCGGAACGGGCCGTAGAAGGCCGAGGCGTATTTGGCGGCATAAGCCATGATCGCGACATTGTGGTGCCCGGCAGATTCGAGTGCTGCGCGGATCGCACCGACGCGGCCGTCCATCATGTCGGACGGTGCAACGATGTCCGCTCCCGCGTCGGCCTGGACCAGCGCCTGCCTGACGAGAATCTCGACGGTTTCGTCGTTGATGACATTGCCAAGCTCATCGATCATCCCGTCGTGCCCGTGCGACGTATAGGGATCGAGTGCGACGTCAGTGAGGACGCCTACTTCAGGGACAGCGTCCTTGATCGCCCGGATGGCACGGCAGATGAGATTGTCTTGGTTTAGGGCTTCCTCCGCCCGCTCGGTCCGGAGCTCGTTCGGAGTGTTCGGAAATAGCGCAACGCACGGAATGCCAAGCAAGGCCGCCTCGCGGGCCTTGGCGGCGACGCGGTCGACACTCCACCGACTGACGCCCGGAAGCGCTCCGATCGGCTCCTCACAGTCGCGACCTTCGCAAACGAACAGCGGCCAGATGAAATCGGAAGGATGCAGCCGGTTTTCTGCGAGCATGGCGCGCATCCACGCGCTGGAGCGCCGCCGACGCATGCGGACATAAGGGAAGGAGGACCTGGTCATTTCCCGGATGCGATTAGCCTTAGCTCGAGCGTTCGTCACCCCGCGGGGTTGAGCGCTCCGCCGGGTTCGCGTGTCGCGAGCGCTTCCTCCTCGCATTCCTCGCACGAGGGCCGCTGTTCAACCGTCATGCGCGCCTTCTTCCAGCCACCATGAAGATAGAAGGCACCGGCGAGGGCAAGGTTGATGAAGGAAGTTACAGGGAAGCTGGTCCAGATCGCGTCTGCCCCGAGCCAGCCGTAGGTCGCAAAGATATAACCGAAACGCACAGGCAGCAGCCCGATCGCAAGGACGATGAGCGGCAGCCAAACCGCGCCGTTCGCGCGGACTGTTCCGAACAAGACCATCGTCACTCCGAAGAGCAGGAAGTTCCAGGTCGCGATGAGATGGATGTGACGCGCGATGGGAAGAGCAGGACTGTTACCGCCCATGAAGAGCGCGAGCACCGTCCGGTCGGCTAGCGTCAGGGCAACGATCAACATGCTGGTAATGGCGAGGGTCTGGACGATCCCGACGCGCGTAATCGAACTTACCCGTTCCCAAAGTCCCGCGCCGATATTCTGAGCGGCCATCGCGCTCACGGCAGCGCCGAGCGCCATTGCCGGCATCTGGACATAGGTCCAAAGCTGCATCGCGACACCGAAGGCAGCGGTCGTGTCGACACCTTCGCGGTTAACAAGTCCCACTAGCACCAGCGCCGAGCCCGAGATGACGATCATCTGGATGCCCATCGGGAAACCCTTGACGACGATCGTCTTGAGGATCGCAAGATCGCACCAGAGATACCGCAGCTCCCTCCCGCGCAGCCGCAACGGCAGGTCTCGAAGATAGATGTAGGCAATGACAGCCAGAAGAGCCGTGTAATTTGAGATCAGCGTCGCCGTGGCGGATCCTGCAATCCCGAGCCGCGGCGCAGGTCCAAGCCCGCGAATGAAGACGGGGTTCAGGCCGCTGTCGAGCAGCACGGCGACGATCATGAACCAGAGCGGGGTCAGGCTGTCGCCGGATCCACGCAGCGCCATCATCATCAGCGTCAGCAAGAGGAGCGCCGGCATCGCGAGGAAGATCACGCGCAGATATGCAAGGGCGAGCGGCGCTGCATCGCCAGGTGTCCCCAGCAGCCTGAGGATCGACCCGGAGAGGAAGTAGCCGGCTATCGCTATGCCGATCGCAATCAAGGCAAAGCCACCCATCGCGGTGCCGAACACCCGGCGCGCGCTCGCGACGTCCTTGCGGCCCCATGCCTGGCCGACGAGGATTGTCGAGGCCATGCCGAAGCCGAAGACGAACGCGGTGAGCAGGAACATCACCATGTTCGCATTGGACGTCGCGGCTAGGGCGCCCTCGCCGAGGAAGCGGCCGACCCAGATCGCGTTGATCGTTCCGTTCAGCGACTGGAGGATCGAGGAGGCGAGCGTCGGCAGCGCGAACTTCAGCAGCGTCGAGCCGATCGCGCCCTGGGTGAGGTCGCCGCGCGCGGGAAGGTCCCTTCGTGCAGCTGTGTCAGCTGGCATGCTTCCTCCGTTATTCGGCCGAGGCCCAGGTCGTTCGAAGCCGTCCTTAATTCCCCGCCGAACCGACGCCAGCAGGCGCGGCCGAAGCGAGGACAAGGCTACCCCAATCGCTCCAACGCAGCACGCAGCCGTTCGGCTTCCGCCGATTTTGCTTCATGGTCCAATCGGGCCTTCTCGACGGCCTCGGGCTTGGCACGTTCAGTGAAATTCGGATTGGAGAGGCGCTGGGCCAAACTGTCGCGCTCCTTCTCGGCTGCCGCAGCCGCCCTGTCCAACCGGGCTTTTTCAGCGCCGACGTCGATCACTCCTTCGAGTGGAAGTGCGAAAGTGGCCTCGTCCACCACGACCTGGGCGGCCCCTTGGCCCGGGAAGCTCGAAAGCTGGATCGATTCCAGCCGGGCCAGGCGCGACAGGGTGGCGTGATTGCGATCGAGACGTCCGGCAGTCTCATCCGATGCATCCGCGGCGAACAGGTTGAGCTTGGCAGACGGCGGGACGTTCAGCTCGGTCCTGGCTGAGCGCACCTCGCTCACCAGCCGGATCAGCCAGTCGAGCTCAGCCTTGGCCTCAGCATCGACCTCAGCCTTTGGCTCTGGCCATTTCGCAACGACGATGTCGCTGTCACGCTTATTGCCGTCGCTTGGCATCGAATGCCAGAGCTCCTCGGTGATGAACGGCATCAGCGGGTGAAGCATGACGAGGATCTGGTCGAAGACCCAGGCGGCAACGCGCTTGGTCTCTTCGTCGAAAGCGCCTTTGATCAGCTCGACATACCAGTCGCAGAATGTGCCCCAGACGAAATGATAGATGGCATCCGCCATTTCGTCGTACCGGAGCTCGTCGAAAGCCCGGTTGAGTTTTTCAAGCGTGTCGACGACCTCGCCGATGATCCATCGGTTGACCGCAAGCTCCGGCGCCGTCGGCGCAGCGATGCTATCGCTTGCACCTATTCCATTCATTTTCAGGAAACGCGCGGCGTTCCACAGCTTCGTCGCGAAGTTGCGATAGCCCTCGACGCGCTTTTCATCGAGCTTGATGTCCCGCCCCTGGCTTTCCATTGCCGCGAGCGTGAAGCGCAGTGCATCGGCGCCATATTGGTCGACCAGGACGAGGGGGTCGACGGTATTGCCCTTCGACTTCGACATCTTCTGCCCGTGGGCATCACGGACCAGCCCGTGGAGATAGAGTGTCCGCCAAGGTACTTCGCCCATGAACTCGATGCCCTGCATCGCCATGCGCGCATCCCAGAAGAAGAGGATGTCGAAGCCGGAAATAAGGACATCGTTGGGATAGTGGCGGCGAAGATCATCGGTCTCTCCCGGCCACCCAAGCGTCGCGAAAGGCCACAGCGCAGAACTGAACCACGTGTCGAGCACGTCCTCGTCCTGCCGAAGCGGCCTGCCTCCCGCCTGGTCCTTGGCTTCTTCTTCAGTCTCGGCAACGAAGACGTGACCGTCCTCAGCGTACCAGGCGGGAATCCGGTGCCCCCACCAGAGCTGGCGCGACACGCACCAGGGCTGGATGTTCTCGAGCCAGTTGAACCAGGTCTTCGTCCACGTCTCGGGGACGATCTTGATGTTCCCCTTCTTCACCGCCTGAAGCGCAGGCAGCGCCAGCTTCGCAGCATCGACATACCATTGGTCGGTTAGCCACGGCTCGATGATCGCTCCCGAACGATCGCCAAACGGCGTCGGGATGACCCGGTCTTCAACGCCAACCAGCGAGCCTTCATCCTCCAGCCGCGCGACGACTGCCTTGCGCGCCTCCTCGCGCGACAGGCCGAGGAATTCCGACGGGATGAGCCCGTCCCGGGTTTGGACGACGAAAGCCTGGGCGTCGAACATGTTGAGCATGTCGGCAGGACGGATACCGGCGCGCCTGCCGACCTCATAATCGTTGAAGTCGTGCCCGGGCGTGATCTTCACGGCTCCGGAGCCGAGCTCTGGATCAGCATGCTCATCGGCGATGATCGGGATCAGCCGACCGGTAAGCGGATGCCTGATCTGCTTACCGATGAGCGCCTTATAGCGATCGTCATCCTGATGAACCGCGACAGCCATGTCCGCGAGCATCGTCTCGGGGCGCGTCGTTGCGACCTGGATCGCGCCGCTGTTGTCGGCAAGCGGGTAACTCAGCGTCCAGAAGCGACCCTGGAGATCCTTGGTCTCGACTTCGAGGTCACTGATTGCGGTCTGGAACTTGGGATCCCAGTTCACGAGTCGCTTATCGCGATAGAGAAGCCCCCGGCGATAAAGCTCGACGAACACTTTCGTGACCGCCCTCGAGAATCCCTCGTCCATCGTAAAGCGTTCGTGCGCCCAATCGCAGCTGGCGCCGAGACGGCGTAGCTGGCGCGTGATCATTCCGCCTGACGTGTTCTTCCAGTCCCAGACGATCTCGAGGAAGGCATCCCGGCCAAGCTTCTGGCGGGTGAGGCCCTGGCCGGCGATTGTCCGCTCGACCACCATCTGCGTCGCGATTCCGGCATGATCGGTGCCGACGACCCAAAGCGCGTCCTTCCCGCGCATCCGCTCGCGGCGCACGAGCACGTCCTGAAGCGTGATGTCGAGCGCATGGCCGATGTGAAGTGAGCCCGTGACATTGGGCGGGGGCATGACGATCGTCCACGGCTGCGCATCGGGCCGATGGGGGCGAAACAGGCCTTCGCTCTCCCAGTGCCCGTACCAGCGATCTTCGATCTCGCGGGGCTCGAACGTCTTGCTAAGCTCACTCATGCCAGGACGCGGTTAGCGATGCGGCGGTGCAGCATCAACACCGCGCGAACGCGCACAGCAGGCGATGAGCATGAAACACGGCCCGAGCGGCGTGCAACGCCGCCGCGTTGGTCGTTGGTGACGCTACTTCCCTCGTTCAGGACGAACTGCCTGGGGCGAAGCCTCCGGGATCGCATCGTTCACGTCCTGACCCTCGCCCAGCCACTGTTTCATCCAGCCGAACACCTCATGGTACCACTGCACCGAGTTCTTCGGTTTGAGGACCCAGTGGTTCTCGTCCGGGAAGATGAGCAGCCGGGACGGGATGTTGCGTCGCTGCAGTGCGGTGAAGGCTGCAATCCCTTGCGTATAGGGGATGCGGAAATCCTTCTCGCTGGTGATCACGAGCTGCGGCGTCTTCCACTTCTCGACGAAATTGACCGGGTTCCACCGCTCAAACTCCTGCGGCGCTTCGTAGTAAGGATGCTGGCCGTGTTCCCATTCATCGAACCATAGCTCCTCGGTCTCATAGGCCATGGCCCGCGCATCGAAGACCCCGTCGTGCTGGACGATGCATTTGAACCGGTCAGGCCAATTGCCCTCGATCCAGTTCATCATGTAGCCGCCATAGGAGCCCCCGAGCGCGCACGCCTTATTGGCATCGAGCTGCGCGTCATGCGCAGTTGCGTAGGCCAGGCCCTTTTGCAGGTCCTCGAGCGGCCAGCCGCCCCAGTTCCGGTGGATTGCGTCGGTGAATGCCTGCCCGTAGCCCTCGCTGCCGTGGAAATCGACGCTGACCACGGCATAACCGGGCGCAGAGAAGAGCCGAGGATTCCAGCGATAGGACCAGCTGTCGGAAAAGCTGCCCTGTGGTCCGCCGTGCACGACGAAGGCGATCGGCAGTGGGGACGTCGTATTGGCCGGTTTGAGCGTCCACCCCCAGACCGTATCATTGTTCGCGCCCGCGAAGCTGAACTTGCTGAACGTGACGGGATCGAGCTCGGCAAGCAGGTCGCGATTGAGGTTCGTAAGCCTCGTCGCGCGGCCTCGACCGTCGAGCCGATAGAGATCGTCCGGCTCTTTGATATCGTTCATGGTCACGATCGCACCGCCGCCGCCGAGCGCGTGGACATTTGCGTAACTGCCCTCGCCGGTGAGACGAAAAACCTTGCCGCTCGCGACGTCGACCCGGAAGACCGGCGTCTCGAGCGTATCTTCCGCCGTCACGAGGATGCTTTTTCCATCCTTTGCCCATTCGATTGATCCAACCGAACGGTCCCAGGCCTGCGTCAGCGGACGAACATGGCCTGAAGCAAGGTCGCGCAGCATCAGGACCTGGCGGTCAGCTTCGTAGGTCGGACGCGCCATTGCGACATAGGCGAGCGTGCGACCGTCGGGCGATACGGTCGGGAGCGTATCCGTCGCCTGGTTCGCCTCCGTTAGGTTTACAGGGGGTGCCGACCCGTCGGCCGGTGCCGCGAATATATCGAGATTGGTCGAAAGCTCCTCGGTCCGTCCAGCCTCCCGAAGGGCGAAGTAGACCGTCCGGCCGTCACGGGAGAAGGCAATCTCTTCGGGGCCGCCGAACGGCTTGGACGGCGTATCGCCAACCAGATTGCCTTCGATCGGAATGCCGCGCCCGCTCAGCCTGCCGCCGTTAACCGGAAAGGCGAAGAGTCGCGAGCGAACGCCGGGCTGGACCCAAGTGTCCCAGTGACGAATGAACAGCTGATCGTAAGTCCGGCCAGAGCCGATCGCCTTCTTTTCAGGCAAATCGGCGCAGTCGAGATCGGGGCAGCGCAGGTCGCGGTCGGCAAAGACGACTACCTCCGTTCCCGAAGGCGCGATCTTGAAGCCGCCGACGTCGCCCTTGAAGTTGCTGACCTGGACCGGAGCGCCGCCGATTGTCAGGTGAAACAGCTGGTCGCGATCACCGACCGGCATGAGGAACCAGAGCGAACCGTCTGCGCCGAAGGCCGCGTCGTGGCCCGTCTCGGCGCCGGCTATGGGCTGAGGTTGCGCTCCCAGCTTCGACAGGTCGAGGAGGTTAAGGGTGTTGACCCGCTTGTTCTTGGCCCAGTCGGTCGAGGAGATTGTAAAAACGGCCAGACGGCCATCCGGTGAGACGTCGGGCGAGCCGAGGCGGTGGATCGACTGGAGATCGATGGGCGTCATCGGCCTGGCGGCAGTGGGCGAAGAGGCGAGCGCGGCGACTGCGGCGGCGAGGAGGAGCGACGGCTTGATCATGACGCAGGCGTAGCGGCCGCACCGATACCGTCAACAGCCGTATTGCTGGAGGCGACGAGCCAGTCATCGCTGGCTGCCAGCATCCGCCGTCTGAAAGCGAGGGGCAGAGGCAAGCCGGCGCGCGGCGATGCCGCCGCTAGAGCGGCCGCCCCGTAATTCGGGAGATTTCCCGCTTCACATGTTCGTCGACCATTTGCGGCAGGTGCTCGTCGAGCCATTGCTTCAGCATCGGGCGAAGCATCTCGCGGACCATCTCCTCGAGCGGGTTGACCTGGGGTGCGGCAGGTATGGTCGCGGCGACGGTTTGCAGTTGCTCGAGAGCCTGGCGGCTCTGACCTGCGACATCCTCATCGATGAGTGGGGGTCCCAGATCCGCCGGCGGCGCAAGAGGTTCGACAAGCTCCAGCACGTCCTCGTCGCCCGCCGCGTTCTCCTCGGGGAGCGGTTCATCTTCGAAAGCGGCGACAGGGCGAACGGTCGAGCGCAATTCCTTTTCCTCGGCGATCACTTTCTTGATCGACGCGAGAATGTCTTCCATCGAGGGTTCGCGGCCAGAGGACTGCATGCCGGGTGCAATAGCTTCAATGGCGCGACAGAGTCACGCCCCCGTCGCAATCAGCCGCGCTCAGGCGACGATGACGGCGCAGGAGTAACGCCGCTCGCCGGCGGCGCTGCAGTCACGCCCGTTGATGCGGGCGGCGACGTGTCCACACGCGCCGGGTCGATCTGCGGGGTGACGATCGGATTCGTGGGCATTTCCTCCGGGCTGACGGTGCGCGTAGCAATGGTCGGATGTTGCGGATCGCTCGCCCAGTCGTTCCAGTTGTTGGCGACGTGGCGGTAATTTCCGAGCGGATCATAGAGCGCCCCGCCCTCTAGCCCAAGATCCTGCGCTTCGGCTTGGCCCATCGCATTCAGGAGCTGGAACCCGGCGACGTAGGCATCGCGCTTGGCGCTGACGAGCGCCACTTGCGAATTGAGGAGCTCCTGCTCCGCGTTGAGCACTTCGATGATGGTGCGGGTGCCAACGCTCTGCTCTGCCCGGTTGCCTTCGAGCGCGAGCTCGTTCGCCTGCACGGCGACGGTTTCGGCCTGGATTGCCCGCTGCGCTGCATCATAAGTGGCAAATGCTGCTCGCGCGGCCTGGACGACGGCGCGTTCGGTCCCGACCACTTGCTCAAGCACCTGTCCCTGCTGCGCCTGCGCCTGGCGGATACGCGCCGCAGGAAGGCCTCCCTGGAAAATCGGAATATTGGCGCTCAGCCCGATCGTCGTCTGTCCGCCGCTACTTGGCAGACCTCCGATCGAACCGCCGAGCTCGTTCACATAGGTTCCGCTGCCGACAGCGGCGAGCGTCGGCAGTCGGCTCGCCTCGGCGACCCTTACGTCATAGCCCGAGGCGATCGCCTGGTGCGAGATGGCAACCAGATCAGGGTTGCTCGCAAGCGCGATTCGAACCGCTTCGTCGGGCGTCGTCGGGAGCGGCGGCAGGGGCGGCGGCGGAGCCAATGTACCTGGAGCATGACCAACGACCTGCCGATAGGTCGCTTCGCTTGACGTCAGCTGGCCCTGCGCCTCGGCAAGCTGGGACCGGCCAAGCTGCAACCGTGCTTCCGACTGCGCAACGTCGGTGCGTGTGAGGTCTCCGATCTGAAAACGGTCGCGCGTCGCCTCGAGGTTGGTCTCGAGCACCTTTACGTTGTTCTGGTTGAGCTCGACGATCGCCCGGTCTCGGATCACGTCCATGTAGGCGGTAACCGCCTGCGTGAACATATCGCCTTCGACCGCGCGAAGGGTTGCCCGGCCTGCTTCTACTCGGGTTTGCGCGGCGCGAACGTTGTTACGGACGCTGCCACCGTTGAATAAAGGGTAGCTGATATCTAGCCCCGCCGAGAGCGTCGGGCCGTGGCCGCCAGTCTCGAGAATTCCGCTTCGGCTGAGGTCGCGGTTGACACCCACGGTGCCGCTTACCTGAGGCCGGCCCGCCGCCTTGGCGATTGCGACGGTGGCGTCGGTCGCCTTCAGCGTCTCGCGCTGTGCGCTCAGCGTGGGGTTGGTCTGATAGGCCGAGACGAGCGCTTCGCGCAGCGTGTCGGCGTTGGCCGTGCCGGCAAACAGGGCCGCGATCAGCGATCCGGTGAGAAGCTTGCGAACCACTCGGAAAAACCTCTTAGAAAATGAATGACATTGGGCGGGTGAACCCGGGCAGAAAAGGTACGCCGGCATCGCTCATGGACAGATAGCCGAATGCGCCGCCAGACTTGCGGCCGACGATGAGCCGAGTGATCCCGCGGTCAACCAACGCCGCTCCGAGACGTCCACCATTCGCGAGCTGCTCGACAATTGCGTCGGGGATATATTCGATCGCGCCGTCAACCAGGATCAGGTCATAAGGCGCAGCCTTCTTCCAACCCGCTTCGAGTGGCCCCTCGACGATATCGATCCCGTTGTCCCGCGCGGTCGCAGCGAGCTCTGGCGAACTCTCCAGCGCTGTCGGAATGATGCCCATGGCGAGAAGGACGGCAGCCGAATAACCGGTGCCCGTCCCAATCACCAATGCGCGTTCGCCCCGGATCGGCATCATCTGGCTCAGAAGCGATCCAAGGACCGCCGGGGCGGGGAGGAATCGGCCGTCGCCGAGCGGGAGAGCGCGATCGACATAGGCAAGCGGCCGAGTCTGCTGCGGGACAAATTTTTCCCGTTCGACCGTGCCCATCGCTTCGAGGACCGCGGCGTCGGTGACGCCCTGCGGCCGCAACTGGCTTTCGACCATTGCCGCCCGGGCAGCGGCAAAATCCGGAATCGGGGTCTGCACGGTCATTGCTGTTATATGCCTGTAATACACTTGGAGTTCAAGATGTCGGCGCTCATATCGGGAGCTTGCTGCGCCGCCAACCGCCATTCATCGAAAGACGCATAGCTGCAGCGGCGGGCTTGACCGCGAGGTGAACGTCGCGGCAAAGACGCAAACTCTCCCAGGCCCGATGGCGGAGTGGTTACGCAGAGGACTGCAAATCCTTGCACGCCGGTTCGATTCCGGCTCGGGCCTCCATTCGCATAAGAAGTTGGCCCGCGCTGTCCGGCTTTGAACGCCGGGTGTCCGCTTTTGGACACGGCCTCGGCCATCCATCCGGCTTCGCTTGCGCGCGCGCTCCTGACTGCGACGTTTTTCATCGTTTCCAGTCTAGCAAGCGACGTGCCAATTCACATTCCGCTTCCTGGGAAGGCCTGGCTATTCCGATCCATGTTGACAGTGCATTCGGCGCTCTGCACTAGGCGGCAATCCATCGAGACCGGCTGAGGGACAGGCCCGAAGACGCCGGGGCAACCAGGAGCGAGCGAAAGCCGCGCCAACGGTGCCAAGTCCTGCGGGGACCTGAGGTCCGCCGGCAGATGGTTGAGGCTCACCCTTTTTACCGGGTGGGACCCGCTGTCAGCCACCCCGCATGCCTCGCTGGACGAAAGCGAGGTAAGAATGACGCCAAGGGTGCGAAGTAACCGTGAAGAGGAAGAAGGGGGCGTTAGAGCACCGGGCGTATCTCCGTGGCATCCATCTGCAATTCGCGGCGAAGTTCCGATGTCGCTGACGCTCCGGCACGGCGGACAAATACGTACCAAGCTGCGATTTGAAATTATCGGTCATCACGATCGACCGCTGTTGATCGTCGCCGGCGGAATATCAGCAGGCCGGCATGTCCTCTCGTCGAACGAGTTTCCGGAAGCTGCCTGGTGGGACGTGCAGCGTGACGCATTCCCGCTCCAAGATTACCGGGTGTTGGCCATTGACTGGCTCGGCGCTGACGGAGCAATCGATCTGCCCATTGATCCAGCCGACCAGGCGGCGGCAATCGCATTTCTCTTGGGTGATCTTGCGATTGCCGACGTGGCCGCCTTCATCGGCGCTTCCTACGGGGCGATGACCGGCATGCATTTTGCCGCGCGCCATCCCGACCGCCTCGGCGCGCTGCTGGCGATCAGCGCAGCAAGCCGTTCCCATCCTTTTTCGAGCGCGTGCCGGTCTCTCCAGCGCCAGGCCTTGGCGCTAGGCGAATCGGCGGCTTCTCCTGAAGCGGGGATCGCCCTCGCGCGCGCAATGGCAATGCTTACCTATCGCACGCCGGAAGAATTTGCCGAGCGCTTCACCCAGGCGCCCACCATCGCGAGTGATGGACGCCTGCGCGTCGGCGCCGATCAATATCTCGCGAGCCACGGCGCGCGTCATTGCCAGCGAATGAGCGCGACCGCCTACCGGCGTTTGTCGGAATCCATCGACCTCCACCGCATCGAGCCTTCGGACATTCACGTGCCGTTGACCATCGCAGCAGTCGACCGCGACGCCCTCGTTCCGAAAGCGGACATCGAGGCCTTAGCCCGCGCCGTGCCGGGGACGAGACTTCACGTCATTCGGTCCCTTTACGGTCATGACGCCTTCCTCAAGGAAGTGCGGCAGGTTGCCGCGATCATCGCTCAATTCCTCTCATCCCTGGAGCACAGCCAATGACGAAAGCGCTTTCGACCCGAGCGGTGCGCGCCGGAATCGATATCGACGCAAGCTTCGGCGCGGTCGTGCCGCCGCTCGTCCTTTCGGCAAACTTCAGCTTCGAGGCCTTCGACCGCAAGCGCCGCTACGATTACAGTCGCAGCGGCAATCCGACGCGAGATCAACTGGGCGACGCATTGGCCTCGCTGGAAGGCGGCGCCGGCGCAGTTGTCACCGCAACGGGGATCGCCGCGATTGCGCTCGTCATTCATACGCTGCTCAAGCCCGGCGACCGGCTGCTTATTCCGCATGACTGCTACGGCGGCAGCTGGCGGCTGTTCACGGCGCTCGCCGCGAAGGGCGCGTTCGATCTCGACACCTGCGATTTGACCGATGTTGTCGCGATGCAAGCTGCAATCGAACGCAAGCCCACGCTCGTGTGGGTTGAAACGCCGTCCAATCCGTTACTTCGGATCACCGACATTGCCGCGGTGTCTGCTCTGGCAAAGGCCGTTGGCGCGTTGGTGGTCGTCGATAATACGTTCCTGTCGCCTGCTCTTCAGTGTCCCATCGAACATGGCGCGGATATCGTCATCCACTCGACGACCAAATATATCAACGGTCACAGCGATGTCGTGGGTGGCGCGGCGATCGCACGCGACGCCGCCTTGCTCGAGCAACTCGCCTGGTGGGGCAACGCGCTCGGCGTCACGGCTTCTCCGTTCGACTGCTATATGACGCTGCGGGGACTAAGGACCCTTCCCGCACGCCTTGCCATTCAGCAGCAGAATTGCGCGGCGATCGCCGAGTTCCTTCTCGACACCTGCGAAGTGCGGACAGTCCACTATCCAGCGCTTCCCGATCATCCCGGAAACTCGATCGCTGCTCGGCAGCAGCGCGGAGCTGGAGCAATGCTGTCATTTGAGCTCGCGGGCGGCGAGAAGTCGGTCAAAGCCTTTGTCGAAGGCCTGACATGCTTCACCCTCGCCGAATCACTCGGCGCAGTCGAAAGCCTCGTCGCTCACCCGGCGACCATGACCCATGCCGCGATGTCCGAAGAAGCACGCGTCCGGGCGGGGATCGCGCCCGGCCTGCTTCGTCTTTCCGTCGGCCTTGAGCATCTCGATGATTTGCTGGCGGACATCGAGGGCGGACTTGGCCGTGTCTCGGCGTGCCTGAAAGATGTCGTCGATGAGCGATAAGATAGCGCGCGTTGCCCTACTTGGAACCGGCACTGTTGGCCTCGCCGTGTTGCGGCGCTTGGCGGAGTGGCAAGGTTCGCCCCTCGGGGAAGCGCTGAAGCTCATATTCGCAGCGAACACCCGGCTTGCCCTGCACGACCCGGAAGGGCTCGATCCGCTGCGCTGCCGCGAGCTTCTCCCTCGCGCGCCCAAGGCTCACCGTTACAGTCATCGCGCCGACGCGGTCGCCGCGCTCGGAAACCATGGGGTTAGGATTCTGATCGACGCGACCGCTGATGCAGACACCGCCGCCAATCACGCAGCCTGTCTTTCGGTGGGGATCCACGTCGCAACTGCTTGCAAGCTCGCCGCCGGAACGTCGCTGGATCAGTGGCGAGCCATCCGCGATGCGTGCGCACGCAATGGATCGGCCTTCGGCGACCGGGCAACCGTCGGCGCGGGCCTGCCCCTGCTGCGCTCGATCCGCGAATTGCGAGCCGGCGGCGATACCATTCATGCAGTTGCCGGGGTCATGTCGGGTTCGCTCGCGTGGCTCTTCCACAATTTCGACGGGAGCCGGCCGTTTTCGGAGCTGGTCCGGGAGGCGCGCAACCGGGGGTTCACCGAACCGGACCCGCGGGAAGACCTTTCCGGCGAGGATGTACGCCGCAAGATCCTTATCCTCGCGCGGGCCGCCGGCTTCGAGATCGACAGCCACCAGGTCGAGGTCCGCTCGCTTGTCCCCCCGGCGCTCGCGTCGGTTCCGATCGCCGAACTCGACGCCGGACTAAGGTTGCTCGACGATCCGCTCTCGGCGCGTCTTGGGAATGCGCAGCGCAATGGTGCCAGCCTGCGCTACGTCGCGCGCCTCGAAGGTGGAGCGGCCCGAGTCCAGCTTGGGGATCTAGAACCCGGCGATGCCTTGCATGGCGGCGGAGGCACCGACAACCGGGTCGCGATCTGGTCCGATCGCTATCGCGACCAACCGCTTATCATTCAGGGTCCAGGAGCAGGCGCCGAGGTCACTGCTGCAGCATTGCTTGATGATGCGCTGTACCTTCGATCGCTCGCGCTCGGCATTCCGCTCGCCGCTTGAAATGAACATCGGCGGGTGAAGGTGGGAAAGCCAGCGAGCGAGAGCTCAGATATTCAGGCCCAACCCGCTTCAGCGACGGATTCGTTCTGAAGAGGTCATGCTGAGGATGAGCAAGTAGATCGCTCGTTCCGGTCGGGTCAGACTCGATCGCGAGGTCCCTGCCCGTTTGGCGCACCTCCTCTTGCGCTTGCGAGCAGCGCGGCCACTGCGTTACGGCAAGCGTTGGAGGGAGCGCTCAACCTGTGACCGAGAAAGCACCGACGGGATCGACGCTGAAGCGGGTTCGTATGCTCGTTTGGGGCCTCGTCGTGCTGGCGGTGGCCGGGATCAGCGGCTTGCTGCTGATCCGGAGCGAGCCGGTTAACCCGCAGGGAAGCGCACCTCTACAGTCGAACTTTGGCGGGCCGTTCACGCTCGTTGATTCCAACGGCAAGCCATTCTCCAGCGAGAAGCTGCGCGGCACGCCATACACGATGTATTTCGGATTTACCCGCTGCGGCGACGTCTGTCCCACGACCCTCTCACGCCTGGTCAAACTGAGGCAGCAGCTCGGCAGCGACGACAAGTTCAAGATCCTCTTCGTCACCATCGATCCTGCAAACGACGGCCCGAAGGAAGTCGGGCAATATGCCACCTTGTTCAACTCGCCCATCATCGGTCTCACCGGCAGTCAGACTCAAATTGATGCGGTGAAGAAGCAGTTCGGGATTTATGCCCAGTCCCAGCCCAATGCTCCGACGGGGCAGCAGATGGCTCACAGCGCGATCGTCCTTCTGTTCGACCGGGCCGGCAGGTTCGTCACGACCATTTCGCCGGTTGAGCCCGATCCCGACGCGCTCGCAAAGCTGAGGCAGCTCGTCGGCTAGGGTTGGAACTGCGCTTGCGGGACGCCACTTTCCTCAAATGGCTCCCTACCGCCCCGATCCGCAAATCCTCGGCCTTGGCTCCGACTTCTACGATCCCGTCGAGCCCGCAACATTTGCCAAGCGCATCCCGCGTTTCCTGAACGGTCGCTGGGCCGCGCGGGTCGGCCTTGATGATGTCGACGAGGAATGGACGGCGCATTTTTGCCGTTTCGACCCGCTTCCCGACAACCTCGCGAGGCCGCTCGCGCTGCGATACCACGGCCATCAGTTCCGCGTGTACAACCCCGAGATCGGCGATGGCCGCGGCTTCACCTTCGCCCAGCTCAGGGACGATCGCGGGCGGTTGCTCGATCTCGGGACGAAAGGCTCGGGCCAGACGCCTTACAGCCGTCGCGCCGACGGCCGACTGACGCTCAAGGGAGGCTTGCGAGAAGTGCTCGCGGCCGAAATGCTTGAGGCACTCGGGGTGAACAGCTCCAAGAGCTTCGCCCTGTTCGAGACGGGCGAGAAGCTCGAGCGCGGCGACGAGCCCTCGCCGACACGCTCGTCGGTTCTGACGCGCCTGAGCCACGGCCATATTCGCATCGGCACCTTTCAGCGCCTTGCCTTCCTCGGGCAGGTCGAGAACATCGGGAAACTCGTCCGTTACTGCCTTGGCAACCTATATGGCGAGGCGGTCGCCAGCGATGACAGCGAGAACGCATTGCGGCTCTTCGATCTGGTGGCAACGGCGACTGCGAAACTGGCCGCTTCCTATCTCGCCGCAGGCTTCGTGCACGGGGTCCTCAATAGCGACAATATCAATATCACCGGTGAGAGCTTCGACTACGGACCGTGGCGGTTTACCCCCGACTGGGACCCTGATTTCACGGCAGCCTATTTCGACCATTACGGCCTTTATTCTTTCGGTCGGCAGCCGGAAGCGATCCACTGGGACGTTGCGCAGCTTGCCGGCTGCCTTTCGCTCCTTGCCGACGCTGCGCCCCTTTCGGATCTTCTCGCGGCCTGGAGCGCGCGGTTCGAAGAAGCGCTTGTCGATGCGATGTTGCGCCGGCTCGGCGCAGCGCGCGGCGAGAACGACGCCGAGATCGCAGCCGCGCTGATGAAAGCGCTGGCGACCAGAACGCATTCGATCGACCAGGTCTTCTTCGACTGGCGGGGAGGACATGACCCTGGGCGCGAAGCCTATCCGCGCGACGAATTTCGTGAACTTGCAACTCTGCTCGCTGGACGGGAACGGAGCCGTTCGCACGCTTACTGGTCGGACGCTGAGCCCTGTTCGATGCATATCGAGGAGGTGGAGGCAATCTGGTCCGCGATCGATGAGCGCGACGACTGGCGGCCTTTCAACGAGAAGATTACAGCCGTTCGTCGAATGGGCGAGGCGATGGAACAGGATGCAACTGCAACTTGACGAAGGCGCTCTGGTCGTCGAGCGCAAGGAAGTGGTTAAACTTGTATCGACCAACCCGGCAACCGGCGAGGAAGTCTGGTCGGGGCCAACGGGCGATGCTGCGGCAGAAGTTGCCGCGGCGCGCGCGTCATGGCCAGCATGGGCCGCGCACTCCAACGCCTACAGGATCGAAGCGCTTCGGCGTTTTGCCAACGTAGTCCGGACGAAAGAATCCGACTTCGCCGAGCTGATCGCGAGGGAAACCGGAAAACCCCTCTGGGAAGCACGAACCGAAGTGGGCGCGGTCGTCAACAAGGTCCAGATATCCGTCGAAGCCTATGCCGAGCGGACGCCGCAGCGGAAAATGGAAGCGGCCCTCGGCAACCGAATCGCGGTGCGTCACAAGCCCCATGGGGTTCTTGCCGTCCTCGGACCGTATAACTTTCCAGCACATCTTCCCAACGGGCACATCGTGCCTGCACTGATTGCGGGCAACGCGGTGGTGTTCAAGCCGTCCGAAAAAACCCCCGCGACTGGCGAATTCCTTGTCCGCTGCTTCCATGAGGCAGGAATTCCCGAAGGCGTCGTGAGACTGTTGATCGGTGGCCCGGACGAAGGACGAGCGCTCGCATCCGAGCCGGGTATAGACGGCCTACTTTTTACCGGATCGGCGCGGGCGGGCACCGCGCTGCACAAGCAATTTGCGGAAATGCCGCAGAAGATCCTGGCGCTCGAGCTGGGGGGCAACAATCCGCTCGTCGTTTGGGGCGCGAAGGACATCGATGCAGCGGCGGTAATCGCCGTGCAATCGGCCTATCTCACCGCCGGCCAGCGCTGTACCGCCGCCCGCCGGCTCATCGTGAAGAATGGCGAGGAAGGCGCGCTGCTCGAGGCAATGGGCAAGCTGATTGACCGGATGATCGTCGGTGATCCCTTTGCCGATCCGCAACCCTTCATGGGACCGGTCATCGACAATGCCGCGGCCGACCATGTGCAGGAGCAGTGGCTCAATCTGATGATGAAGGGAGGCAAGCTGCTTCGGCGGCTCGACCGCCCTATCGAGGACCGGCCATATCTGACGCCGGCGCTGATCGATGTCACCGACGCCAAGGAGCGACCGGACGAAGAGATTTTCGGTCCGGTCTTGCAGCTCATCCGGGTCGATGACTTCGACGCGGCGATCGACGAGGCAAATGCTACCCGCTTCGGTCTTGCAGCGAGCCTGATCGGCGGCGGCCCCGAGATGTACGACCGCTTCTGGGCCAACGTCCGGGCCGGGGTCATCAACTGGAACAAACCCACGAACGGTGCTCCTTCGAACGCGCCATTTGGCGGTCTTGGCTTGTCAGGAAATCACCGCCCGAGCGCCTTCTACGCGGCCGACTATTGCGCCTACCCGGTTACCAGCGTCGAAGCCGATCGTGCCCGGGCTTCTATCGGGGAGGGTCTTCGCGACCCCAAAATGCAGGAAGATTAGCGCGGGCCGCCGGCCATATTGCAGCGGCAATGGATCGCTTGGGTCCATCGTCGCGTTCAAGCCCATGTGAGACAGAAAAAATTGATCGGCACGGCCCTCGGCCTTGCCCTGTGCAGCGCCGCCTTCTCCGCCTGTTCAAATGGCGGGAACCCATCCAACCAAGCCACTTCAAATGCCTCCGGGCCTGGCGCGAGCGTGCAGGTCCAGTGGAACTCGAAACTCGAGAAGCAGCTTCGCGAAGAGATTGCGAATGCTCCGGCGAACGGCCTCAAGCCCGACCTCTTCCTCAAGGACAATCGAGCCGACGGCGCCTCACTGACCCAGGCCGCGTTAAGCTATGCGCAGGCTCTTGCGCACGGCTTTTCCGACCCGTCGAAGCTCTATCCTGTCTATACGATCCCGCGGCCGTCGGCCGATGTTCAGCAGGGGTTCGAGCAGGCGGTCCAGAAAGGCGACCTGAAAGACTGGTTCGACTCGCTGCCGCCCCAGACCGACGAATATAAGGCCCTCAGCCAGGCCCATCTGAAATATCTTGAGCTCGCGTCCAAGACGAACTTCCAGCCCGTGCCGCAGGGCGACCCGATCAAACCGGGGAGCAGCGACAGCCGAGTTGCCGCTCTTGCGGCCGCCTTGGCCGCGATGGGCTACCTCGAGGCGCCGCCGCCTCAGAACCAGCAGCGGGCCGCGGCGGCGCCGGCTGGCCGCTACTCGGGGCAGCTCGTATCGGCCGTCAAGCAGCTCCAAGGCGATTTCGGGCTGACGACCGACGGCATCGTGGGAGGAAATACCCTCGCCGCGGTCAATCTCGGTCCAGGCGGACTCGGGCGTGAATGCGCAGTCGCGATGGAGCGCCTGCGCTGGCTCGAGCGCGACCCGCCGAAGACCCGGATCGACGTCAACACGGCCGGGACGTTCCTCGACTATTGGCGCGACGGGCAGCACATTGACCGGCGCGAAGTCGTCGCGGGCGAACCTGACAAGCAGACTCCCCAGATCCAGGCGCCGATCGTGAACCTCGTGGCCTATCCCAAGTGGCGCGTGCCCGACTCGATCGCGCAGAAAGAGGTTGCAACGAAGAGCCCGAGTTGGCTGCAGCAAAACAACTTTGCGATGGAGAACGGCCATTACGTCCAGCAGTCGGGCCCAAAGAACTCGCTTGGCATCGTGAAGTTCGACATGGACGACAAGCAGCAGATCTATCTGCACGATACGCCGGCGAAGGCGTTGTTTGCGCTTCCCGAGCGGCATCGCAGCCATGGCTGCGTCCGTGTCCAGAACGCCGTCGCCTTCGCCAACGCGATCGCGACGGAAGAGGGAGTCGGCGACCAGTTTGCAAAAGCAATGGCCGGCCAGCAGGAAAGCTACGTCAAGCTGAAGAGCCCAATCACCGTGCGCTTGTTGTACCAAACCGCCTTCTGGGACGGTTCGAAGATCGAGTTCCGACCCGACATCTATAGCTGGGACGACGAAATTGCCGCGGCCCTTGGCCTCGTCCGCGGCGTCACGTGGCAGGCGGTCCAGCAGGCCGGCGACATCGGCCCGTAGGAAAACGACTGAGGGCGCCGGATCAACCCGGCGCCCTCATCCCCCCTCCCCGGGAAAGTTTCTACCCGCGAATCTCGGGCAAATAGCCTTCGTCGACCGCGTCGCTGAACTTCGTGATCCGGCTATCAAATCTGAGCCGCACCTTGCCGGTTGCGCCGTGACGTTGCTTGGCTACGATCACCTCCGCCCGTCCGTAAGCCCGCGACATCTCTTCCTGCCAAGCGGCAAAGCCGGGATGGTCTTCCGCCGGCTGCTTGGCGGCGAGGTAATAATCCTCGCGAAAGATGAAGAGAACGATGTCGGCATCCTGCTCGATCGAGCCTGATTCGCGAAGGTCGGACAGCTGCGGCCGCTTGTCCTCGCGCTGCTCGACCGCTCGGCTGAGCTGCGAAAGGCCGATCACCGGGACGTTGAGCTCCTTCGCCAGCTGCTTGAGGCCGCGACTGATCTCCGAGATTTCCTGAACTCGGTTGTCGCCTGCACTTCCTTTCCCGCTACCCTGGAGCAGCTGGATATAGTCGACGACGACGACCCCGATCCCCTTCTGCCGCTTGAGACGGCGGGCGCGGGTGCGAAGCGCTGCGATGGTGAGACCTGGCGTATCGTCGATGTAAAGTGGAAGGCTTTGCAGTTCGGCTGCGGCCCGTGCGAGCTGGCGGAACTCCTGCTGGCTGATCTTGCCCATGCGGAGGTTCTCTGAGCTGATCCCCGACTGTTCAGCGAGAATGCGAGTCGCGAGCTGGTCCGCCGACATCTCCAGGCTGAACAAAGCGACCGGCGCTCCCGCCGACTTCTCGGGCTCGATGCCATCCTCGATGTCCCGCCCGAAACGCTGGGCTGCAGAAAAAGCGATATTCGTCGCCAGCGAACTCTTGCCCATGCCGGGGCGGCCCGCGACGATGATGAGGTCGGACTTGTGCAATCCGCCGATCTTGCCGTTGAGGCTTTCGAGGCCTGTCGTGAAGCCGGAGAGATGGCCGCCACTGTTGAG
>DATIQO010000180.1:0-20724 GCA_035470745.1 Sphingomicrobium sp. | reverse complement strand
GCGTTCTGCAGCGCAGGTCCAGGCTCCGCCCAGTCGCATGACGGCAACGCGCCAGCGCCTCCCGAAACGCTCGCCGGCTGGGCCAAGGGCGCGCAGCTTTTCGACGGACTTGGGACCTTCCACCGCAAGATCACGACGAGTTCGCCCATCGCGCAGCAATATTTCGACCAGGGAATGCGCTTCATCTGGGCCTTCAATCACGACGAGGCGACCCGGTCCTTCGCCAAGGCAGCGCAAATCGACCCGAAATGCGCGAGCTGCTACTGGGGTGTCGCACTGACGCTCGGCCCCAATTACAACATGCCGATGATGAGTTCGCCCCGGGCCCGCGTCGGCTGGGAGGCGGTGCGAAAGGCGCAGGCCAATGCCTCGCGTTCGACGCCGGTCGAACGAGCGCTGATCGCTGCTGTGGCCAAGCGCTATCACGGCACTGGCGCAGTCGATCCGTCGAACAGCAAGCCGCTCCTTGGCGCGTACGTCGAGGCGATGCGCGCGGTCGCGAAACATTATCCCAAGGACCTCGATGTGCAGACGATGTACGCCGAGGCGCTCATGAACACGAACCCGTGGAAGCTGTGGAACGCCGACGGTTCGCCCAACCCGGGCACGGCAGCGATCGTCAGCACGCTTCGCCGCGTGCTCGACAAGGATCCCAAGCATCCCGGAGCCAATCATTACTATATCCACGCCGTTGAAGCCTCGCAGCATCCCGAGGAGGGCGTTGCGGCAGCCGAGGCGCTGCAGGGGATGATGCCGGCGGCTGGGCATCTTGAACATATGCCTGCCCACATCATGCAGCGCGTCGGCCGCTACGAGGAAGCGGCTGAAGCGAACCGCAAAGGCGCCGCCGCGGACCTTGCATATCTCAAGAAGACGGCGCCGCCCGACTATTATCCGATGTATCTCATCCACAACTTCCAGTTCCTCGGCGCAGCTGCGGGAATGGAGGGACGGCGCGCCGAGGCGATCTCGGCGCTTCGGAGCGCGCGCGAGCACATGCCGGATGCGCTGCTTATGGCGATGCCGGGATCCGACTGGTCGGCAGGCTATCTCTACGACGCGCTGACGAAGTTCGGCATGTGGGATGCGATGCTGAGCGAAAAGGCGCCCAGCCCGCAGCTCACCGGGGCGACAATCAGCTACCTGCAGGGGCGGGCCACCGCCCTTGCTGCGACCGGCGAGCTCGCCGAGGCGAAGATGGAGCTCGCCAAGGCTGCGAAGCTGATTGGGGCTGTCCCGGCGGACGCAACGCAGGGAAGCAACCCTGCACGCTCGCTCTATCAAATTGGCCAGCTCAAGGCCGAGGCGCGCCTCGCAAGCAGCGAAGGGAAGCACGACGACGCGGCTGCGCTCCTGAGCGAGGCTGTCGGCGCCGAGGACAAGCTTGCCTACAACGAGCCTCGGGACATGCTTTTTCCGGCCCGTCACCTGCTTGGTGCCGAACTGCTTCTTTCCGGCAAGCCGGCCGAAGCCGAGGCAGTCTACCGCGAAGATCTGAAGCGCAATCCCAACAATGGCTGGTCCTGGTTCGGCTTGAACAAGGCGCTCGCGGCCCAGAAGCGGGAGGGCGAGGCCGCAGAGGCTCAAAAGCAGTTCGAAACCGCCTGGCGCCGGGCCGATGTCCAGCTCACCTCGAGCGCCTTCTAGCAAGGTCGCAACGGTACGATCGTTAGCGACTTGTTAGCAGGCGCGGGAGCATGGCTCCAAGGGAACGTGCTGGATGAAACATGACTGACGCCTCCTCAGTCACGACCGTTGTCCTGGGAGATCGTCTCCCATGGCCCGACGAGGCATGGCCAGCCGACGAAAAGGGCCCATTCGACAGCGGCGCCATTTATATCTGCGGCGCGCGCCAACCCTGTTCCATCCGCAAGATCAGCGCCCTCGGCGTGACCGTTAGCAGCAATGTCGTGCCGGCACTTGGCGAGCGCGCCTCGATCGAGCTCGCGACCGGCCAACGCGCCCCCGGCAAGGTCGCCTGGACCGGGCGCAACGAGCTGGGGCTGCGCTTCGATGACAGCATCGATGTCATCGCGCTCCTCAACCGCAAGCTGGTGAGCCAGGCGCGCGAGCGGCGCACCATGCCAAGACTTGAGGTGCGCTGTCCGATTCACGTGAAGAGCGGCGGACAGTTCTGGATCGCGACGCTTCGCAACATCTCCGCGCGCGGATTGCAGATCGAAGGCGATGAACTGCCGGCGGTGGGCGCCTATGTCTCGCCGTTCGTCGAAGGCCTCAACATCCCGCCGGGGGAAGTCGTCTGGAAGCGGGGCGGCCTCGTCGGCGTCGAGGTGATGGAGGAGCTGAGCTGGACTTCGATCATCCCGTGGGTGCGCAAGACCGTCCAGGCGCAGCGCTGATCGCGATTTGTGCGCGGGAACGGACGCTGGCGACTTCGTTCAGCTCGCCGTGACGAAACTGTCGAGCACCTTCTTCCTGCCCGCTTTTTCGAAGTCGATCTCGAGCTTGTTGCCCTCGATTGCGGCAATGGTGCCGTAGCCGAACTTGCCGTGAAAGACGCGCTGGCCAAGCGAGAGGTCGGTCCGGCCCTGGTTGCCGAGACTGACCGCAGATGCGCGCGCCTCGATGATCCGCTGGGGATCAGGGTTGAAATTGCCGCGCGCCGCGCGCTGCCATCCGGGGCCGCGCGTGCTTGCGCGCATCGCTTGCGCGGGTCCGAGATGGGCAAAGGGATCGGCCCGCTCTGACCATTGCGCGCGCCACAGGCTCTCGCCGCCCGTCATGCTTGTCTCTTCCTCGATATGCGCCTTCGGCAACTCGGCGAGGAAGCGGCTCGGGATCGAGCTTGTCCATTGCCCGTAGATGCGGCGGTTTGCGGCATGGACGATGGTGCAGCGGCGGCGTGCGCGCGTGATCGCGACATAAGCGAGACGGCGCTCCTCCTCGAGCGAGGCGAGGCCGCCTTCATCGAGCGATCGCTGCGAGGGGAAAACTCCCTCCTCCCAGCCAGCGAGGAAGACGGTGTCGAATTCCAGCCCCTTGGCGGCATGGATGGTCATGATGGTGACCTTCTCGCCGGGTCGCGACTCGTCATTGTCCATGACGAGGCTGACGTGCTCGAGAAAGGCGCCGAGCGATTCATATTCTTCCATCGCGCGCGTGAGCTCGGCGAGGTTCTCGAGCCGTCCCGCGGCCTCGGCCGAACGGTCGGCCTGGAGCATCGCGGTGTAGCCCGACTCCTCCAGGACGATCCGGGCCAGCTCGGGGTGGGGAAGGGAGGCTGCCATTTCGCGCCAGCGGCCGAGGTCGGCGACGAAATTGCCGAGCGAGCGGCGGGCCTGCGAGGTCAGCTCGTCGCTGTCGAGCAGGTGCGCGGCGGCGATCAGAAGCGGCTCCTCTCCCCTGCGTGCCTGCTGGTGGATCGTCGCCACCGCCTTGTCGCCGAGCCCGCGCTTGGGCGTATTGACGATGCGCTCGAAGGCAAGGTCGTCGGCTGGCGACCGGATCAGGCGAAGATAGGCGATGGCGTCGCGGATCTCGGCGCGCTCGTAGAAGCGGAAGCCGCCGATGATCTGGTAGGGGAGACCGATCGCGATGAAGCGTTCCTCGAATTCGCGGGTCTGGAACTGGGCGCGAACGAGGATCGCGGTCTCGTTGAGGCCAAGCCCGTTGCGGCTCAGCCCCTCGATCTCCTCGCCGACGCGGCGGGCTTCTTCGGGGCCGTCCCAAACGCCGATTACCCGCACCTTTTCACCGTCCCCGGCGTCGGTCCAGAGGGACTTGCCCAAGCGGCCGGCATTATGCGCGATGAGCCCGTCGGCGGCGGCAAGGATGTGCGAGGTCGAGCGGTAGTTCTGCTCCAGCCGAATGATCTTGGCGCCCGGGAAGTCCTTCTCGAACCGCAGGATGTTCGCGACTTCGGCGCCCCGCCAGGAGTAGATCGACTGGTCGTCGTCGCCGACGACGCAGAGGTTGCGGCGCGGCTCGGCGAGCAGCTTCAGCCATTCATACTGCGCCTGGTTGGTATCCTGATATTCGTCGACGAGGAGGTAGCGGAAACGATCCCGATAGGCCTCGAGCACGTCGGCGTGGCTGCGGAATATCGACAGCATGTGGAGCAAGAGGTCGCCGAAGTCGCACGCGTTCAGCGTCTTCAGGCGATTTTGATATTGGGCATAGAGTTCGCCGCCGCGACCGGCTGCAAAGGCTTCGGATTCGCCTGCGTCGATTTGCGCGGGAGTCCAGCCACGGTTCTTCCATCGATCGATGACGCCGGCGAGCTGGCGTGCGGGCCAGCGCTTCTCGTCGAGGTTTGCGGCCTGGATCAGCTGCTTGAGCACCCGCAGCTGGTCGTCGGTGTCGAGAATGGTGAAATTGGCCTGCAGCCCGACGAGCTCGGCGTGGCTGCGGAGCATCTTTGCGGCGACCGAGTGAAAGGTGCCAAGCCAGGGCATGCCCTCGAGCGCACCGCCCGAGAGAGCGCCCACGCGCTCGCGCATCTCGCGCGCAGCCTTGTTGGTGAAGGTGACCGCGAGGATCTGGCTCGGCCATGCCTTGCGCGTCGCGATCAGGTTGGCGAGGCGAGCGGTGAGGGCAGCGGTCTTGCCCGTGCCGGCACCGGCGAGAACGAGGACTGGCCCTTCGCTCGTCAGCACGGCCTCGCGCTGGGGCGCATTGAGGCCGTGCAGATAAGCGGGCTCGGTGGCTGGAACGGATGATTGAGGCACTTGGCCGAAGTAAGCGGAGGAGAACGGAACGGCAACCGATGCACGGCCGACTGGACGAATCGGTGAAGGCCCCTGCGATTGTGCCCGATATCCCCGTTATCCACAGGGTCAAGCCTGCATTTTTTGCTTTTGCGACTCGGCGCGGGTGTGCATTGTGAGCAGGTGATCGGGACGGCGGTCCCGGCCTCCCCAGGAGCCGGCAACGGCAAGCGGGCGCGGCAGGTGACCAAAGGTCCGATCTCCGCCGGCAGGAATGAGAAGAACCTCGGTTCTTTTCGGGCCAGCCGGGAAGAGGCGCCGGAAGAGGAATCTTCCTGTCGCGCGACGCGGCTCCCGGATTTCCTTGTGGAATTCGGTGAGCGAAGCGGGACGCGATAGAGGGTTTCCCAAGAAGGGCCGCAGAACACTGGATGGTTTTGGCTTCGAGGAACTTCGGTTCCAGACGCCGGGCCGGAAAGAGCGAAAGACCAGCGAACCTTCGGGCCGCGCAGTCAAGTAGGTCGATCGGGCTCCTCGCAAGAGGGAGCAGTTCGGTGGGAAGCGACGCCTGAGCTGGTGAGCCAGGATCGAGAGCGGGTTTTTAGAAGCCTTCGGGCAACTGGAACCAGGTTACGAACACCGGCATATCCTTCGCTCGGCGCAGTGGGGGCTGGCAGCAATGCCGGCCCCCATTTCTATTTGGGCAGGCTCGCAGCCCTGCTTTTAGCGCGCTGCCACGTCATTTTGGCGAGCACGGCGAAGCCGCGCCAGGCACCTTCGAAAAATGGACGGAAACCAACTCTCGCCCGCGCGTTGGGCGAATCAGGTTGGCGGCGGCAATGAGGTCGCCGGAGCGGCGGGCGCGAAGGAGTTTGAAAGTGCTCAAGCTTGCCGCCTTGCTCGTGGTTTCGGCCGCGGCTGTCACAGCCAATGCTGCTCCAGCTACCTCCACCACCTCAACTGACACGCTCGTTTCGAGTTCTCCCTGGTGGGAGAAGGTTACTGTCACCCTCGATGGTAACGGCAAGCCCGAGGCCTGCCGCTACGAGACCAGCATCAATCCGGCCGACGCGGAGAGCTGTAACGTCAACTCGGACGAGGCGGCGGCGGTCAGCGAGGCATCCTCCTCAAAGGGCGAAGTGACCCGCATCACGTTCGAGCGCCGGTTCAATCCTGGCGCGGCACCGACTGAGCCGAGGCTGGCGACCGGCGACACGTTGCTCGGAGGCCAGGTGATGGCGCTTGCAATCGACGGCCGCGGCGCAGTGAAGAACTGCCGCGTGGTCGCCGCTTCAGGGGCAATGAAGCCCCAGTATAGCTGTGACGATGCGACCGCGGAGCGGTTCCAGGCCAGTGTTCGCGGCGCCGAGAAGGTTCAGCGCGAGGGCTATATGACGATCCTCGTCTACGGCCACTCCGAGCATATGGTGTGAGCAGGAGCTCAAGCCGGGTCCACTGATCAACTCTTCTCGATCGAGCGGGAAGAAGGATCGATCACTGAACGATGATCTGGTCCGTCATCCCCATCGATGCGTGGAGGAAATGGCTGCAGTGCGCCATGTAGGTGCCTGCTTTGGGAACGAGCGTGATGCTTCTGGTCTCCCGCCCGGCGAGGTTGATGCGGCCTCCCGGCGCGGCGCCCGCAATGATGGTCGATGCGGCGAAGAATTCCTTGGCGGTAAAGTCGTGGCCGCTTCCCGAATGGTTTGCGAAGGTGAGCGTCACTGGCTTGCCGGCGGCGAGCTGGATCGGCTTGGGAGCAAAGCTATAGCTTGCGATATCGACGGTGAGAGCGGCGGGCTGCGCGGCCGCGGATGGGACAGGAGCGAGCGCCGAACAAGCGGCCGCAATCATGATTGTATGGCGCAAAGCAAGCATCAACGACCTCCTCGTCGCTGGGGTAAGTCTCTCGTTTGCGCGCTTCGGTTCATCCAAGGAGGACAAAGCAAGCGCGCTCAGCGCCGCCCAGCCTCAGTTGGAGGCGAATTGCGGCGCCTGGCGATCCCAGCCGTAGATATCGGGGAGATAGCTCAGTTTTCCGCCGTTCACCTGGGCCGTGATGTAGGTGAGATAGATTGGCGTCGGCCGCGGTAGCTGAACGCGAAGCTCGGGCTCGCTGCCGGGCGACACCGGCTCACGGCCGAGCAGCCAGGTGCCGAGCCGCCGTGCGTCTTCGACACGAACGCAGCCGTTGCTGAGGTTCCTGTTGGCGAGGTTGAACTTCGAATGGTCCGGCGTGTCGTGCAGGTAGATGTCCTGCGGGTTGGGGAAGGGGAACTTGAGGATTCCCATGGAATTGAGCGGGCCCGGATCCTGCTGGATCTTGAGATGGACCTTGCCCGAAGCTGCGCCTTTCCAGTCGACGCTGGCCGGATCCACGAACGTCGGATGCTCGCTCCAGTCGGTGATCACGTGATAGCCGTGGGATTTGAGATAGCTGGGGCCCAGGTGGAGCATGTTGGGCGCGATCGTCTTGCGGACGAGATGATCGGGCGCATGCCAATAGGGATTGTAGGTGATGTAATACATATAGCTCGCGATGAGCGGCGTCGGCAGCTCCTCGGTGCCGGTGATCACTTTCATGGAATCCACCACTTGCCCGTCCTGGTAGAGGGTGAGCATCGAGGACCCGGCATCGACGAGGAGGAAGCGCCCCTTCGCTGGAAGCGAGCGGACACGATCGAGATTGGCAAGAAGCCGTGGATCCGGAGTCAGGTTCCCGCTCGCCTGCGCCTGCGCCCAGGCCGCGTCGCGCAGCTTCTTGTAGACGGCGTTCACGTCGGAGGTATTGGCGAGATATGCCTGGAGCGAGGGAGCTGCCGCAGCAGTCAGCAGGATTTCATTGGCCCCGCCGCCCTGCGGCTGAAGCACCGGATAAGCGTAGATCATCCCCGTCGTGGGCCGCTTGATCGTCTGCACATACTGGACCCAGGCGGACGAGAGGACGCGCTCTGCGCCTGCAATATCCTCGGGCCTGCCGCTGTTTGCCTGAACCGCGGCAGCCTGGACCTGGGCGGCGAGCTGGGGCCCTTCGGACAGGCCGTCGAACGGTGCCCGCTGGAGGATGGCGGTCAGCTGCGCGATCGCGGCATTGTTGGCGCCGCCCCGGAACCAGATCGGCTGCGAGTGCATCGTATCGTAGAAGGTTGCGACGGCGGCGGCCACCGGCACTGCTGCGACTTGCCCGTTCGCGGCAGCGGCCGCAAAAGCAGGGCCTGCCGACAGCGCCAACGCCAGTCCGGTACCTACCGCAAGTGTCGTGAACCTAGGCACAGCATTCCCCCACCCTGTAAACGAACGGATTCTAGCGCTTCCTATCGCCGAGCCAACATGCATTCGCGATGAACCGGCCCATAGGGCTGGCAAACCGAGGCCATGGCGGCTTCCGGCTGCGCGTCCGCATCAGCCTCGCGGCAGAAGCCGGTCTTGTCGGATGCGGGGTTCAGCGCCTAGGCGGTGCGGCAATCTGAAGCTGAGGGACTGACATGGATATCAAGGGAGTGGCGGCAGTGGTGACCGGCGCGGCATCGGGCCTTGGCGAAGCGACCGCGCGCGCGCTCGCTAAGCGCGGCGCCAAAGTCGCAATCTTTGACCGCGACGCCGAGCGGGGAAACCGCGTTGCCGGCGAGATCGGCGGCGTTTTCTGCGAGGTGGACGTGACCTCCGACGAGAAGGTCGGCGCGGCATTCGCGGCGGCGCGCGATGCCCACGGCCAGGAGCGGATCCTCGTCAATTGCGCCGGGGTCGCGACTGCTGCCAAGACGGTTGCCCGCGACAAGGAGACGAAGGCTGCGAAGCTCTACCGCCTGCAGCAGTTCGAGTTGACCATCCAGATCAACCTCATCGGGACATTCCGCTGCATCGCCAACGCGGCCTTCGGCATGGTCGACCTCGAGCCGCTTGCAGACGGCGAAAGGGGCGTCATCATCAATACAGCCTCGGTTGCCGCCGAAGACGGGCAAATCGGCCAGGCGGCATATTCAGCCTCCAAGGGAGGCGTGCTCGCGATGGGCTTGCCGATCGCCCGCGATCTCATGAACGACGGCGTTCGGGTTAACACGATCCTTCCCGGCGTTTTCAAGACGCCGATGGTCGCGATGATGCCGCCCAACGTCCAGGACGCGCTCGGCGCGCAGGTTCCGTTCCCCAAGCGCCTTGGTCAGCCGGAAGAATATGCCGAGCTAGCCTGCTTCCTCATCGAGAACCGCTACATGAACGCGGCGGCGGTTCGGCTCGACGGCGCCATCAGGATGGCACCGCGTTGAGCATCGACTACGCCCGTCTCGTCGATGAACTATCGGTGGCGGCCAGGGAAGCGGGCGAGGCGATCCTGGAAATCGTCCGCCGCGGCTTCGATGTCGAGTCAAAGCACGACGCGTCTCCTGTAACCGAGGCCGATCGCGCGGCGGAGCTCATCATCCTGGGAGCGCTTGCGCGGGCAGCGCCTGGAGTGCCGGTGATCGCCGAGGAAGAGGTCGCGGCAGGCCGCATCCCGGCCCACGACGATATCTACTTCCTTGTCGATCCTCTCGACGGCACCAAGGAATTCATTCGCGGCGGCGATGATTATACCGTCAACATCGGCCTCATCGAGGGCGGAACGCCAAGGCTCGGCGTGGTATTCGCGCCTGCGACGGGAAGGCTGCACGGCGGATGCGTCGGCGAGGGTGCCTGGCTCGACGAGGGCCAGGGCCGTACCCCGATCTCGACACGCAAGCGCTCGGAAGTGACGACTGCCGTCGCCTCCAAGTCCCATCTCAACCAGGCGACGGTCGACTATCTCGAAGCTGCGGTCGGCAGCTGCGGCTATGTCTCGGTTGGTTCGTCGCTGAAGTTCTGCATCGTCGCAGAAGGGAAGGCGGATATTTACCCGCGTGCGGCGCCCACGAGCGAGTGGGACACCGCCGCTGGCCACGCTGTCCTGCTCGCCGCAGGCGGCCTCGTCGACGGTCCGGACGGCGAGCCGCTGCGTTACGGCAAACGCGCGTTCCTCAATCGTGCTTTCGTTGCGACATCGGGCTGGAAGCCGCCGCGGCTCGAACCGTTCCTCGAGCCCTTTTCGGGCGGAGGCGAGCTCCCGCAGGGCGTTTGACCGCTTCCGCGGCGCTTGCCCGCCGCGCCTCGGCATGGCACGGGGCCCTTGCGCAACGATGCTGCGCGGGCGGTTAGCTCAGCTGGTAGAGCATCTCGTTTACACCGAGAGGGTCGGCGGTTCGAGCCCGTCACCGCCCACCACGCCGACCTCGCGGGAGGAAGAGCCCGCGCTCACGCCAGGCTAGGCCGTCAAATCAGCGCCAAGAAAGCTCGGTTCGCGTCCAGGCGGCCGCAGCAGCCAGCGCGCGAGCCCGCCGCCATCGCCGAATGAGGCTGTCTTTCCGGCAATCAGCCGGGCCCTGCGCTCCCTGTCCCAAATTATCCTCCCTTGGCCGTAACCGGAGAGTGTTAACCAACAAAAACATTAGCCTCCTCCGCAACTTACGAATCGAAAAGAAGCTTCAAGCTGCGGGGTGGGAAATGGCGAGTTCGCTGCGATCGCTGTCGAATCATTATGATACGTTACAGGTCGCTCCCGACGCGACGACCGATGAAATCGTGCGCGCATTTTCATCGCAGATGCGCAGCGTAAGGGTGCGCCCCGACATCACGGTCGCTCGTCTTGCGCAGCTCACGGTCGCCTATGAAACGCTGCGCAACCCTGCGAAGCGCCGCGATTATGATGCGTCGCTGGGGCTTGGGAAGGTCCCGTTCGGGCTTTCTCAATATGCTTCGGCGACCGCTGGGCCGGGCCTTCTCGAACGGCTCGACCGCGGGGCGGAACAAGCCGCGCGGGCTGCACCGCCTATCTCGGCGCAGCCCGCCACCAGCCCTTCGAGCGAAGCGCGCGTCGCGACATTCATCGCAGCATCTATTCGCCAACCTCTCGGCAGGAGCGAGCAGCAGGCAAGTCCGCCGCCGCTCGCCGAGGCGGTTCCACAATCCCGGCCGGAAACCGTTCCCGAAATCTCGCCAACCCGCATGCCCGAGGCCCCGGAGATCGAGGATGGCCAGCTAAGGATCGGCCGGACCGGCGCGACGCTTGCTGCAGCCGTGATCGGTGTTGGAATTCTGACCTTTGCGATGGCGCTCCCCGATCGCAATCCCGACCGGCTCGCGGCGCCCGTGCAGGCGCAGCCGGCGGTAACGGTTGCGCTTCCGCCTGACGTCGCGGACCAGTCGAGTGTCGCGGCGCCTCATGCGATTGAACAGGTGGCAGCGAGAACTGTCCGCAGCATGCAGCGGCGAACAAGGAACATCGCGGTTGCAGCCGAGGCCCCATCCGCGGCCGCGCCGGCTGCGATCGAGCAGCCGGCTGAGCAAGGCACGGCCCTCGACACGGCACAGCCAAAGTCGAGCGATGTCGCTGCCACGGAAGCAGTCGCGCAGGCGCCCCTTTCCGCCGGCGCCGACGAGGCGCTCGCCAATTCAGCTTCTACGGGGACTTCCGTCGCCGCGTTGCCGCTTTCGAGTGCAACGATTGCTCGGACGATCGAGCGCATCGGATACGGCTGCGGGCGCGTCGTTTCCACCGCGAGCCTCGACGGCGCCCCCGGCGCCTACAAGATCAGCTGCTCCTCGGGACAGGTTTATCGGGCAGCGCCCGTTCACGGCCGTTATCACTTCCGGCGCTGGGGTGGCCGCTGACCCGGAATCGGTGCGAGCCTGGGCCGATAGGAGAGGCTTCGGCCAAGTCCAAAGCCAGCTCCTAGAGCCTTCGAACGAGCCGAACTGCTAGCCCCAACCATGCCGGGCTGGCCACGATCTGTTGGCGACCGCCAGACACCAGTGGGAGCATCTGAAGCTTCTCCTCGTCGCGATTGATGAGACGGCCGAACAGGAAACGCCCGCCGGGACGGGGAACAAGTATATCGCGGTTCAGCGCGCGGCCGAACTCTTCCGGCCTTAGCGCTTCGCACCAGATCTCGTCGCTGGCGCGATAATCGCCAACGCTTTCCCCAACAAGAACGGCCACCTGTCCATCGGCGGCGCGCGGCGGAACCACGGTCAAGGCGTCCTTCGGGGCCATGGCTTCGCTGCGGCCAAGGATCGCGACGACCCTGAGCTCCGCTGCTTCGTCACCTCCGAGCAGGTCCTGGATCTCTACTCCAAGGGCTCCCGCGATCCGGTTGAGCCAGCTGACGGAGACATTGCGTGCCCCGGTCTCGAGACGCCCAATCGTTTGCGGTGTCGTTGGCGGAACGCAGCGCTGCGCAACGTCGTCGAGCGTTAGTCCGCGTGCCTTGCGCAGTTCGCGAATCCGCGTGGTCATTGCCCGGCTCTCCATCTAGAACCATTCCGGTTCAAGAGCGCAATACATGATAACCAATTTGGAAAGAAGCCGGCAGTTCCTTGCCCCGGGCGTTCGGACCGGTCCGGGGGCCCCCATCAGTTCCTTCTCATCGACGGCGTCGCTACTCGGCTCGTGCCTGAAGAATGTTCGCAAGGTCGCGCTTTTGCGCGCGGTTACTGCTATCGTGGTTCATATTCTACGCCAGTCGCTTGCCCAACCTGCGGGCCGGAACTGGCAAATCCCCCTTGCAGCGAAGGATCCGGACATGATTCTCTATGGCTCGTCATTATCGCCTTACGTTCGGAAGGTGCTCGCCTTCGCTGGTGAAAAGCATGTCGAATTGGAGCTCCAGCCGAGCGGAAGCGTTCCGGGGCAGCCGAGCGAGGAGTTCTCGGCGGCCAGCCCTTTTCGCAAGATGCCGGCGCTACGCGACGGCGACTACCTGCTCGCCGATTCGAGCGCGATCGTCCATTATCTCGAGGCCAAATATCCAGAGCCTGCGCTCATACCCGCCGATCCCAAGCTCAGGGGTAAGGTCATTTGGTTCGAGGAGTTCGCCGACACGATCCTCGTCAGCTGCGGTGCCAAGATTTTCTTCAACTTGATCGTCGCCCCGAAATTCCTCGGTCGTCCCGGCGATGAGGAGGCCGCGCGCCAGGCCGAGCTCAACGATCTTCCCCCAGTCCTCGATTACCTCGAGACGGCGGTTCCGGGCGAAGGCTATCTGGTCGGCGAGACGCTAACACTTGCCGACCTTGCGGTCGCCGGCCCATTCGCCAATTTCCGGCACACCAACACTCGGGTCGACCCCGACCGCTACCCGCGCACGATTGCCTATGTCGATCGGATCCTTGCTCGCCCGAGCATTGCTCCATGGGTTGAGCGGGAAACTGCGCTCCTCGCGAAGCTCGCAGCATAAAAGTAGCGCCGCGTTTCCTCGAAGGAATCGCGGCGCCCTATGTCTTGCTGTTAGAAAGAACCGCCGCCTTGCGAACCGTCGCCGGTGGAACCGGAATCGGACTCGTTTTCATCCTCGTCGAGGGCGCCCTGGCCCTCGGCCGCGAAGTCGGTGCCGCCGGTCGTGTGCGAATACGTTGAGGCCGTGTCTCCGCTCGAGGATCCGCCTTCCTGGTCCTGGAGGTAATCGTCGGAGCCTGAGCCCTGGGATCCGATGAAGCCCTGTCCCTCGGAGCCCGCGGAGCGCTCGCCACTGCCGCCCTCGCTCCCGGTCGAGTCGGTGCCGGCATTTTCGTCGGCTGTCAGCGTGTCGGCACTTGAGGGGCGGATATTCGCCTGTCCGGTCGCGCTTTCGCTGCCCGGGTCCGCGCCTTGGCTGAGCGGCGTGCCGGTTCCGGCGGCGCTGTCGTTGCCGCCGATCGGCTGGCCGCTGGTCCCATCACGCTCAGCACCATTCTGGTGCTGGCCGAACGCGCTTTTCTGGCTCTCTTGCTCAGAGATCGAGCCATCGGCCTGGTTGTCGTTGGTTTGATCGTCCCGTTGATCGGCCATGCGAATACTCCTCCACATCGCCCCCGCTTGCTCCGGCTGTTCAACCATAAACGCGAAGCGAGCGTTCCGATCGTCAAACCGCCTTTGCGACGAACGGCTCGGCGCAAAGAAGAAGGCCGCCGCCCGGCTTGGGCAGCGGCCTCTTTCCATGTTTCCTTAAGAGGAAGATCAGCCCTGCTGCTGTTCGCCCTCGGTCTCCGCTTCTTGGGCCGGAGCCTCGGCGGTTGCGCCGGGTTCGGCGTTCGGGTCGTAAGCTTCCGTGAACGCTGCGGTGTCGCGCTCGAACATCTGCGCCATGACGTCGATGCCCTGCGCTTGCAGGTCCGCTTCTTCGGGCGAGCGAGCGACGTTGACCTTCACCGTCACTGCAACTTCGGGGTGAAGCGCGATCTTCACGCTGTGCAGGCCGATCGTCTTGATCGGACGGTCGAGGACGACCTGGCTCTTGGTCACCTTGGCACCGTCGGCTTCGAGCGCATCGACGACGTCGCGGGCGCTGACCGAGCCGTACAGCTGGCCGGTGTTGGAGGCCTGCCGGATCAGCTGGACGGTCTTGCCGTCGACGCCCTTTGCCGCCGTTTCGGCGTCTGAGCGACGGTTGGCATTCTCTTCCTCGATCCGCGCACGGTTTGCTTCGAACAGCTTGCGATTGGCATCGTTTGCACGAAGCGCCTTCTTGCGCGGCAGCAGGTAGTTGCGCGCAAAGCCGTCCTTCACGCGGACGACATCGCCGATCGCTCCCAGCTTCTCGACGCGCTCAAGTAGGATAACTTCCATGGGTCGTTCTCCTTACTTCACGATGTAGGGAAGCAGGCCGATGTGGCGGGCGCGCTTGATGGCACGCGCAAGCTCACGCTGCTTCTTGGAGGAGACGGCCGTGATACGCGAGGGCACGATCTTGCCGCGCTCCGACACGAAGCCCTGAAGCAGGCGCACGTCCTTGTAATCGATCTTCGGCGCGTCCTTGCCCGAGAAGGGGCATGACTTGCGGCGGCGGAAGAATGCACGAGCCATTATTCAACCTCCTCTTCACGAGGACGGAAATCGGGACGGTCACCGCGGTCGGAGCGCGACCGCTCCTTCTCGCCGCGGCGCATCATCGCCGACGGGCCCTTTTCATGTTCCTCGACCTTGATGGTGAGAAAACGGATCACATCCTCGTTGATGTTCGACTGGCGCTCGAGCTCTGCGACCGCTTGGGCAGGCGCGTCGAGATCGAGCATCACATAATGCGCCTTGCGGTTCTTCGCGATGCGGTAAGCGAGCGAGCGCAGACCCCAGGTCTCGGTCTTGACGACCTTCCCGCCATTATCTTCGACAATCTTGGTAGCGTTTTCCGCGAGCGCATCGACCTGGGCCTGTGCAAGGTCCTGGCGCGCGAGGAAAACATGCTCGTAGAGCGGCATGTTCACGTCTCTCTCTTGGCCGATCGCTGACGCCGCCCGATGCGGACGCCCCTCCGGCTGTCTTCCAAAGCAAACTAGCGCGGAGGCTCAGCCTCTCGCGCCAGCGCGGCGCCTATGACGTAGGCAGTCCGAAAAGGCAAGCCGGCTGAACCTTCGGACTTTACGTACACACACAAGCATGAACTTATGTCAACGATCGGAGCCGAAGCGTCGGTTCACCGTTCATACAGTGAAGCGCGCAACATAAGCGAGTAAAGGAGTAAGACGATGAAGGCTTTCTCGATCAGGCTTGTGGGGGCCTCATTGATTGCGCTTGCCGCTGCCGCTTGCACGACGTCGGGTATCGGCACGGGTCAAGTGGTCGGTCAGAATATCGGTGTGAACTTCACGTGGACCGAAAGCGGCGGGACGCACGGAACGATGATCGCGCAGTTCAGCAACGGCGAAGCGTTCCAGGGACCGTTCTTCCAGATCACGTCCGAAAGCGTCGCTCAATATGATCCGCTCTGGAACGGCTGGGGGCCCGGATGGGGCTGGGGCTACGGCTGGGGCGGCCGCGCCTGGGGCTACGGCTGGGGCGGTTGGGGTCCGTGGGGCCCGTCGATGGACACCATCACGCATTATAGCGGTCAGGTACTTGCAAACCTGCAGGGACCCGGCGGTTTCATGCGCTGCGACTTCAGGCTGATGAGGCCAAGCTACGGCATGGCCGGCGGCGGCGCGGGTCAGTGCCAGCTTCCCAATGGCACGATCATCAACGCGCAGTTCCCGCCTCAGTAAAGAGAACCTAGGAGCGGCCCGGATTGCGGTCGGCGCCCGACTCGTGGCAGAGCGGGCGCATGGCCACGCAGCTGAAGAGCATCCCGGCGGGCAACGATGCCCTCGACGACATGAGCCTCCCCGGCTGGCTCTATTTTGATCCGGAGTTCTTCGAGGCCGAGAAAAAGGCCTTCCTTCGCGCCGCGCCGCAGGTCGTCTGCCACGAAAGCGAGATCGCCGGGCCTGGAGAGTGGCGGACGCTCGAATTCCTGGGCGAAAGCATTTTCGTCATCAGGGGCGATGACGGCGACGTGCGCGCCTTTGCCAACGTCTGCCGTCACCGCGGCTCGCGATTGCTCGACGGTACCGCCGGCTGCGCCAAGGTCCTGACCTGCCCCTACCACGCCTGGAGCTATGCTCGTGACGGACGCCTCGTCGGTGTTCCGCACCGGCAGGAATATCCCGGCCTTGAGCCGGAAAAGCTCGGGCTGGCCCCGGTCGCGCTTGAGAAATGGCGCGGCTTCCTGTTCGTGACGCTCGCTCCTGGCGCTCCATCCGTCGCTGAGATGATGGAGCCCTATGAGGCAGAGGTCGATCCGTATCGGTTCGAGGATCTCCGGGTGCTCGGCCGGGTCACGCTTCGTCCGCGCGCACTCAACTGGAAGACGATCGCCGACAATTATTCGGACCATCTTCATATTCCCGTCGGGCATCCCGGACTGACACGGATTTTCGGGCGCAATTACCGCATCGAGGCACAGGACCATGTCGACCGCATGGAAGGGGATCTCGTCGAGGCGATCTCGACCAACCCTTCCGAGCGCGCGTACCAGAAATTGCTGCCGCTCATCGACCATCTGCCGCGGACGCACCAGCGCAAGTGGCTCTACTACAAGCTCTTCCCGAATGTCGCCTTCGAAATCTACCCGGATCAGGTGGACTTCATGCAGTTCCTGCCGATCAGCGCGACGGAGACGATGATCCGCGAGATCAGCTATGCGCTTCCCGACGAGCGGCGGGAAATGAAGGCTGTCCGCTACCTCAACTGGCGCATCAACCGCCGCGTGAACGCCGAGGACACCGAGCTTATCACCCGAGTCCAGCTCGGCATGCAGTCGCCGAGTTACGAGGCGGGGCCGCTGGGGACGAGCGAAGTCTGCCTCAGGAGCTTCTCGAAGAAGCTCAGGAAGATGATCCCGGAGGCGCGGCTGGAGGCGCCGCCGCCGCCCGGCTGGAGCCGTTTAGCCAACGCGAGATAGCCCGGATCGGAAGTCCCGCGACAGCGATTGCCGCGGCCCATAGGAGTACCTTGGCGCCGGACCCCACGAACATCGCGATCGAATAAGGAACGCCGATCGCAATGATGAGCGTCCACTTCCCGCCCGCGCGCAGCTTCAGGGCCGCGGCTGCGCAGACGATGTAGAGAACCAGCGCCAGAACCGTCGAAACGAGCGTGATGAAGACATAGACGCTGACGAAATTCTTCGAGGAGCTGGCAAAGACCAAGAGCGCCGCGAACGCCGAACAGACGAGCAGGGAGCCGACCGGCGCCCCGAATTTGTTCGCTCGTGCAACGAAAGGCGGAAGATCGCCGGCCCTGGCCATGGTCCGCGCCGTCTCCGCTGCGATCAGAAGCAGCGAATTTGCAGTTCCAAATGCGCTGACCGCGGCAATCGCTGCAACCAGCATCCCCGCGGCGCTTCCAAGGAGCGGGGCAATTGCGTCGGCGAAGGGAGAACCGCTCTTCGCGGCGACCAGGCTTGGAAGAAGGAGGAGCGTTGCGACGGTTGCGAGAAGGTACATGACGGCAGTGAAGCCGGTGCCCCAGATCGTCGCCCGCGGGACTGTCGTCGTCGAATCGCGCGTGACGTTCGCGGTCATCGCGGCGCCCTCGAAGCCGGTCAGGGAGAAAAGGATCAGCGCCGCCGCGGAAATCACCCCGGCGACGCTCACCGGGACCGGGGTCAGGGGCTCGAGCGACTTCCCGCCTCCGAACCGCGCGCCGACGAGGACGAGCACGGCGATGAGGGGCACGAGCTTGATGAGGACTGTAACCACCTGGAGCGCGCCTGCCGAACGCGCGCCCCGAAGGTTTACGAGGAGGAGCGCGACGATCGATCCAAGCGCCACCGCGATGAGGGGCGGGCCCGATACCAGCACTGGGTAGATGTGACCCAGTGCCCCGGCGACCGCGATCGCGACGCCGCCGACGCCAGTGACCTGCGAAAATGTATAGCACCAAAGCGTTACGAAGGCGGTGTGCTCGCCGAACGCGCGATCGACGTAGGCGAACGGTCCGCCCTCGATCCGCGCGGCGAGGCGGGCCAGGGCGAATGCCAGGCACATCGTGCCGAAGCCGGTGAGAAGGAAGGCAAGGACAAGGTTGAGCCCAAAGGGCGCGAGCGTGGTCGGAAGGAGGTAGATCCCCGAGCCGACCATCGACCCCACCACCATCGCGGCGCTCATCCACTTGCCCAGCATGCGCGAGCGGGGTTCGGGATGGGTGTCGATGTACGCTGGCTCTTCGATCATTGCCCGTGTCTTGCAGGTCGCTCAGGCGCGCGCAACGTGATCGCTACACTAATGCACGCAGGGCATCGGCCAGCCGCAGGTGCTTGCTAAGAACCGGCAGCTGCGCCTGGGCCAGGGCTGCCGTTCGCGGGTCGCCGTGCCGCGCCTGATTGATCATCGCAAGGATATTTCCGATTTCCAGCTGTTTCCTCGACAGGAACGGCTGCGCGAAGCCGCAGGTTCCTAAGGCTGCTTGACCCGTGAAGACGGAGCGGCCAATCGGCGCGGCGTAATTTCCAGAGGGGCCGATGCGCGCATTCATTTTTCCCGGGCAGGGCAGCCAGTCCGTTGGCATGGGAGCGGCACTTGCCGGGGCGAGCCGGAGTGCGAAGGATGCTTTCGCCGAGGTCGACGAGGCTCTTGGCCAGCACCTCTTCCGCGTGATGTGCGAGGGCCCCGAGGACGTGCTGAGGCTCACCGAGAATGCCCAGCCGGCCATCATGGTGCACTCGATCGCGGTTTTGCGAACGCTCGGCGTTCGCCTCGAAGAAGCCGCAAGCTTCGCTGCCGGCCATAGCCTCGGGGAATATTCGGCGCTCTGCGCGGCGGGCTCGTTCGACCTGCCGACTACTGCCAGGCTTCTGAAGCTGCGGGGCCAGGCCATGCAGCAGGCAGTTCCCGTCGGGGAGGGAGCGATGGCGGCGCTCCTTGGCGCCGATCTCGCCTTGGCCCAGAAGATTGCCGAAGCTGCGTCACAAGGCGAGGTCTGCACGGTCGCGAACGACAATGATCCATCACAGGTTGTCATCTCGGGCCAGAAATCCGCGATCGACCGCGCCATTGCCATCGCCAAGGACCTTGGCGCGAAGCGCGCCGTCGCGCTGCCGGTCTCTGCTCCGTTCCACTGCCCGTTGATGAAGCCTGCGGCCGACGCCATGCGGGAGGCACTCGGCAATGTCGCCGTCCGCCGGCCAATCGTCCCGATATTCGCGAATGTAACCGCGGCGCCCGAAAGCGATCCCGATACGATCCGCAACCAGCTCGTCGAACAGGTCACCGGCATGGTTCGCTGGCGCGAAACCGTTGCAAACCTCTTCGATCAAGGCGTCGACGAGTTCGTCGAACTCGGCGGCAAGGTGCTCGGGCCGATGGTGAAACGCATCGCTCCCGACGCGAAGGTTACAAGTGTCGTGACGATCGACGACATCGAAGCCGTTGCGAAGGACCTGTGAGGGGGGCCTCTCGAGACGAGGGGCGGGGCATTGCGTCAACGATCATTTCGCCTGCGCCCACCCGAGGAGCGCACTTCCCGATTGAACCGAACAAAGGACCGCACAATGTTTGACTTGAGTGGCATGACCGCGCTGGTGACTGGCGCTTCCGGCGGCCTTGGCAGTGCGATTGCAAAGGCGCTGGCTGGGCAAGGGGCGCGGCTCGCCGTCTCCGGTAGCAATGTCGAGAAGCTAGAGAATTTCCGCATCGCGCTGGGCGGCGACCATGTCTCGCTGCCCTGCAATCTCTCCGATGGCGCAGCGGTGGACGATCTTGTCCCCCAGGCCCTCGAAGCGCTCGGCGGGAAGCTCGACATTCTCGTCAACAATGCGGGCGTCACGCGCGACAACCTCCTCATGCGGATGAAGGACGAGGAGTTTGAAGACGTCATACGGATCAATCTCGAGGCTGCGTTCAGGCTGATGCGCGCCTGCGCAAAGCCGATGATGCGGGCAAGGTTTGGGCGGATCATTTCGATCACGTCGGTGGTCGGCGTCACCGGCAACCCGGGTCAGGCCAATTATGTCGCGTCCAAGGCCGGTCTCATCGGCATGACCAAGTCGGTCGCCCAGGAGCTTGCAAGCCGCGGCATCACCGTCAACGCGATTGCGCCGGGTTTCATGACCTCGGCGATGACGGATGCGCTCAACGACCAGCAGCGTGCGGGCATCCTGTCGCGGATCCCGCTCGGTGCAATGGGCAGTGGAGAGGACATCGGCGCGGCCTGCGTTTATCTCGCCAGCCGCGAAGCCGGCTACGTCACCGGTCAAACTCTTCATGTGAACGGCGGAATGGCAATGCCTTGAGCCTTTGAGGCCTGCGCCAGAAAGCGGGCCTCGAGAATGCTCAACATGCCGATCGCGATCCCGGCGCGTGCGTCGGCAAATCATGCGACGTGCTCCGAGCCGTCAACTGCAGTCCTTGTCGTCGGATTTGCGCCACCTATATCGCGGTCAATCCAGTATTTCGGTTGCCTCGAAGAGGGACCGATGAGGGGCTGTAAGAGAGAGGTACAAAGACATGGCCAAGGTCATTGGGATCGACTTGGGCACGACCAACAGCTGCGTCGCCGTCATGGAAGGCGGCAAGCCGAAGGTCATTGAGAATTCAGAAGGCGCGCGAACCACGCCTTCCGTCGTCGCTTTTACCAAGGACGGCGAGCGTCTGATTGGCCAGCCGGCGAAGCGCCAGGCGGTCACCAATCCCGACAATACGATTTTCGCGGTGAAGCGCCTGATCGGCCGCCGCTTCGACGACCCGATCACCAAGAAGG
>DATIQO010000179.1:0-2399 GCA_035470745.1 Sphingomicrobium sp. | reverse complement strand
CTGTCCTTCGCCACTCCGGACGGCGGACAGTGCAGCGTGCGCCTGGAGCACGTCGATCAGCAGCAGGACTATGCATCGCTTGGAAAGGTCTTGTGCCAATGAAGCTCGTTACCGTGACCGCCGGCGTGGCTCTGTTCGCCGCCGCAGATCTTCTCGCAGCAAGCTCGGCCACGGCGCAGCTGTCGCTTTCCCAGCTCGTGGTCGAGCTCGGCGCCGGCGATGGAACGAGCGCAGATGTCGAGATCCTCAATACGGGTCCGGAGCGGGCCTTCGTATCGGTCGATCCGCGCGAGATCATCGCTCCTGGCACGAGTAACGAGGCACCGCGGACCGATCCCGATCCCGAAAAGCTCGGGCTGCTCGTGTCGCCGGCGCGGATCATCCTTGAGCCAGGCCAGCGAAGGCTGCTCAGAATCGCCAATCTGGCGACCAGCGACCAGGAGCGGGTTTACAGGGTCACGGTAAAGCCGGTCACAGGACCGCTCAAATCCGAGGGCTCAGGACTGAAGGTGCTCGTCGGCTACGACATGCTCGTGCTCGTCCGCCCGCCCAAGTTGAATGCCCATGTCAGCGGCGAGCGCGTCGGCAACCGCCTCGCGCTTAAGAATGACGGCAATGTGAGCGTCGAACTCGACGACGGGAAGGAATGCGACAGCTCGCCAGGTAACTGCCGAACGCTTACCGGAGGGCGATTGTACGCGGGCGCCCAGAAAATGATCCAGATCATTCCGAACGGACGGATCAGCTATAAGATGAAGATCGGGCGGAAGGTCATTCCAATCGAGTTTTGAAGCTGCGGGAAGGGTCCAGGAGCAGCACTGCCCGGGTAAGCACTCAGTTACAGTCAGCAATTTTCCGCCAGCAGTCCGGCGCTCAATCGACGGCGGCAGTCTGCTTCCGGCTATCTTAACCTTGGAAACGTGACGTGGGGGGATGAATGGGACAATCAGATCGCGACCGGCTGAACTTGCTGACGGGCGCCCTTGACCATCTGCAATCGGCTCTTGAACTGCTCGATAGCGCGCTTGCTCCCGCCCAGATCGGCGCTCATGTCGACCTTGCGCTTAACCAGCTACTCGCGGAGATCGCCGAAGCTCCCGGCTGCGAGTTCGAGGCCGAGGCTGCGCGGCTGGCGCATTATTGATCGGCTCAGCCCTAAAAGCTCCACTCCGGAGCAATGGATAAACTGCTCTTAGCGGCCTCGCGCCCACGTCTCGGCGATGCTTTTGCCTACGCCGAGCCCGGAGATTGCGCTGCACCAGCCGCGTGTCACGATCGCGGCGCAGGCGACCGTCCGTATTGAGCGGCCAGCAAAAGCAAGCGCGAGGGATTGGGAGCTGACGCCCAAGACGCTTCGCCGCGAGATGATCGTGAGGGATGAAAAGGGCCGCGTGACCTTGCTTCGGATCACCGATCATGAGTGACCGTTGATGCGCGTGAAAAACCGCCGGCAATGACCGTTTCATTATGGCACAATCGCAAATAGCTGACTGCAAAGGAAAATTTCTGGGTTCTATACGAGCCGCATAATAGCTAAGCTTGAGTATGCGTCGGGGGGCGTAATGGCACGTCGAATTCCGGCTGATCGCGGAGAAGTCTTGGGGACCGCGCTCGGCCATTTGCAGGCAGCACTGGATCTGCTGGATGCCGCCGAGGCATCGCCGCAGATTGGCGCCTATGTGGATATGGCGATCTGCCAGCTCGAGGAAGTGATCGCCTCCGAACCTGGCGAACCCAAGGTCGCGGCTCGCGGCGAGCGCAGTTCCAATTAAGAAACGAGGAAACGGCCAGGCACTGGCGGGATCGAGCGAAGAAGCTTCCTAAGGCTCGTCCAATTCCTCAGAGCGGCATCGCTCCGCCAAGCTCACGCAGATAGTTCGAAAGCGCGACGAAACCGCGGTCGGAGAGGGATACCCAGACGCGCCTTGCGTCGAACGGATCCGCGTCGCGCTCGATCAATCCATCGACATGAAGCTTTTCGAGCCAGCGCAGCGCCGTTGTCGATGGGACTGCCGCGGCGAGGCATAGCTTGGACACCGAAGTCCTGCGCTGCTCGCAGCGAAGCGCGTAAAGCTCGAGGAGGATGTCCCATGCGGGGTCGGCGAAGAGATCGCCGTCGAAATATTTCCGGCGGGCGGCCCGAGCAGCGATGACGGACCGGACGAACCGCTCCGAAGTGGACGGGTGCAGCTCGGTTGCACGCGCTTCCTCGGCCAGGCTCTCGACCTGGGCCATGATGATCGCAACGCGCGACTGCGGATCAATCTCGCTCGCGGAATGCGGCCGCCGAAGGTCGGATGTGCGCAATGTTTGCTGCATGTTCACTGTCTTTCGTGTTCGCCTGTTACCTCTCAACCGAGCGCACCAAGGGTCGCCAAAAATGGTTAACGAAATCTTGC
>DATIQO010000178.1:0-34031 GCA_035470745.1 Sphingomicrobium sp. | reverse complement strand
ATGAGGACGGCGACCGTCGAAACGAGGATGATGAACACGTAGAGGCCGGCTGTTGTGCGGCTGACATTCGACAAGACAAGTGCGATTGCCAGTGCGGCGGAGACGATCTGGCCGAGCGCCGGCGCTCCCGAGCGATTTGTCCGCGCTAGCGATCTTGGCAAATCCCCCTTCAAGGCCATGGAATAGCAAAGCTCTCCGCCCGCCATTGACCCGCAGCCGATGCATCCAAACGCGCTGCTCGCGATTGCAATGACGACGAGGAACACGCCGACCTCGCCCCACGATGCACCGATTACATCAGCGAACGGGGCAGGCGATCGCGCGAGCTGGTCGGCGGGCAGGAGAAGCGTCACGGAAGTGCTTGACGTGAGGTAAAGTATTGCTGCTGCCATGACGCCCAACAACAAGGCGCGCGGGATCGTCTGCTGGGGATTTCTGATCTTGCCCACGGGCGCGCTCACATTTTCGAAGCCGGTGAATGCAAATAAGGTGAGGGCAGTTGCCGTCCCGACCGAGGAGATCGTTAGCGGCTGAGCCGAAAGCGACTGCAGGGATTGGTGTGTTGCCGCCTTCAGCGAGGCAAGGATGATGACCGACACCAGCGGGAAGAGGCGGAGCAAGGCGATGAGCAAAGCCATGGTTCCGGTCGCGCGTGCACCCCGAAGATTGATCGGGAGCGTGATTGCGATGAGTGCAACGGAGAGCAGGGCGACGCTCAACGGATTGGCGAGCACCGGAACGACCCGGGAAATTGTCGACGCTGCTCCAACGGAAATCGCCGCCAGTCCCGACCAGTTGGATATCCAGAAGGCCCAGCTGATCATGAAGGCCACGGTTGGACCAAAAGTCTCTTCAATGGCCGCTTGAATGCCTGCGCCTTCACGCGCCACCCTCGCGAGCGGCAAGCCTAAGCAGATCGCGCCGCAGCTACTGATCAGCCAACCGACGACGGCGTTGATCCCAAGCGGAGCGAGTGCGACTGGAAGCATGAAGATCGCAACGCCGATGATGCTTCCGACGACGAACGCGGTCGTCATCCAGAGCCCCATCCTGCCGACTTGGGATCCTGCCATTGCCCTGCTCCAAGGCGAGAAACACGCGGACGCAGACTGTTCTGACCAAACTCACGCTTATTTGAATACGGATCGTTGCACGGCCGTTGGAATTTGGCCAGCGCGTCGCGGATAGCGGATTTCTCTTGCGTTCGCTCGTCTGCCCTTGCGGCGAACTGTCCTAGATTGTTGGGTTCGCTTCCGCCGCGGCTGCAATCGCGGCGCAACCGCCCAAGCCGAGCCGCTGCTTGGCTGCCGCGATGATCTTCCTGAAACGTGGGTCGTCGCGGATGCTTTCGAGATCGGGGTCAAATTCGGCATTGCCGATCGAGCCCTTCACTCGTGACAGCGCTGAATCGAGCATGTGGATTGCAGCGTCGGGGTCGCTCAGATCGCGCGCGAGGGCGCATGCGAAATTGTAGCGCATATTGAGATTATCGGGATCGATGAGCAGCGCCCGCTCCATCCATTCGCGCGCGCGGTCCTGCTCGCCAAGGGCCGCAAGCGCGCTGACCCCGAAACTGATTGCGGCGCCGTTGCTTGGGTCGTGGGCGAGCACCTCCTCGACCTGCTTTAGCGTCATTGTCGCAGCTTCCGTCGCCGCGTCCTTCTGACCGAGCGCGAAATAGCAGGTGGTAAGCATGCCCCAGCCATGGAAATCGCTTTCCATGAGCGAGACTGCCTTCTCGAAGTAGCCGAGCGCCTCCGGAACGTTGCCGCGCCACATCAGGAAGGTCGCGATGGCCTTGTTGAGTTCCCAGGAATCGGGATTGAGCCCGAGGCCTGTCTGGAGCTCGCGAAGCGCCTCTTCGTCGCGGCCCTTGACCTCGAGCCGGCGCGCCATGGCGCAGCGCGCCTCAGCAATCTCGGGATTGATGGCGAGTGCCGTATGGGCTGCTGCAACCCCATCGTCGACTTCGTAACCGAAGCCGTAGCGAAGATTCGATTGGGCTATCGCCAGAAGCGCCCAAGCGTCAGCATAATAAGGATCGATCTCGACGGCCCTGCTGCTGATCCGCATCACTCGCTCTTCGCGCCTCGGATCGCCGTGGTTTCCAGACACCCAATATTGGCGGGCGAGAAGGTAGAAATTATATGCTTCGGCGCTATTTGTCCCGCGGCGCTCCAGCCTCTTCTTCTCCTCCGGGAGAAGCTTGAGCTTCAAGGCGTCGACGATCGCCTTTGAAATTTCGTCCTGGATCGCGAAAATATCCTCGAGATCGCGATCGTATCGTTCGGCCCACAGATGGTCGCCCGTCGAGCCATCGATCAATTGCGCAGTGATCCTGACGCGGCCTCCAGCCTTTCGGACGCTGCCTTCGAGCACGTGGCTGACGCCGAGTTTGCGAGCGACGTCGCAGACATCGATGGATTGGCCCTTGAACGTGAAGGCGGTGTTCCTTGCGCAAACGGCCAGCGCGGAGATTTTGGAGAGGTCGGTGGTAATGTCCTCGCTGATGCCGTCGCTGAAATATTCCTGCTCGGCGTCTCCGCTCATGTTCTGGAACGGGAGGATGCAGATGGCGAGCTGCGGCCGGTTCTTTCGCGCCCGCGCCTGATTGTCTTGCGGCGCAGGACCGACGAGTGCTCGAAGGCTTTCCTTGAGCTTGCGCCAGCCAGCTGTCTCGTCGGGTCCAACCCAATCTCTCAAGTCGGCGCAATGTATCTGGTTGAAGGGAAGCGGCGGAATAGTTGCGTCGAGTACGGCCTGTACCAGTCTGCCGGCAGTCCGCGCGGCATCCGCCTCGGCGCGCACCCACTGCGACTTCGCGGCATCGCAAGACCAAAGCACGACAACCGCCTGGGCCGATTTTAGCCGTTCCTCGATGACGTCCGAATATGCGCGGTGGGCGGGCAGGGCGTCATCTCGCCAAACACTGAAGCCTTCTGCGCGCAGCGCATCGGCAACGCGGGCTGCTACCGGTTCGTCAGAATGCGCATAGGAGACGAATACGTCTGCCATCAGGGTTTGGCCCCTCAACCCTTCGAAATCCTTGGATATCAGGAACCTGAGGCAGAGTCTTGAATTACTCGGCCGTCGTTGGGCTGATCATCGTTCGGACCTGCGAAATCTTATTTGCCGGAAAGCCGCCACGCTTGGCGTGCTCGCGGATCATTTCCTCACTGGGCGCGCGATAAATGCAATAGATCTTGTTGTCGGTTACGTAGCTGTGCACCCATTGTATCTGCGGGCCGAGGTCACGGAGCACATCGCACGAGGTCTGTGACGCAGATTTGAGGTCGTTCGTGCCGAGCTTGCCGACGCCAGGCATTTCGCGTTCGATGACATATTCTGGCATGCGTGACCTCCAACTGGAGCACCTTCCCGGCGCCGCTTCTATCTGATCCTCACTTGCGGCCCAAGCGCTCCTTGAGCTCGGATACCTCCCAATAGTCATTGCGGCTGAATGGAAGGAGCGCGTTGAACGCTGCGAAGGTGCTCTTTCCAAGTGCCCGCTTAAGCCCCGCCAGTTCCTCGAAGACCGCATGGATTTCGCCCTCGTCGAATTCCACCCGTCCTTCGGCTTGCTCGATCATCGTCTCTTCCGCTTCGGCGACGAGCCACGCCTGGAGCTCCCAGTAGCGGCGCATGCGTTGGGTGGCCTGCGGCCCAACACGATCGGCGAGGGCTGCGATCTTCTGGCCTGAAGGACTGTCTGGCCATTTCCCTGAGCGCAGGACCTCAAGCTGCGCCTTGTGCTCGGCGTGCTCTGCGACAAGCCAGCGCTCAGCCTCGGCCGTTCCAAAGTGGAAAATCGCGATGAGGACGATTGGCGCAAGGATGGCCGCTCCCATCATTGCGAGTAGCGGCCGGTCCGGGAATTGGTTGAATGTCGTGTGGATCGCGACTGCTCCAAGATAGCCCGGGAGGAACCACCACAAATGGAAATCGAACTCTCCGGCTGCCTCCCGCGTCTCTCGTTCGGCAAGTTCGTGCGCAGTGGCGGCAACGATCGCGAGCGTCGTTCCGTGCATAACGGCCGTTCCAAGGCCCCGGACCAGCCATGTGCCGGCCCCGTAGTAGGGAAAGATGGTGAGATAGAGGATATTCTCGATAACGGAGAAGCCGGCACCGATCGCAAAGCCGGAGATGACTGCATCGAGCTTGTAACCAATGCGATTGAACCGAAAGAGGCCGATCATGATGATCGCCTTGAGCGCCTCCTCGATCCACGGGGCGACATAGCGGCTGTAGTTGTTGAAGCCGATCGGCAAGGTGTCGATGAAGCGGCCGCTGATGGGATAAGCAAGAAGCGCGGCGCCCCCGCCAAGAAAAAGCAGCGTCATGATCTCGACGAGGCTCATGAGCCTGAAGGCGTCGAGCCAGACGAAGATCGCCAGCATCACGAGAACCGGGATGAGGGCAAGTCCCCAGTGGGAAGCCTGGTCGAGCAGCTGTGCCATCATGACTACATGATCTTCAGCGAGGCGAGCCATTCGGTCTTGTGCGAACGGCCGTCCTCCCATCCATGCGCCGCCCCGATCGAGAAGACCATTGGCAATCTCAGCGCAACCGTGAAGGCGAGATCGAGCTGCGCGCCAAGGTCGTAAAGATGGTGGCCATTGAGCTGCTGGTCCTGGGTCGCCATGGCGCCGGCAAACACGGCGGGCCGTATATAGCTCAGGTAGAATGATGGCGTGCCGACCTTCGCAAAGCGAACCGGTGGGAAGTTCACTTCGCCCGTCAACTTGGCGAATTTGCGGGCAGCGATCTCGTCGATGTCGAACCCCGGAAAGCTCTCGAGCTCGCGATACCTCTTCTCAGGCCGGTTATCGACATAGTTATTCCGGAAGGAACCGAAATAATAAGCAGCGAGCGTATCTTCGCGCGGGCCCCCGACCGCGCCGGCGTGACCGTAAAGCCAGACCGAGCTGTTTGGAAACGGAAGCGGCACTCCGCCGCTAAGGCTACCGTAAATCCGCGGATACCAATGTCCTTCGGCCTGATCGCTCCCGACCGCTATATCTCCCTCGATGCCCTTTTCGTGGTCAACGCCGCCGAGCGCCTTCGTCGTGTTCGTATATTTGAGGCCGATTTCACCCGAACGCAGGTCCTTGGGACTGGGAATGTTCTGCGCGCCTGGCAGCTGATCGAGCCCGAAATAGGCGGCGAAGGAGCCGAACACGTCCAGCTGGCGCGGTGGGTCGTAGATCAAGGGCTTCGTGTAATTGACGATCCCCGCATCGCCCTTGCGGCTGCGCAGCACTGGCCCGAACAAGTCATAGAAATCGGCGAGGTTGTGCCAATAGGTCAGCTTCCAGTTTGGCGTCTGGTAGTCGGCATCGAAGTGAAACCGCTCGCCACCTTTGACGTGATACGGCGAGAAGGAAAGGTCCGCGCTGAACTGCCGGAACTGGAGCGGGTCGGCGATATGGATGAAATAGCCAAGCGTCGGTTTTTGGGCATAGCTTGAAATGATCGGATAATGCGCATCGAAGCGCATTCGCTTGAAAGGATCGTAGGTGCCGCGGTTCGTGATCAGCTCATCGAGAGGCACTTTTGCCGGTGAGCCGACGCCCCATTGCTTGAGCTCCGGATGGGCGTTCACCACCTCAGTGCCGAGGAAGTTCACGGTTCCAAGGTCGTTTTGGACCTGCGGCTGAACGATCGACGGATTGAAGCCGCTACCCGTGTAGTCGTAGACGAGGAGGCTACCATCCGGCCGTAGCTGCGGGCGGAAGAAGCCCGTCGCTGCGTTGGTGAGCGCGTCCCACTTGCCGGTCGCAATATCGAGCCGGTAGATATTCGAAACGCCGGTGTAATAGGAATTGCCGAGGAGTGCCTTCCCGTCGGGCGTGAAGGTGAACATCTCCGGCACTGCAGGCGGAAGCGTCAACGTCGCCACTGGGTCGTCGGCGTTTCCCTCTAGGAGGTCGGACGTTCTCCACACGCGCACCGACTGCTTGCCGTCGACGCCGCCGTAAGACGCCGAGATCAGCTGGCCATCGGGCGATACGTCGAGGTCGAAGATGATCTCGCCGTAGTGGAAGGTCTTGATCTGGTTGAAGCTGGTGTAGGGCGGGGGAATCCTGACAAGGGTGACGAAGCCGTTCTGGTGGCGGATGCCCCACAGGCTTTTGTCGGCCCGGTCGAAAGCGAGGTCACCGATGCGCGCATCGGTGAGAAGGCGGCGCTGCTTGCCGGTGTCGATGTCGATCGCGTTGATGTCGCGATAGGCATAGTTCTGATTGGTGTAGAAGGCGGTGCGCGTCGATGGGTCGTAGGCAACGCTCGTCACCTTGTAGAGCATCATCCCATCGAGATCGGTCAGGTGCGTTACCTTACCGGTCGCAAGATCCATTTTGCCCAGGAAGCCGATCTTCCCTGGCCAGCGGAACGCGGCGATGAGACTGTTCGTCTTCTCGTCGACAAACCCCCGCGACATCGAGCCCAGGCCGCGCGGGCTGAGGTGCCTCGGCTCACTTAGCGGATATCGCGCGAGGCGCGCGAGATTGTCCTTCTGATACTTGTGCTCGAACGCGATCCAATCGTTCCAGACGCTGTCGAGCGACCTGCCGAAGACATGCTTGAACTGGCTGGCGTAATAGGCCTTCGAGTCGGGTGACCGCCGCAGCCATTCGTTCACTTTCTCGGGCCCGTAAGTGAGGCCGAGATAGGACATGAAGCGCGTGCCGTAGAGGTAGGAGTTGGCACCCACCTGGAAGTCGATCTGCGTGCCTTCGCTCTCCAGTCCCAGCGGCGAGAAGAAGCGGTCGTTGTCATGGACCTTCGCGCGCCAGACCATTTCGTCGTAGCCGCCCTGGGCTCGCCCGAGCCCACCCGCCATCCAGGTTTCCATGAAAACCGCACTGCCTTCCATGTACCAGCGCGGACTGAGATTCCTCGGGCTCGTCAGGTAGTTGTAGAGGATCGATTCCGGGTGCTTCTGGAGCGGAACCGGCTTGCCGCCGAGAAAGTGGCGCCAGGCAGAATCGTGCGAGTCCCACACGTCGATGGTGCCGACGTGCGTCAGCTCGTGATTCATGAGCGTGAAGAACCGCTCGCCCGGTGAGAAAGTCTCCATCGACAGCGACAGAGGCGCAACGTCCAGCAAGACCATGTCGCTCGGGCTGCCGAGCGCTGCCGCATTGCCGTAATCGGAGAAATCCTTGAGCAGGATCGTGACCGGCTCCCACGGCTTCCAGTGCAGGTTCTTCTCGTGGAAGGCGAGGGAGTTTTCGAATGCTCGGCCAAGATAGGGTGTCAGGTAAGTCTGGATCGGGTCGATGTAGAGGAGCGTCAGGTTCTTGGTTTCGAGCGTCGACAGGTGAAAGCCCGAAGCGTCCTTGGGGACATGCTTAGGCTCCGCCTCTTTGGCGGTGTCGGGCTTGGCTGCGCTCGCAGGCGCGGGCTCGGACGAAACAGTCTCCTGCGGTTGCGCCGGAGCCGCGTCAGGTTTCTCGACGGTGGTGGTCGTGTCGGGAGGCGGCGGGAGGGGAGGCTGCTTGGCGGGCGTTTGCGCTAGCGCAGCGCCTGCGCAGCTGCCCAGAACGAGCGCCGCCGTCGCAAGTGCAAGGCGGCGCCCGCCGAAATACCCTTCCCCCATGAACGGCCCCCCCAAGCCGCTACGTCATTCGGAATGGGACTGAGAGGCCGCCTGCGAGACTCCAGCCTGGTTGAGCGCCGCAGAGAAGCTCGGATTTGCCATCAGCGCAGCTAGGTTCGGCTGCGCCGATAGCGCCGCCCATGCCTTCTGATTGGACGAAAGCGCCGCGAGCGCGGCCGGCTGGCTCGCAAGCGCAGAGAAGGCCTGCGGATTGGCCGCCATCGCCGCAAACGCTTGCGGATTGGCGAGTAGAGCCTGGGACGCACTGGCGTTGAGCGCTTTCGACGCCGCCGCCGACGCAACCAGTGAATGGGCATCGAGGGCCTGCAAAGCCCTTGCGGCGGCGCTCAGCTGACCTGCATTGGCGGCAAGTTGCGAAAATGCCGATGCGTTGCTGCCCATTGCGGCAACCAACTGCGGGTTGAGCGCGCTCGCATTGCTCGCCAAGCTGGCGAAGGCGAGCGCATTTTGGCCCATCGCCGAAAATACGCGCGGATCGGCCGAGATTGCAGCCATCGCCTTGCTGTTCCCCGCGAGTTGCTGGAAGGCAGCCGCACTGCTGGCCATCCGAGCGTCCGCGGCAGCTTTCGATGCCGCGTTCGCGAAAGAATTCGCATTGTTGGCAAAGCTGCTGAAGGCCGATGGGTTGGCCATGATCGCAGCGAGGGCCTGCGGCTGTGACGCGAGCGCTGCAAAAGCGTTGCTGTGGCTTGCGATTGCGGCCAGCGCCTGCGGCTGCCCAGCAAGAAGCGCGAACGCTTGCGGATTTGCCGCGAGCGCCGCCATTGCCGAGCTCGAAACACCCGCCGATTGCAGCTGGTGAGCGGCGGACGCCGCACTGCTGACCGCAGCCTGAAGCGCCTGCGGCTGGCCTGCGAAGGCTTTGAACGCGGCAGCGTTGGCGGCGATCGCGCTGAACACCTTCGGGTCCGCATTCAATGCCTGCATCGCCTTGTTGTCGGCTGCGAGCTGCTGGAATGCGGCGGCGCTGCTTGCCATTCGAGCGTCAGCCGCGGCTTTCGACGCAGCGTTCTGGAATGCGCTCGCGCTGCTCGCGAAACTTGCGAATGCAGCCGGGTTTGCCGAGATGGCTGCCAATGCCTGCGGCTGTGATGCCAGAGCCTGCATGGCCGCCGGATGGCCGGCCACTGCGCTTAGCAACGCGGAACTGGCCTGGTGCGCCTGGGGAGCGAGGGCCGACGCCTGCTGCGCGGCCGACGCGACACCGGCAAACGCGCTGGGATGACTGGCCAGAGATGCGAATGCCTGCGGATTGGACATGAGCGCGGCCATGACTTGCGGCTGGCTGGCGAGAGCCTTGAAGCCGGGACTTGCCGCCAGCGCGCGGAAGTTCGGATCATGGACCATCAGCTCGAACGCGTCGGTCTGCATCAGCTCGGGCACCGAGGTGTCGCCGAGCGTCACGTCCCCTTCGCCGACCTGCGCGGACACATAGCGCTGCGCCGGGCCGACAGTACCCTCACTGGGACCCTGCGGCGGATAGACCCGCCCAAGCCCGTACGCCGCAACACCGAAGGCGAGAACGCCCGCGGTAGTCAGAATCATCTTGCGATTATTTTTCGTTGAAACGGCCGTTGCCATTGTTGCCCCCTTGACTGAGTCAAGATCTCCCGTCTGCTCCGAGTTTAATGGAAAGTCAATGAAAGTCGGGTGCGCGACAAGTCGGCTAACCCGCTGCAACGGCGTGGAAAAATGCGATATTACATCATCGCAGGTTCTGGATATTCGGCGAATCTTCCAAGAGTCTTAACCATTTATCCAAGGCTCCTCGAAAGCGCGGTGGAGCTCCCCTTCCGCCGTGGACCCATCCCTGAAGGCCATCTCCCGATCGCCATTCAAACCGGCTCGCGGGCGGTCGGCCCATGATGTGCCCCCACGGGAATTTAGTTGGAGCCGTTCCCCACTTGGCGCATTAGTCGGGTGAAATGGCTAAGCCACGCGAGGCACTTCGATTGTCATGTCCGTGGCGGGCGCCATCGGCGCTGTTCGCGGTCGCGTTGACGTCGTTGCCAATTGTGGCAGCGGCGCTCAACGACATGCTCTAGGCGTGCCCGCGGCACTTCCGTCGCAGCCGCCAGGAACGGCAATCGTTATCACGGGTCGCGCGTTGCCCGAGGCCAAGGCCGAGCGCGTCTATGACGTCAGGCGCATTTCTCGAAAGCAGATCGAGCAATCTCCGACGCACGAGCTAGACCAGATGTTGAAGGACGTCCCCGGGCTCGAGCTGTTCCGCCGGAGTGACGCGCGCAGCGCACATCCGACCAGCCAGGGCGTGACGCTGCGGGCGCTCGGCGGAAACGCGTCGAGCCGCGCCCTCCTCGTGCTCGACGGCGTTCCGCAAGCCGATCCGTTCGGTGGCTGGGTGAACTGGCCGGCGTACGATCCGCAGGATCTTTCCGAAATCCGCGTTGTGCGTGGCGGCGGAAGTGTCGCCAACGGACCGGGCGCGCTGTCCGGCACGATCGAGCTGACAAGCAGTTCCGATGCGGGGATCTCGGGCGAGATCGATGCGGGAAGCCGGAATTCGTTCGAGGGACGCGCCCGCGCCGGGATCGAGGCGGGCGGGGGCGTCCTTAGCCTCTCCGCGCGCGGAGAGCGAAGCGATGGGTTCGTGCCGATCACGCGAGCGACACGCGGGAGCGCTGATGAACCGGCGCCTTATCGCGAGTGGAGCAGCCGCGCTCGCTGGCTTGTTCCCATCGGGAATTCGAGCGAGCTGCAGGCGAGCCTCGATGGTTTCCACGATTGGAGAACGCGGGGTATCGATTTCACTGACAACCGCACCGATGGCGCGGATGCGTCCCTTCGACTTGTCAGCCGCGGGTCGTGGCAGTGGAGCGCGCTGGGCTATTGGCAGTGGCGCGACTTCATGAGCAGTTTTGCAAGCGTCAATCCGGGACGAACCAAAGCGAGCCAAGTGTCGCTGCAATATTCGGTCCCCTCGCATGGATTTGGCGGAAGCTTCGAGGTGCGTCCGCCCTTGGGCGAGAATGTCGAGCTGCGGCTCGGGGCCGATGCGCGGCGAACGACGGGAGAGTCGGACGAATTCTATTCCTACGTCGAGGGCCGGCCGACCCGCCAGCGCGCCGCCGGCGGCGCGACTTCGACCATTGGTGCCTATGCCGAAGCGAGTTCCGTTCTCGGCTCGCTGACGCTGACGGGCGGCGGGCGGATCGACCGGTGGGACATCCCTGATGGTCATTTGCTCGAGCAGACGATCGCGACCGGCGCGGTCCTTACGAACCTTCATTATGGACCACGTCGGGGCTGGCTGCCGACTGCTCGAGGCGGCATTGCGGCGCCTCTCGGGGAGCGACTCCATCTTCGTTCAGCAGCCTATCTCGGCTGGCGGATGCCGACGCTCAACGAGCTTTTCCGTCCGTTTCGCGCGGGACTCGATGCCACCGCCGCAAACCCCGAGCTCAACCCCGAGCGACTTGCCGGCGCCGAGGTCGGGATCGATTTCGTAAGAGGCGGACTTAGCCTGTCCCTCACGGGCTTTTTCAACCGTTTGAGGGACGCAATTGCAAATGTCACTTTGGGTAAAGGGCCCGGCACCTTCCCGGGCGTGGGTTTCGTCCCGGCGGGCGGCACGTATCTGCAACGGCAAAATGTCCATGCCGTCGATGTGCGCGGTCTCGAGGCTTCGGCGGCCTGGAGCGATGGCCCCTGGTCGGTGAGTGCTGGGGCGAGCCTGACGCACGCGCGGATGGCCGCGAGCGGTCAAGCGAGCTTCCTTGATGGATTGAGGCCGGCGCAGACGCCCAACCTCAGCGCAATTCTAGCTGCCGGATGGGACAAGAATGGAAAGGCAGTCCAGCTGATCGTTCGCAGGGTCGGCGCGCAGTTCGACAACGATCTCAATACCGACATCTTGAAGGCTGCCACAACGCTCGATGCCTATGCGCAGTGGCCGTTGACGCGGCGGCTCGTGCTTGTCGTGCGCGGCGAGAATATTACCAACTCGCTGGTGATGGCCGGCATCAACGGCGACAATTCCGTCGAGCGCGCGACGCCTCGCACTTTATGGATCGGGGTCAGGCTTCGCTAGGCGGCTCACAATGACCCGCGTGAATTGCCTTATTCGTCAGCTCGACGCCGGGCTCCTTTAGACGAAGGGTTGATGAGGCACGCCGTCCGATCTGCCGTTCCTAACCTCCATCAGCATTATGAACCGGCCGAAAATTTTCGCGTTTCGGCTGCTGCCAACAGGCAATGGGAGAAAAGAGATGGCAACGAACAGGAGCGGAGGATCCAAGCGTGGCTTTGCCGCGATGGATCCTGCGAAACAACGCGAGATCGCCAGCAAGGGCGGCAAGGCCAGCCACGGCGGCGGCCGCAAGAGCAGTTCAAGCCGCTAGATCGCCCGGGTGCGGGAGAGCGTCGGGCGCATCCCCCCGCCCGGCGCTTTTCATGTCTCCGGGACGGGCCCGCAACACCAGCGCGGCGATGGCGTTGAGTGTCCCGTGGCCTACCGCGCAAACCTTAGCAATTCCGATCGAGGGGGCGCCGTTGCGGCGGTAATCGCAATTCATGCTCTCCTGCTTCTCGCGCTGCTGCACCTATCGGGCAAGGTGGAGGTCCCAGGAGCGCAGAGCGTCCTTCGGGTGTTCGACCTGACTCAGCCGCCACCACCGCCGCCGCCGCCGCCTCCGCCGCAGCAGAAGCCGCAACCAAAGCCCAAGGACAAGGAAGGGGGCTCGGCACCCCCCAATATCAAGAGCCAGGCGACAAGCATCCAGGCACCAAGGCCCAAGGTGGTCGTCCCCCCGGCTCCGCAGATTGCAGCGACCGAGACGCCGCGGTTGGGCACGCAGGCGACCGAGGGAGCCGCGCCCTCTGCTGGACCCGGAACCGGAGCAGGCGGGTCCGGCAACGGCACCGGGAGCGGCACTGGCGGGAACGGACCCGGCGGTGGCGGCGACAACGGCGTAGCCGAGCCGCCTCATCTCGTTACGCCGGTACTGACCGGCCGTGATTTCGAGCGTGACATGCTCGAACAGTGGCCGCGGGGCGCGACTGTTTTCCTGCGCCTTCGCGTCGATGCGAGGGGTTTTGTAAGCGAATGTACAATCGATCGGGGGTCAGGCGTCGCTTCGATCGACGCGGAGCTATGCAACCTTGCGCACGACAGGCTGCGGTTTCGGCCAGCATTGACGCGCAGCGGGCAGGCGGTTGCAGGATGGTTCGGATACGCGCAACGAGCGCCTCGATAGGCATTGAAAAAGGAATCACATGATCGAGGTGGAATGGTGGGAGTATGATACTCTCGATGAGCTCGGGGATGCGGTCGCGGGCGATGTCGGGTTCATCATCCAAAGCGCTGTCGATGCGCGCGACGCGTCGCTCATCGCGATCCCCGGAGGCAAGACTGGTCCGGCTGTCTTCCGCAAGCTCGCGCAGCAGAAGCTGCCGTGGAAGAAGGTGACGGTTATCCCCACCGACGACCGGCTGGTGAGCGTCGAGAGCGAGCTATCCAACGTTCGCGAACTCGCGCGGGCTTTCCTGCCACTGGGCGCGCGGGTTGTCCCGCTGACGAGCGAAGCGGCAAGCGATTACAAGCTTGCCGGCAATGCGGCCGATGCACGGCTGCAGGACCTGCCCTGGCCGCCGGACCTGGTTTGGCTCGGAATGGGTGCCGACGGTCATACGGCATCGATCTTTGCCGGGCCCGACCTGAAGGCGGCGCTCGAGGCTCCAAAGGCACGCCGGGCCATTGGCGTTCTTCCCGAGCCTCTTCCCCAGGAGGCAGAGGTCGCGCGAGTCACGCTGACCCGAGCGGCGATCCTGTCGGCGCGTACGGTCCTGATCACGATTACCGGCAACGAGAAACGACAATTGCTCGAAGATGCTATTGCCGATGGGCACAGCTCAAAGCTTCCGATCGGTCGGGTGCTCGCCGAGGCTGAGCAGCCGATCGACATCCATTGGTGTCCTTGAGATCTACACTTCTTCCAAGCGACGGCCTGCGGTTTCCTTCAGGTAGAGGAACGACACGACCACCGATATTCCGGTGAAGATCACCGAATACCACAGTCCCGCGTAGATGTTGCCGGTGATCGCGACGATGGCGAAGCTGGTCACCGGCAAAAAGCCGCCAACCCAGCCCGTTCCGACATGGTAGGGAAAGGACATCGCCGTGTACCTGATCCGTGTCGGAAACATCTCGACGAGCGCTGCTGCCTGAGGGCCGTAGAGGGCAGTCGCGGCGACGACGAAGGCGAGAAGGACGATGATGAGAAGCGTCATGTTGGCACGCGCTGGGTCGGCGTTCTTGGGATAACCGGCCGCGAGCAGTTCCGAACCGATCGCATCGGCGGTCTTAGCCTTGAGCGCCTTAAGCTCCGCACCCCTTAGTCCCTCACCGCCGGGCACCGGCACGGCTTCGGTGCCGACGATCACTCGCGTCTTTCCGTCCAGGGAAGAGCGCGTCCCAAAGGATATGCCCCTCGTGATGAGCGTGCTCTTGGCAATGTCGCAGGCGCTGACGAACCTGGCGGTGCCGACTGGGTCGAACTGCGCCGAGCAGGTTCTTGGATCGGTCTGAACATAAACCGGGGTGGATTGCTGGGCCTCGACCAGTGCCGGGTTGGCAGCAGCCGCGATCCAGTGCGAGGCCGGAAAATAGAGGAACAATGCGAGCAGCATCCCGCCGATCATCACGAACTTGCGGCCGAGACGATCGCTCAGCCATCCAAAGAACACATAGAGAGGCGCGCTGACGACGGTCATGACGATGAGGAGCAGGTCCTTGGTCTCGGCGGGAACACCAAGCGACTTTTCGAGGAAGACCTGCAGGTAGAAGAACGTGAAGTACCAGACTGCGCCTTGCGCGCACATGATCCCGAAAAAGGCGATCAGCACCCTTCTCAGGTTGCGCCATCTGGTGAAGGACTCGCGCAGCGGAGCCTTGGCGACATCTCCTTCTTCCTTGAGCTTGGCGAAATGGGGGCTCTCGGCAAGCTTCGCCCGCATCCATACCGAAATCGCAAGCAGCACCGCCGAGACCAGGAACGGCACGCGCCAGGCCCATAGCGCGAATGCATCCTCGCCGACCCAATTACGGGTCGCAACGATGACCAGCAGTGCAGCCAACAGGCCGAACGATGCAGATGACTGTATCCATCCAGTCGCAGCGCCGCGCTTGTCGTGAGGTGCATGCTCGGCGACATAGATTGCCGCGCCGCCATATTCGCCCCCGAGTGCAATGCCCTGCAGGATCCGAAGTATGATCAGCAGCGTAGGCGCGAAGGTTCCTGCCTGCGCATAGGTCGGAAGAAAGCCGATCAGAAAGGTCGCTCCGCCCATCAGGCTGACGGTGATCAGGAACGCGCCCTTCCGGCCCAGGCGATCGCCGATGACTCCGAAGATCAGCGCTCCAAGCGGCCGGAACGCAAAGCCGGCGGCAAAGAGAGCGAGCGCCGCGATCAGCGCGGGAGTGGGGTCGAGGCCGGCGAAGAACACCTTCGAGATGACTGGCGCAAGGCTTCCGAAGATGAAGAAGTCGTACCACTCGAAGGCCGTGCCCGCCGAGGAAGCGATAATGACCCGCGCCATTGGCCAGGACCTCTGGTCATGCCGATCTGCAATGGTCGCCATCTTCGCTCCCCTCCGCTTGAAGGGGGATAGCAGTCCGCCGCGGTCAGTCCAGCTTGTGGATGGTTTCGTCGAACCGGGCGACGGTGATGCCGAAACGTCTGATGCGGATCTGGTCCCGCACTTCCGTGGCGCTGACGGGGATCAGCAACTGGTCAAAATTGAGATGGTCCTGGCCCGTGTAGCGAATTCGAATGCCCTCCTTGGTGACGTCGACCCGAACGGGGCTTGCAGCATCGGTCAGGGTCCCCTCGAAACGGTCTGGAGCCATCTGGCGCAGGCGCCAATAGCGCGTACGCGGAAGTTTGCCGGGTTCGTGCACCACCTGCTCGAGCACCAGCGACCCATCCTTGTCGGCGCGGCCCTCGCTGTCCACCGACATGTGCTTGGGTGACTGGAAGATGATCTTGAGCATTCCATCGCCGTGCGTTCGACCCCTGAAGAATTCGACGGGGTTGAATGCAGCATGGACTGGTGCCGCGACGATCAGCAGCGTCGCCGCCACCAATGTTATTTTCATTGGCGCCCTGCGACGAGTGCATCGACGATCGTCGGGTCGGCAAGCGTTGAGATATCCCCGAACCCTTGCGTCGCCCCTTCAGCGATCTTCCGCAGGACGCGCCGCATGATCTTGCCGGAACGCGTCTTGGGAAGCGCCGGCGTGAACTGGATTCTCTCCGGCGCAGCGAGTGCACCAATGTCGTGCCGAACTTCCTGGACGAGTTCCTTGCGAACCTCGTCGTCGCCTTCCTCGCCCGCGTTCAGCGTGACGAACGCGTAAATGGCCTGGCCTTTGATGTCGTGCGGAAAGCCCACGACCGCGGCTTCTGCGACTTTGGGGTGCGCGACGAGCGAGCTCTCAACCTCGGCAGTGCCGATACGATGGCCGGACACGTTGATCACATCGTCGACGCGTCCAGTGATCCAATAATAGCCGTCGTCGTCGCGGCGACAGCCATCTCCTGTGAAATAGAGACCCGGATAGGCCTTGAAATAAGTCTCGAAGAAGCGGCCGTGATCGTTCCAGACGGTGCGCATCTGACCCGGCCAGGAGGAGGCAAGACAGAGGTTGCCGCTGGCGGCGCCTTCGAGGACGTTGTGGCTGGCATCGACGAGCAATGGCTTGATCCCAGGCAAGGGCCTGGTCGCTGAGCCGGGCTTGAGCTCGGTCGCGCCTGGGAATGGAGAGATGAGGATACCTCCGGTCTCCGTCTGCCACCACGTGTCGACAACCGGGCAGCGGCAGTCGCCGACCACGCGCCAATACCACTCCCACGCTTCCGGGTTGATCGGTTCGCCGACGGTGCCGAGCAGCCTCAACGACTTGCGACCGTAGCGCTTCACTGGCCCATCGCCTTCGCGCATCAGGGCGCGGATCGCGGTTGGAGCAGTATAGAAGATCGTCACGCCGAGGCGGTCTACCGTTTCCCAGAAGCGGCTGAAATCAGGGTAATTGGGGACGCCGTCGAACATGACGCTCGTCGCGCCCGAAGCGAGCGGACCGTAGACGACATAGGTGTGACCGGTAATCCAGCCGATGTCGGCCGTGCACCAGAAGATGTCGTCGGGGCGATAGTCAAAGACCCATTGGAAGGTTGTCGCGGCCCACACCGAATATCCGCCGATGGTGTGGACGACCCCCTTTGGCTTGCCGGTCGAGCCGGAGGTGTAGAGGATGAAGAGCGGATCTTCCGCCCTCATGATCTCCGGATTGCATTCTGTCGCGAGACCGTCGCGAACCTGCGAATAATCGATGTCGCGCCCCGATTTCATCGGCACCTCGGCGCCGGTTCGGCTCACGACGATCACGGTCGGGACATCGCGCGCCTCGAGCGCCTCGTCGACATTGCGCTTCAGCGGGATTTTCTTGCCGCCGCGAACACCTTCGTCCGAAGTGATGACGGCACACGCGACGCAATCGGCAATGCGGCCTGCGAGGCTGTCCGGCGAAAAGCCCCCGAACACGACCGAATGGATTGCCCCAATGCGCGCGCAGGCAAGCATCGCGGCCGCCGCCTCGGGAATCATCGGCATATAGATCATCACGCGATCGCCGCGCCCGATCCCGCGTGACTTGAGGAGATTCGCGAACCGGCAGGTCTCCTCATAGAGCTGTCGGTAAGTGACGAGGTGGCCATGCCCTGGCTCGTCGGCTTCGAAGATCAACGCCGCCCGGTCGCCATGCTCGGCAAGGTGCCGATCGAGGCAATTGACACTCAGATTGAGCTCGCCGTCAGCATACCATTCGATGTGGAAATCAGCTTCGTCGAACGACCAGTCGCCCGCCTTTGTCGGGATTTTGTTCCAGCTGAGCCGCCGCGCCTGGTCCAGCCAGAAACGATCGGGGTCGGAATCGTGAAGCTCGTAAAGTTCGGCGAGCTGGTTCGGGCCGATCCGGGCGTTGAAATCGTCGGGGACGGGATGGATCGCCTCGGCCATTTCAGCTCACTCCCTGGCTGCTCTTTCGAGAACGCGTCGAGCCTGGACGAGATGCGGGCGGTCAACCATCTTCCCGCCGACCGACAGAACGCCCGCGTCGGGATGCGCCTCAAAGGCGGCCACGATTTCCTCGGCGTGCCTGAGTTCTTCCTGCGACGGCGTGAACGCTCGATTGATTACTGGTACCTGCCCCGGGTGGATCGCGAGTTTGCCGGTGAAGCCTTCGCGCGAAGCGGCCTCCGCCTCCACCCGCAGCCGCTCCTCGTCGCGGAAGTCCGCAAATACGCCGTCGACAGGCTGGACGCCTGCAGCGACAGCCCCTGCGAGGCACAAGGACCGCGCGAGCCGGTAGGTGAAGCTCAAGCACCCGTCGGCGTCATATTTGGATGAAGCGCCAAGAGCAGCGGACAGGTCTTCGGCACCCCAGCTCATCGCCGCCAGCGGTGACTTGGGATCGCGGTAGGAAAATAGTCCAAAGAGGCTTGCGGCGGTCTCGGTAACGATGGCGTGAACGGGGATGTTGCCGGTGCGGTGGGCGAGCTGCATCACGTCGGCACCGCTTTCAGCCTTTGGCAGCACGATCCCGTGAATGTCAGCTACGCCGAGAAGTTTGAGGTCTTCCCTGATGTATTCGCTGGCCAGCGGATTGATACGGACCCACCATTGCGGACCGCCCGAGCGCTTCAGCAGGTTCTTCAAGAGGTCCCGTGCGACAGGCTTGAGCGCCGGAGCAACGCTGTCCTCGAGATCGAAGATGATTGCGTCGGCCTCACTGTCGAGCGCCTTCGTGATCTTCCGCTCGCTGTCGGCGGGTACGAACAGCCAGCTTCGCGGCTGCATCAGGAAGGCTTCTTCAAGATGAGGGCGGTGCGGGTGCACTCGCACACGATTTCGCCGCGCTGATTGGTTGCTCGCAGCGCCCAGGTGACGATCCCGGCATTCGGCCGCGATTTGCTTTCACGCAGCGCAACGCATTCGCTTTCGCAGTGGAGCGTGTCGCCGGCAAAAACGGGTTTCGGGAACACGACCTTGTCGTAGCCGAGGTTGGCGACGAGCGTGCCAAGCGTCGTATCGTGGACGCTGATGCCGATCAGCAGGCTGAACGTGAAGCAGCTGTTGACCAGCGGCCGTCCAAATTCCGTCTTCGCGGCGGCCTCATAATCGAGGTGGAGAGGTTGCGGATTATGCGTGAGGGTCGTGATGAGGAGATTGTCGGTCTCCGTCACCGTACGCGTGATCGCATGGGCGACTTTGTCGCCGACACACCACTCGTCGAAATAACGCCCGGCCATCGCCTTCTCCTATTGAGCGAGCAGCAGCTCGGCAACGGCCTGCGTGATTGCAGCGCCGTCGAGGCGGTACGCGGCGTAGAGGGCGGCAAGATTCCCGGTTTGCCCGAACTTCTCGACGCCGAGCGGCGCAACGCGTTGCCCGAGCACGCCTCCAAGCCATGAAAGCGATGCTGGCGCTGCATCCGCGATCGTGACGAGCCCGGCCCGCGGCGACAGGCGCGCGAGCAGATGCTCGACATGACTGGCCTTTCGCTCGCCGCTCCAGCGCGCGGCCTGGGCGGCCGTCCAACCCCGGTGCAGTAGGTCTGGCGATGTGACAGCAAGGAGTCCGAGCCCGGGCACATCCTCCTTGAGCTCCTCAAAGGCGGCAAGCGCTTCGGGCATTACGGCGCCCATTGCGACGATTGCAGCCTCCGCGTTGAGCCCGGGTTCACGAAGCCAGTAGCCGCCGAGGAGAGCGCCCTCGCGCCACCCCTCGCCGGAGCGCTCGACCTGCCTGACGCTGCGGGTCGACAAGCGGAGATAAGTGCTTTCGCCGCGAGGATCATCGATGAGGCGGAACGCTTCTTCGATCATCGCGGCGAGCTCATCGGCAAAAGCGGGCTCATAGTGGCGCAGCCCCGGCTGACCGAGTGCAATGAGGGGAGGGTTGATTGACTGGTGAGCGCCGCCTTCAGGACCGAGCGTGATCCCGCTCGGGGTCGCAACCAGGAGAAAGCGGGCATCCTGGTAACAGGCGTAGTTCAGCGCATCGAGGCCGCGAGCAATGAACGGGTCGTAGAGTGTGCCGATGGGGAACAGGCGCTTGCCGAACAAGTCGCCCGAAAGGCCTGCAGCGCAAAGCATCAGGAATAGGTTGCTCTCGGCAATGCCAAGCTCGATGTGCTGGCCATTGCTGCTCCCGGCCCATTTCTGGGCCGATGGGATCTTTGCCGTTGCGAATATGTCTGGCGTTTCGCGCCGGCGGAAGAGGCCCCTCTGGTTGACCCAGGCGCCGAGATTGGTCGAAACGGTGACGTCGGGCGACGTTGTAACAATCCGGTCGGCAAGATCGCCGCCCGCTTTGGAAAGATCGAGCAGGATCCTGCCGAAGGCGGCCTGCGTCGAATGCTCCTCGCCTGCCGGAGCAGGGATCGGCGGTACCGAGATCGTTGCAAAGGCACGCGCTCGCTTCGCGCGGGCGATGCGCGTTCGGTCGAGCACCGCTTCCACGCCTGGCCTTGCATTGTCGCCGACGCCTTCGAGCGGCTCCCACTCTTCCCCTTCGCGCACGCCCATGCTGTCACGCCAGGCGGCCATTTGCGTAACGTTCATGAGGCCGGCGTGATTGTCCTTGTGCCCTGCGAACGGCAGCCCGAAGCCCTTGATGGTCCAGGCGATGAACAGGGTCGGTATATCGTCATCGGCCGCATCGAAGGCTTCGATGAGCGTCTCCATGCAATGGCCGCCAAGGTCGCTGAACAAGGACGCAAGAGCGATGTCATCATGGGCTTTGAGGAACGACTCAGCCTTCTTGCCGACGTCCGTTTTGATGCGCGCGCGCCACGCTTCACCGCCCTGGTAATGAAGGGCCGAAAGGTCCGCGTTGGGCAATTGCTCGAACCATGTCCTGAGCGCCTTGTTGTCGTTGAGCACATGGCCGAGCTTCTTGCCGTAGCGCAGCTCGACAATCCTCCAGCCGCAGCTGCGGAAGATCTCGTCGAAACGCTCGAACATGCGATCGGCGCTGGTCGCGTCAAGGCTCTGGCGGTTGTAATCGACGATCCACCAAAGGTTGCGCACGTCGTGCTTGGCGCCCTCGATGATCGCCTCGTAGATGTTCCCCTCGTCGAGCTCTGCATCTCCGATCAGGGACACGAAGCGGCCGCGGTCCTTCTCCTCCATCCATCCGTGGGCGGTGAGATAATCCTGGACGAGGCTCGCAAAGAGCGTGACCGCCACGCCGAGACCGACCGAGCCCGTCGAGAAGTCGACCGGGATCTTGTCCTTTGTCCGGCTCGGATAGCTTTGCGCGCCGCCGAAGCCGCGAAAATTCTCGAGTGCTTCTCTGGACTGGGAGCCGAGGAGATAATGGATTGCGTGCAGCACGGGCCCGGCGTGCGGCTTTACCGCTACGCGGTCGTTTGGCCCGAGCGCGTGAAAATAGAGCGCGGTCATGATCGCGGTCATCGAGGCGCAGCTTGCCTGGTGACCGCCGACTTTCAGTCCGTCGGTATTTTCACGAAGATGGTTGGCGTGGTGGATTGTCCAGGCCGACAGCCAGCGCAGCCGTTCCTCCAGGATCCTCAGCGCTTCGATGTCGGTTGAAACGGCCTTGAGCATCTTGCCGCCCTAGCCGGTTTCGCGGGACCGGCAAGCCGTTCGCGGCCGATCGCCATGTCCCGGTCTTCTTTCCAGGGGCAGCGGGTGCCGCGCGAACACCGATATGAAACGCTAGGCCAGACCGGCTAGGCCGCCTCGCGCTTGTCCAGCTCAGTGTCGAACCGCGACTGCGCCGCGTGAATTGCGTCGGCGTGGTTCATTGCCCAGGTGACGAGCGAGCAGATCGGCTTCTGAAGCGAGTGGCCAAGCTCGGTCAGCTCGTAATCGACGCGCGGCGGAATGGTCGGCGTGACGGTGCGGCTTACGAGCCCGTCGCGCTCGAGGTTGCGAAGCGTCAGTGTCAGCATGCGCTGCGAGACGCTCGGTATCTCGCGCCTGAGCTCGTTGAACCGCCTCGATCCGTCGCCGAGCGTTTGCACGACAAGCAGACTCCACTTGTCGCCGATCCGCTGGAGCAGGGCGCTGATGGTGCGGCAGACAGGATTGCTCGGGTCTTTCATTGCGCAGTCACCTTGTTGTTCGTGTCTTACAGGCTTGTTCGTAGCCCACAAGAAAGTGCCTTCTTGTGGTCGATCCGAATGCGGTTATCTCGAGTGCCTCAGTAACAAAACCATACTTAGGAGGCAATAGTGACTATCTTGCACATCGACTCGAGCATCAATGGCGACAAGAGCGCCAGCCGCGCGATAAGCCTTGCGATCGTGGAGCAGCTGAAGGCCGAACGTAAAGGTGCCGAGGTGGTCTATCGCGACCTTGCATCCGAGCCGCTCCCGCACCTCACCCTCGACATTGTTGCCGACACTTCGGTTGTCGATGAATTTCTCGGGGCCGACACGGTCGTGATCGGCGCTCCGATGTATAATTTTACGCTTCCCACCCAGCTCAAGGCGTGGATCGATCGCGTCGTCCTTGCCGGCAAGACTTTCCGCTACACTAAGGACGGGCCGCAGGGCCTCGCTAAGGGAAAGCGTGTGATCGTCGCCCTCGCACGCGGCGGCTTCTACAGCATGGGTTCCCCAGCCGCAGCGCTCGAACACCTCGAGACATATCTTCGCGGCGTCTTCAACTTCATCGGCATAGAGCCCGAGTTCGTCGCGGCCGACGGGCTCAACATCAGCGCCGACCAGCGAAGACAGTCGATCCAGTTCGCGCTCGGCGAGACAGTGCGACTGGCGGCCTGAGACGAACGCAATTCCCGCCGCGAACCCGCGGCGGGAATCATGCGTTGTTACTCGCTGAAAGGAAATGCTGATGAGTGAACTCGACGCCAAGGACCGGCAGGAACTTAAGGACGTTCAATACGCCTTTCCCGAGCAGCGCAAGGAGCCGCTCAATGATGCCGAGCATGTACGGAACGCAATGGCTCGCTTCGACCAGGTCGAAGGCGTGAGCGATAGCGATCGAGACGAGGCTTGGAAGCGCATCAAGAAGGCTGCGGACAAGTTTGGAGTGGAAGTCCACGAAAAGAGCTGGCGCGAGCTCGGCAAGAAAAGCTGACGGCGACCGCCCGCAGGACCGTGCCTGACCGGCGCGGTTAAACGCGAGCTTGATGCCGATGCCGGTGCGGTCGCAAGCGAGACTGCTGGCGATCGTGGCTTATGCAGATTGCCGACCCGCAGTCGCGCCTCGAACGCGAGGGCGGGTTAGGCGGACAATAGCCTCAGCGGGTTTTCGATATAGCGCTTGAGGGTCTGCATGAAGCTTGCCGCGTCCCAGCCGTCGACGACGCGGTGGTCGCAGCTCAGCGACAGGTTCATCCGCTTGCGGATCTCGAGATCACCGCCAATCGGCACCACTTTATCCTCGACCTTGTTGACGGCAATGATCGCGACCTCCGGGCGATTGATGACCGGCGTTGAGGTCACGCCGCCCATCGGGCCCAAGCTCGAGATGCTGATCGTCGAGCCAGTCAGCTCTTCGCGGGCGGCCTTGCCGGTGCGAGCCGCATCCGACAGGCGCAGGATTTCCGCGGCGATCTGCCAAACACTGAGGCTTTGCGCATTGCGGATCACCGGCACCATCAGGCCGTTGGGAGTTTGGGTCGCCATTCCCATGTGCACTGCGCCGTGGCGCGTAATCACATTCGCATCGTCGTCATAGGTAGCGTTGAGCATTGGCCAGTCCGCGACTGCGTGCGCCATCGCGGTGATGAGGAATGGAAGTAGCGTCAGCTTCGGATTTGCACCGCGATCCGCATTCATCATCGCGCGCGTTTCTTCGAGCGCGGTGACGTCAAACTCCTCAACCAGCGTGAAATGGGGGATCCGCCGCTTTGCCTCCTGCATGTTCTCGGCAATCTTGCGACGCAGTCCAACGACCTTGATCGTTTCGTTCTTGCGCTCGGCGCTAGGGCGGCTCGAGACCGTGCCGCCATTGTAGAGAAGATAGGCATCGAGGTCCGCGTGGCGGATACGGTCGCTTGCCGTACGGACCTGCCCAAGATCGATTCCGAGGTCACGTGCCCGGGCGCGAACCGCAGGGGAAGCGAGAACCTTCGAATGGGCCGGCTCCTTGCTCGCCACTTCAGGCTCGACGCGAGGTGCAGGAGCAGGAGCCTGCCGCGTCTCCTCCGCCTCGACGTCGGGAGCGGTGACCGGCAATTCCCCGGCAAGTTCGGGCGTTGCCTCGATTGCCCCGTCGGCGAGCGGGCGCTCATCCTTGCTGTCAGAAGCGGTCTCGACCGCGCGATCGGCGCCTTCGGTTTCGATCACCGCGAGTACCGAGCCGATCGGGACCTGGTCGCCGACATCGCCTGCAAGCTCGACGACCTTGCCGGCGACGGGGCTTTCCATTTCGACGGTCGCCTTGTCCGTCATCATATCGGCGATCTGCTGGTCCTCGGCGATCGTGTCGCCGACCTTGACGTGCCAGGCGACGATTTCCGCCTCGGCGATTCCTTCGCCGATATCGGGCAGCTTGAATTCGTAGCGAGCCATCAGTCCGCCATCACTTTCTCAAGGGCGCGCTTCATGCGCTTGGGGCCGGGGAAATAAGCCCATTCGTAAGCATGTGGATAAGGCGTGTCCCATCCGGTCACGCGCTCCACGGGAGCTTCGAGATGGTAAAAGCAGCGCTCCTGGACGAGCGTGACCAGCTCGGCGCCGAACCCGCTGGTGCGGGGCGCTTCGTGGACAACGAGACAGCGCCCGGTTTTCCTCACCGACTTCTCGATTGCGTCAAGATCGAGAGGCACGAGGGTGCGCAGGTCAATGATCTCGGCGTCGATGCCCTGCTCTTCGATCGCCGCGAGAGCGACATGGACCATCGTGCCATAAGCAAGCACCGTCAGGTCGGCGCCCTCGCGAACGACCGCGGCCTTGCCGATCGGGACCGTGTAATGGCCCTCTGGAACCTCGCTCGCCCTGTCTTTCGACCAGGGCTTTACCGGCCGGTCATGATGGCCGTCGAAAGGCCCGTTATAGATACGCTTGGGTTCGAAGAAGATAACAGGGTCGGGGTCTTCGATCGCGGCGATGAGGAGACCTTTTGCGTCATAGGGGGTCGAGGGGATCACGACCTTCAAGCCGGCGATGTGCGTGAAGAGTGATTCCGGCGATTGACTGTGCGTCTGTCCGCCGAAGATGCCGCCACCATAAGGGGTACGGATGACCATTGGCATCGTCCATTCGCCGGCTGTTCGATAGCGCATCTTTGCGACTTCGCTGACGATCTGGTCGTAGCCAGGATAAATATAATCCGCGAATTGGATCTCGATTACGGGCTTGAGCCCATAGGCCGCCATTCCGACCGCGGTTGCAACGATGCCGCCTTCGCTGATTGGGGCGTCGAAAACCCGCGTCTTGCCGAACTGCTTCTGGAGGCCCTCGGTCACGCGGAAGACACCGCCGAAATAGCCGACGTCTTCTCCGAAGACCACGACGTCCTCGTCTTGCGCCATCATCACCTTGTGGGCGTCGTTAAGGGCCTGGATCATGTTGAAGGTCGGCATCAGCTGCGCCCTTCGCCCAGCGCTTCGTCGCGCTGCTCCGACAGATGCCAGGGCATTTGAGCGTAAACGTCCTCGAACATGCTCCCGATATCGTCTTTGCCCTGCTGAGGAAGGATTCCGAGCTTCTCCGATTCCTTCTGAGCCGCGCGAACTTCAGCGTCGCATTGCGCCCTCATCGCCTGATCGCGATCCTCGTCCCACTCGCCTGTCGCGACAAGGTGATCCTTGAGACGCTCGATCGGATCACCGAGGGGCCAGGCCTTGGCCTCGTTGGTCGGCCGATAGCCCGACGGGTCGTCGGAGGTCGAATGACCTTCGGCCCGATACGTGAAGAACTCGATCAACGTCGGCCCGTGATTGGAGCGCGCGCGCTCAGCAGACCATTTGACCGCCGCGTAAACAGCGAGCGCATCGTTGCCGTCGACGCGAAGCCCGGCAATGCCGTAGCCGACAGCGCGCTGAGCGAAGGTTGCGCGCTCCGCGCCGGCAATCCCGGAGAAGCTCGAAATCGCCCACTGGTTGTTCACCGTCGCTAGCACGACCGGTACATTATAGACGGCAGCAAAGGTCATGGCGCTGTGAAAGTCGCCTTCGGCCGTCGCGCCGTCTCCAACCCAGCCCATTGCAATGCGGCTGTCGCCCTTGATCGCAGCTGCCATGGCCCAGCCGACCGCCTGCGGGAACTGAGTCGCAAGATTGCCCGAAATCGAGAAGAAACCGTGCGGCTTGTCCGAATACATGATCGGCAGCTGGCGCCCTTTCAGCCTGTCTCCCTTGTTGGAGTAGATCTGGCACATCATTTCGGTCAGCGGATAGCCTCGGGCGATCAGCAGGCCCTGCTGCCGATAGGTCGGAAAGTGCATGTCCTCGCGATCGAGCGCCGCTGCTGCCGCGACCGCGATCGCTTCCTCGCCAGTGCACTTCATGTAGAAACTGGTCTTTCCCTGCCGTTGGGCACGGTACATGCGATCGTCAAAGATGCGCACGGTGACCATGTCGCGAAGCATCTTGCGCAGCGTGTCGGGATCCAGCTTCGGGTCCCATGCTCCAATTGCCTTCGAGTCGTCTCCAAGCACCCGGACAAGGGTCATCGTAAGCGGGTAGGTATCGCTCGCCGGGCCGGCAGAGTCGGGCCGCGGCGCTTCGCCTGCGGCCGGAATCTTCAATGACGAGAAATCGGGCGTATCGCCGGGTCTAAAAGGCGGCTCCGGCACGTGAAGCGCGAGAGCGGGCGCATTGCGGCGCAGCGATGGGTCTTTGTCACTCATGGTTCGCGAGCGCGCTTAGTCTGGACTGGCAAAGGCGGCAACTACCGGTGACAAGGGTGCTTTACAGCACCGATTTTGCGTCGGCACTCCTCGTTGACCCCCCGGCCTGCCCGAGGCTAGGGCGCAGCGATGGCCGACTTGCCCGAACGCTCCGATACTCCCCCTGACCGGCTCTCGCTCGATCCGCGTAGCCCGCATTTCGACGAAGCGCTTCTTTCGCGCGGCGTCGGGATCAAGTTCAATGGCGAGGAAAAGACCAACGTTATCGAATATTCGATCTCGGAAGGATGGATCCGCATTGCTGCCGGACGCAGCCGCGATCGTTTCGGCCAACCGATGACGATCAAGCTGCAGGGCAAGGTCGAACCCTATTTCGAAAACCCGCCTCAGGATGAAGGCGCTGCATCCGACGGGTAGGAACGGCTCGTCCGGCGCTTGTCGCGCCATTTCCTGAAAGCCCAGCCGCCGAGCGCGAGCGCAGCGAGAGTGGGAATGCTGCGCCTCGCAAGCGCCGTAGCGCCATAGCCAAGGATCGCGCCTTTCGCGCCCTGGTTTTCACCCACCACCTTGTCGCCCACCCACGCGCCAAAAAGCTTGCCGATCATCACTGACACTCCATTGCGGTCCGTGGCGCATTAGCGCTGGGCGGGTGGCGAATGTTCCCACCTGCGGATTGGGGAATTTCGCCAAGTCTTGGTCGCAAATTGCGCCACTGCAGCAGAGCTGATCACAGTTTTCGGCAGTTTTCCGGGATTGGCACGCTCCTTGATTAGCTATTGGCATCGGCACGCAAGAAAAAAGGCGGGCGAGAAAAGGAGAGTTCAAATGTCGTCGCAGTCGCCATTCACCCGTTCGCTCGTCGCCATCGCCGCGGCGCTCATCATGAGCACGATCGCGGTCGGCGCGGCGGTCGGTCCAGCCCAGGCCAACGCAACGCCAGTAAAGGTCTCCGTCAATGCCTGAACTCGAAGTCATCGAAGCAAAGGTCCCGGTCCGCACGCCTCGCCTGGTCGAGGTCGAGACCGAGCCGAAGAGCGGGCGCTTCGCTCCCGTCGCCGGCTGGTTTAGCGGTCCGGTGTTCAGCCGCGCTCGCGACATCTTCGCGGCGAACATGACCGAGCTTCTCGACCGGGCCGAAGACCCGGCGCGGATGATCCGCATGATCATCCTCGAAATGGAAGAGACACTGGTTGAAGTCCGCGCGACGGCCGCGCGCTCGATTGCCGATATTAAGGAGATGCGGCGCGCGGTTACCCAACTCTACGCTCTTCAGGTCGATTGGACCGCCAAGGCTGAACTGGCCCTGTCGAAGGACCGCGACGATCTCGCCAAGGCCGCGCTCGTCGAGAGGCAGAAGGCCGCGGAAATGGCAGCCGCCATTCGCGCCGACCTCGAACAGATGGAGCAGGTGCTTCGCGGCTACGAGGCCGACATTGCAAAGCTGCAGGCCAAGCTTCGCGAGGCCCGCGCAAGGCAGAATGCGATCGCAGCGCGGTTTGAAAGCGCGCTCACGAGGGCAAGGGCCCGCGAGGTGATGCATGGCAGCCGGACGCTCGACGCGTTCGCCAAGTTCGAGGTCCTCGAGCGGCGAGCCGACTTTGCGGAGGGCCGTTGCGATGCGCTCGGCATCACCGGCCTTGAAGACGAGATCGACCAGCTGCGCGTGTCGCAAGCAATCGATGCCGAACTGGAAGCCATGAAAGCCGCGCTGAAGACGCGGGTGCACTGAAAGAAGGGAAGGGGAATATGACGATGGCACGCAAGGTTTATCCTTATTCGCTGGATCGCAAGGATGCGAAGATCGCCGGCGTTTGCTCGACCCTCGGGGGTATCACGGGCGTCGATCCGACGTTCATCCGCATCGGCTTCGTAGCTGCCGCGATCTTTCTGAGCCTCAAGCTGACGCTCGTCGCTTATGCCGCGATCGGAATCTACCTCGCGGTACAAAAGAAGCGGTCGACGATAGGTGACCGGCGCATGAGCGATTTCGACAGGATGGAAATCGCCTCGCGACGCAAGCCGACGGTGCATGCCATGCTGACCGACCTCGACGAGACGGACCGCCGCTTGATGGCGATCGATCATCACATCAACAGCCAGAACGATGAGCTGGCGCGCGAGATCGAAGCGCTCCGGCAGGAGGAGAAGTAATGGATCCGCTGACGATCGGAGTGATGAGTGCGAGCATCATATTCGGGCTTGCTGGCGCCAGCATGGCGGCATTGAAGGCCTGGAATGGCTGGCTTGAATTCAAGAAGATGGAATTGAGCCAGGCCACCGCCGACCGCGGTCTGCCGCCCGCCGGGGGCCGCATCGAGATCGCAGACCTCAAGGAGCGGGTTCGCAAGCTCGAGGCAATCGCCGCCGGAATTGATATCTAGTTAGTCAGCGCGCTTCGCTCCCCAGGCGCGCTGCAGCAGAGGCGGTCCGGACCCCTTCCCGGACCGCCTCTTTCTTTTTCCGAAGGGCTGATTAGGCAGAGCGACATGGTCGGACATGCGCACAGCCACAGCCACAGCCACAGCCATGGGCTCGGCCACGGCCACTCGACCGGGAACTTCGGGCGCGCGTTTGCAATCGGGATCTTGCTCAACCTCAGTTTCGTCGTCGCCGAGGTCGTGTTCGGATTTCTCGCGAACTCGATGTCGCTCCTTGCCGATGCAGGTCACAATCTCTCCGATGTGCTTGGCCTTGTCCTCGGCTGGGCGGCCGCGATGATGGCGCGCCGAGGCGCATCGCCTCGTTTCACCTACGGTTTCAAAAAGGCGCCGATCCTTGCGGCACTTGCCAATTCCCTGCTTCTCCTTCTCGCCGTCGGCGCGATCGCGTCCGAAGCCGTCCGCCGGCTGTTCCATCCCGCTGTTACCGAAGGCGGCACCGTCATCATCGTCGCGGCGGCCGGAATCCTCATCAATGGCCTGACGGCGCTACTGTTCGCCGGCGGACGGCACGAGGACCTCAATATTCGCGGAGCCTACGTCCACATGGCGGCTGACGCGTTCGTGTCGATCGCGGTCGTCATCGCCGGATTGGCGATCATGTGGACAGGCCGCGAGTGGATCGATCCCGCCATGAGCCTTGCCGTCGCAATCCTTATCCTGTGGGGCAGCATCGGCCTTCTCAAGGAAAGCGTCTGGATGTCCCTTGCCGGCGTACCAAGGGGGATCGATGTCGAAGAGGTCGAGCTTGCACTTGCAAAGCTCGAAGGCGTTGGCGGCGTGCATGACCTCCACATCTGGCCCCTGAGCACTACGGAAACCGCGCTCACCGCACACCTTGTGACGGCACAGGCCGATTATCCCGATGCGCTTTTGGAAAACGCTCGGAAGTTGCTCCATGACCGCTTCCATATCGAGCATTGCACGATCCAGGTGGAGCGCGACCACCCCGCACATCACAAGAACTGTTGATCAATGAACGTCACCCATCTCGAATGCTCGCTCACTGGCGAGCCCTACGAAGCTCGTCGACCTCTCAACCTCAGCCGTGCAGGCAAGCCGCTACTGGTCAGGTACGACCTTGAAGCGGCAAGGCGCACGCTTACGCGCGAAAACCTGAAGGCACGCGACCCCGGAATGTGGAAGTGGCGGGAGTTGCTTCCCCACGAGGTGGAACCCGTCAGCCTTGCCGAACCTGAGACTCCGCTCCTGGACTTGCCAGGGATCGCCGCAATGGCGAATGCCTCATCGCTTGTCGTGAAGGACGAAGGGCGTCTTCCGACCGGGTCATTCAAGGCGCGGGGCCTCGCCATGGCGGTCACCATGGCCAAGCAATTCAGGATCAAACGCATCGCCATGCCCACCAACGGCAACGCCGGTGCCGCGCTTGCCGCCTACGGCGCGCGTGCGGGGATCGAGACGGTCGTGATCTGCCCGGCCGAGACTCCACTGACCAACATCACTGAAACCGCCGCTTATGGCGCACGGGTCTATGTTGCCGACGGTCAGATCGACGAATGCGGTGCGCTCGTAGGGAAGGGCGCGGCGGAGGGACTGTGGTTCGACTGCTCGACCCTCAAGGAGCCTTATCGACTCGAAGGCAAGAAGGTGATGGGCTTCGAACTTGCAGAGCAATTCGACTGGGATCTGCCCGATGCGATCTTCTATCCGACGGGCGGCGGCACCGGCCTCATCGGCATGTGGAAGGCCTTTGACGAACTCGAGGCCGTTGGCCTGATCGGCTCCAAGCGGCCGCGCATGTATGCGGTCCAGGCCGAGGGCTGCGCGCCGATGGTACGCGCGTTCGAGCAAGGCCACGAGTTCGCCGAGCGCTGGGAACATGCAGCAACGGTCGCGACCGGCATCCGCGTTCCAAAGGCTGTCGGCGACTTCCTGATCCTGCGGGCGGTGCGCGACAGCGGGGGCGCCGCAATCGCAGTTACCGAGGCGAAGATCATGCAGGCAGTCGCGGACGCAGCGCGGGTCGACGGGTTTCTTCTGTGCCCCGAAGGAGGCGCGGTCCTTGCCGGCTGGAGGAAGGCGCTTGAGAACGGGCTCGTCGGTCGTGATGAACGGGTAATGCTGTTCAACTGTGCGAACGGGAATAAATATTCGCTGCCGGACCGATCGATTCAGCTGAAGCTGGAAGGGGCGAGGCCTGAGGCCCTCTAGCCCAGATACGAGTAGCCCCGGCAGGTTTGACCCTGCCGGGGCACCATGCTTCTTTTGTCTTTCGACTCCGGAAGCACGAAACAACAATATCTGATTCTGCGGACTGCGCGAGTCAAAAATGTCGCGTCACCGACAATAAGTGTGGGCGGTTCGGTGGACAGGCCAGTGCAAAAAAGAGCGCGACTCGCGCAATGCCGCCAAAAAGAAGAGCCCCGCCAAGCTTTCGCCTGGCGGGGCTCCCGTGCTTCCGATCTGAGTGAGTCGCGCCATCAACAGAGCCGATCCACGAAGCCTTTTGGGCTCAGGTTCCGCGCCGGAGACACAATCGTCAGTTCCGAAGCACCGGGATAGAACGGAATGGGCTATCCTTTGTTCCTGCATGATGACGAAAAGACGACGACTGAAAGTCGCCAGCTACAATATCAATGGGATCAACTCGCGCCTCGGCATATTCACGCGGTGGCTCGAGGAGTTCCGGCCGCACATCGTCGGGCTCCAAGAGCTCAAGTGCACGAGCGACCAGTTTCCCAGCAGTGCAATCGAGAAGCTTGGCTATTCGGCGATCTGGCATGGGCAGAAGAGCTGGAACGGCGTCGCGCTACTCAGCCGGGTCGGCCATCCGGTCGAAACTCGCCGCGCACTGCCGGACGATCCAGACCTCGAGCAAAGCCGGTACATCGAGGCGGCGATCTGCGGGATACTTATCGGCAACATGTATGCTCCGAACGGCAATCCGAAGCCCGGTCCGAAATTCGATTACAAGCTCGCGTGGCTCAAAGCTCTGCGCGGCCATGCCAGGCACTTGCTCGACAGTGGAGCACCGGCGCTCCTGATGGGCGACTTCAACGTGATCCCAGGGGAGGAGGACGTCTACAAGCCCGAACGCTGGATCAATGACGCGTTGTTCGCGCCCGAGGCGAGGGACGAGTTCGAAGATCTGCTCGCTGACGGTTGGACTGACGCCATCCGGCATCTGTTTCCGGAAGAGCGGATCTATACCTTCTGGCACTATTGGCGGAACTCGTTCCAGCGCGATGCCGGCATCCGCATCGACCATATCCTTCTTAGCCCCAGCCTTCTTAAGGGTCTTGAGGCTGGGGGTGTCGACCGCAGTCCGCGCGGCTGGGAGAAGACGAGCGACCACGCGCCCGTGTGGGTCGAGCTTCAAATCTGAGCTAAGGGAACGGGCTTAGGACAGTGGGCCGGAGTGAAATGGGGGATCCAAGGAGCCGATGAGCTGGCCTGCGGATAATGACGAACATCCGATGCTGCGAATGCGCGCCGTCATGACCGGGCCGAGCGTCCGTTGAACTACGCCGGCATCGAACTTGGGGGCACCAAGTGCGTCGCGATCCTGGGGCGCGGACCTGGCGAACTGCTGGACCGCCAGATCGTTTCAACGACGGATCCGGAGCGGACACTCGGCGCGCTTGAGCACATCCTGCTCGATTGGCAGCAGGCCCATGGGTTCGCCGCGCTTGGTATTGCAAGTTTCGGCCCTGTCGACCTTCAACCATCCTCGCCGACCTTCGGACATATTCTTCCCACCCCGAAGCCCGGTTGGAGCGGGGCGAACGTCGCGCCTCGCCTCGCTGGCCGCCTTGGCGTGCCGGTCCGGCTCGATACCGACGTCAACGGCGCAGCGCTGGCCGAGATGCGCTGGGGTGGGGGCCAACAGATGGATGATTTTGCCTACGTCACCGTCGGCACCGGGGTAGGTGTCGGACTTATCGTCAATGGCGCGCCGACGCGGGGTTTCCTGCATTCCGAGCTTGGACATGTGCGCGTGGCGCAGCGTGCCGGCGAGGAGTGGATGGGAGCGTGCCCGTTCCACGGAGCATGTGTGGAGGGGCTCGCAGCGGGCCCTGCGATAGAGGCGCGGATCGCGCCGCGCGACATCAAAGCCCTCGCGCCCGACGATCAGGTCTGGAATTCCGTAGCCTGGGCGCTTTCCCAATTGTGCCACGTCATCGTCTGTGCCGCCGCGCCGGGCGCAATCGCTATCGGGGGCGGAGTGATAACGCACCAGCCGCACCTGCTTGGCCGCGTCGAAAACATGCTTCGCGAGTCCTTGAACAACTATGTCCTGCTGCCTCGGCGAGAGGGTTATGTGGTTCCCCCTCGCCTCGGCGCGGACGCCGGGCCACTTGGCGCCCTTGCACTTGCAACGACCGCTAGGCGCTAGCGCCGATCAACATCCGTCCATCGCACTCAACCGTCGCTCCGGCCGGCACCAACAGGCACTCGCCGGGCAATGCGCGATCGCCGTTGCTGCGGATCTCGCCATCGAGCGGTATCGCCCATCGTTCGCGTTGGTTCAGTGCATCTCGATCGGTGTGAAGCAGCACGAACGCTGGTCCCTCGACAAGCGTTCGTTTCTCCGCGGGCGACAGGTGCTGCCTAAGCGACGCCGGATAAGGAGAAGGGTCGGCAACTGCGACCGCGTCCTCAATATGGAGTTCGCGCGGGCGGCCATAATCGTAAAGACGATATGTCGTGTCCGAATTCTGCTGAATCTCGAGCAACGAAATCCCCCCGCCGATCGCGTGGATGGTTCCAGGCGGGATCAGGAAGAAGTCGCCGGCTCGGACGGAGTGCCAGTCGACCAGCTTCTCGATCGATCCATCGATCGCCGCCGCGCGTAGCTCGCTTGCGCTTAGACGATGGTGCAACCCAATTCCCAGGGTGGCATTGGGCTCGGCATCGAGGATGTACCAGCATTCGCTCTTGCCGCGGCGGAGGCCGCGGGTGCGGGCTTGCTCATCGCCGGGATGGACCTGGATCGACAGGCGCTCACTGGTGAAAAGATACTTGACGAGAAGCGGCTTGTCGCCGGCGCCGGTGAACCAGACTTCCCCGATACGCCGGTCTCTGGGCGCATCGAACATCGCCGGAAGTTCGGTCCGGCCCCAGGGCTTTTCAACATACTCGCGC
>DATIQO010000177.1:0-2968 GCA_035470745.1 Sphingomicrobium sp. | reverse complement strand
ATCGCCGCAGACTATAGTCATTCCCGGCAACGTTAGACCCAGCTCTGGACCAATTATGTGGACAATGCCCTGTCGGCGATCAGTGAGAGGGATGTATGGTATGCCGAATGCTGCCGTGTTCCGTTCCAGGGCTTCGACCTGGGCGCGGCTCGCAGAATCGGAGATTCCAGCCACCCCGGCCGTCCGGTGCAGGGTCGGAACATTATGATCCGCGACCGCCAGCGTAAGCTCGGGATGGCGAACCGAACGACCGTGGGCGCGTAGCCCTTCGAAAGCCTGAGGACTCGTAAGCTCGTGTATCAGGTGTCGGTCGACGTAGAGGAGGCAGTTGCCGTCTTCGAGCTCCGCGGCAACATGCGCGCTCCGAATCTTGTGGTAGAGGGTGGTCGAACTCACCGCCCAATTCTAGGACGCCTGGCGAGGTAAACCAACCTTGGGTTGGGGCGGCCGGTATGGAAGCGTGAAATTAAACTGAGTCCCAGATTGCCGCCTTGCCGCCTTGAAGGGCTTGTTCGGCCCCGTACGATCCTACGGGTATAAACGCTCACGGAGATCGCATGAGGCGTGACTACAAAGATTGGCTGCACCGCCAAGGTTACGGGGATGGCAGTCATCGAGCGTTTCCTTCCTTCCCACGGGCTGTTGGCTACAGTCCGTGGCTACAATCGCTAGCACAAAGGCCAGCAGGGGCGGAAAGGTCGCTTCGGTTTCAACGACTTAGAAGGAAGTCTGGCTGGGGCGGCAGGATTCGAACCTGCGAATGCCGGTACCAAAAACCGGTGCCTTACCACTTGGCGACGCCCCAGCAGGCGTTGGTCCCGGGTCCGGGAGAAGCGGCGCTTATAATCAGAGCTGAGCGCAAGCCAAGCCGTTCGCCGATTTGTCGAACCACCATTTTCGCTGCAAGGTCCGACCGGTAGCGTCTCGTCATTAGAGCGCACCGGGGAGGGATCATGAAGAAGGCCTGCTTCTTGCTGGTGGGAGCAGCTTTGCTCTCGTCCTCGCTATCCGCGCAGCCGATCTCCGCGGGTCCCGTCTATCCTCCGTTCGGCTTCGATCTCAGCGCGGTCGATCGATCGACCCTGCCCGGGGACGATTTCTTCCAGTTCGCAAACGGCAGCTATCTCAAGCGAACCGAGATTCCGGCGGACCGCCCGATCGCCTCGAGGCGCTTCGACATGACCGACCGCACCGATCGGCAACTGAAGGACCTCCTCGAAAGCGCGTCTGCCGCCGCGGGCGAGGAGCCCAAGGATCTCAAGGGCAAGGTGGGCGCCTTCTACGCCTCGTTCATGGATGAGCCGAGGATCGAGCAGCTCGGAGGACGAACGATCGCACCGGAGATCGATGCGATCAAGGCGGCGCCCGATCTTCCGTCACTTGCAAAGCTGATGGGTGAAAGCGCGTCGGGGCTCTACCCGGCGCCGTTCAGTCTCGGGATCGACGTCGACTTCAAGCACACCGCTGCCTACGCGATTTATCTGGGACAAAGCGGGCTTGGGCTGCCGGACCGCGACTATTATCTGAAGCCTGACTTCGCGCCCCAGCGCGAAGCTTATCGAGCCTATGCTGAACGCCTGCTCGGCGACCTTGGCTGGCCCGACGCAGCTGCTCAGTCAAGGCAAATCCTCGCATTCGAAACCTCGCTTGCGGAAGCGAGCTGGGACAAGGTCAAGCTGCGCGATCCCACCATCCAGTACAATCCCGTGACCAAGACCGAGCTCGAGGCGCTAGCGCCGCAATTTCCCTGGACTTCGTTCCTTGGCGGCGCCTCGCTCGAGGACCGCGATCGCTTCATCGCAACGACCAACACGGCGATGCCAAAGCTTGCCTCCGTCGTCGCTTCGACGCCGCTCGACACGCTCAAGGCATGGATGGCGTTCAGGGTGGCGGATTCTGCGGCTCCCTACCTTTCGAGCGGGTTCAGCCAGGCCTATTTCGATTTTCGGCAGAAGACCCTGCTCGGGCAAAAGGAACAGCCGCCGCGCTGGAAACGCGCCAAGCTCGCAGTCGCGGGCGACGACTGCGGGGCAAACCCCGCCAGCTGCTTTGGAACGCTAAACTGGGCGGTCGGCGAGCTTTACGCGCAGCGCTACTTCCCCTCCTCGACCAAGGCGCAGATCGAAACCCTCGTCGGCAACATCAAGGCGGCGTTCCGGATTCGGCTGCAAAGGCTCGACTGGATGAGCCCTGCAACCAAGAAGGAAGCACTGAGAAAGCTCGACACCTACACCATCAAGGTCGGCTATCCCGACAAGTGGCGCGACTATTCGAACGTGGTGGTCCGCCGCGATGACCTCGTCGGGAATGTCCGCCGGGCGGCGGCGGCGGACTGGGCCTTCTACGTCAATCGCAGCAAGGGTCCGGTCGACAAGAGCGACTGGCAGATGACGCCGCAGACCAACGACGCCTACAACGGCTCGCTCCGCGACATCGTCTTTCCCGCCGGCATCCTCCAGGCGCCGATCTTCGATCCCCATGCCGATCCCGCGCTAAACTACGGCGCGGTCGGCGCGGTGATCGGTCACGAGCTCACCCACGGCTTCGACGACCAGGGCCGCAACATCGACGCCTCGGGCGCGCTTCGTGACTGGTGGACCGCCAAAGACGCCGCGGAATTCAAGCGCCGCGCCGCGGTTCTGGGATCCCTCTACGCGAAATTCGAACCGGTCCCTGGCGTCCACATCAACCCCGGCCTGACAATGGGTGAAAATATTGCCGACCTGGGTGGTCTGGCGATGGCGCTCGATGCCTATCATGTCTCGCTTCACGGCAAGCCCGCCCCACTGCTCGGCGGCCTGACCGGCGATCAGCGCGTGTTCCTGGGCTGGGCCCAGGCGTGGGCAGGAAAGGCGACCCCCGAGGAGATCAAGCGCCTCACCGTCAGCGACCCGCACAGCTGGCGCAAGTACCGCGTCAACGGCGTCGTTCGAAACATCGACGCCTGGTACGCCGCCTTCAAGGTGAA
>DATIQO010000176.1:0-14261 GCA_035470745.1 Sphingomicrobium sp. | reverse complement strand
GGCGCATTGCGGGCGACTGCGAATTCGTCCGGTGTCTTGCGCTTGCCCGAGAGCGACGCGCAGCCGCTCGTCGCGATGGCGGTGACCAGCACGATGGCGGTGATGGCTTTACGCATGTTCGATTGTCTCCTTGGGCTCATGCCCTTCCCGATGATCCTTACGGCTGAGGAACGCGCGCAGCAACAGGATCACGACGGCAATGCTAATCGCCGCATCGCCGACATTGAATACCAAAAACGGCCGGAAGTCTCCGAAGTGGAGGTCCGCGAAGTCGACGACATAACCAAAACGCACACGGTCGAGGATGTTGCCGAGCGCTCCGCCGAGCACCATTCCAAGCGCGATCTGGTCGATACGATTCTTCTCGCGCCCGATCCAGACGGCGACGCCGAGGGCAATGGCCGATGTCAGCCCTACCAGCATCCAGCGGCCGATTGGATTTGTGGCGTTGAGCAGCCCTAGCGAGATTCCCTCGTTCTGCGTGTAGGTGAAGTTGAAGATCGGCAGCAGAACGAGCTGATCGCCGATCTCGTTGATGCCCAGCGGATGCGTGACGGTCCATTTCACCAGCTGATCGAGAACGAAGACCAGCAGCGCGATGGAAAAGCCGAGGCGGCGGCTAAGCACGAAGCACCGCTTCGCAGCGCTCGTCCAGAGTGCCTTCATCGTCGACGTCGGGCAGGTGGCGCCAGCAGCGCCCGCACTTGTGGTTGGCCGTCTTTTTCACTTTGATCTCATCGCCCCTGTGGACTGTCGAGGTGATGAACAGCTCCTCGAGAAATTTCGGGTCCTCGTCGGCTGGGACCCACACCTCCGCTTCAAGGCTCGACCCCAGCACCTTGTCCCGGCGAAATGGCTCGATTGCTTCGGTGACCTGCGCCCGGAGTGCCCGGAGCCTCGCCCACTTGGCTTCGTCGGCATCGACCAGAGGGACTTCGGGCCATTCGAGGAGGTGCACCGATCCCTTCCCAGGATATCGCGTGCCCCAAACTTCTTCGCTCGTGAACACCAATACGGGCGAGAGCCAGCGCACCAGAGCATGGAAAAGGATATCGAGCACTGATCGATAAGCCCGGCGGCGGTCGGTCTGAAAGCCCGTTTCCGGGTTAACTTCGCAATAGAGGACGTCCTTGCGGATATCGAAGAAGAAGGCCGACAGGTCCTCATTGCAGAAATCGGTCAGCGCGCGGACGTACGTGTTGAAATCGAAATCGTCGACCGCGTTGCGCAATTTCCGGTCGAGCGAGGCCGTGAGATGCAACATGTAACGCTCGAGTTCAGGATAGGTGGAGACATCGGCAACGCGCTCCTGCTCGCTGAACCCGTCGAGGGCGCCGAGCAGGTATCGGAATGTATTGCGGAGCTTGCGGTACTGGTCTGCGACGCCGGCGAGGATTTCCTTTCCGATCCGATGGTCTTCGGTGAAGTCCACCGAGAGCGCCCATAGCCGCAGGATGTCGGCTCCATACTCCTTCATGAGATCGATGGGGCTGATGGTATTGCCGAGCGACTTGGACATCTTCATGCCCCGGGCATCCATCGTGAACCCGTGGGTCAGAACCGCGTCGTAAGGTGCGCGGCCCCGAGTGCCGCAGCTTTCGAGCAGCGACGACTGGAACCAGCCGCGATGCTGGTCAGAGCCCTCGACATAGATGTCCGCTGGCCAGCGTTCGTCGGGCCAGTGGCCGCTCTCTAGAGTGAACACGTGGGTGCATCCGCTGTCGAACCAGACATCGAGGATGTCGGTGACCATCTCGTAATTGTCGGGGTCGCGATCGCCGAGGAAGTGCGCGGCATTCGCGACGTCCCACGCATCGACGCCCCGGGCGCGAACGGCTGCGACGATCCGCTCGTTCACTTCGCGATCGACCAGGAGTTCGCCTGTCTTCTTGTCGACGAAAAGCGCGATCGGAACGCCCCAGGCGCGCTGGCGGCTGATCACCCAGTCCGGCCTCTGCTCGACCATCGATCCGAGGCGATTGCGGCCCTTTTCGGGGACGAAGCGCGTGGCCGCGATCGCATTCAATGCGAGTTTGCGCAGCGTTGGCGATTGCGACTCGTTCAGCTTGTCCGAACCGCCTTCATTGTCCCATCGTTGCTCGGCGCAGGTTTCCGCCGAAAGGTGAGGCAGCGGCCTGTCCATGGCGATGAACCACTGCGGCGTGCAGCGATAGATGACCTTTGCCTTGGAGCGCCAAGAGTGCGGGTAGGAATGTTTGAATTCTCCCGCCGCAAGGAGCGAACCGGCGTCACGCAGGTCTGAGCAGATTGGGCCCTCGGGCGCATTGAGCTTGGGGTTGATCACCGACAATGGGTTGCCGCCGAGCCACGCCCAGTCCTCCCGATAGCGACCATCGGCCTGCACCGCGAACACGGGGTCGATTCCATTGGCACGGCACAGCTCGAAATCGTCCTCGCCATGGTCGGGCGCCATGTGGACGAGCCCGGTGCCCTGGTCGATGGTGACGAAATCGCCGGCAAGAAACGGCCGCGGCCTCGCGAAGAATCCGCCGAGCTTGTGCATCGGGTGGCGAACGACAGTGCCTTCGAGCTGATGACCAACGCACTGGCTGATCGTGACAAGCTCGGCCTCGTTTCCGTTCTGCCGCTGCCGAGCGACGAAGGCGTTGAAGAGATCGCTTGCGATCAACAGTCTCGGGCCGCTGCCCGACGCGGACCCGACGAGAGAATAGGAGACGTCCCGGTTGTACGCGACCGCCTGGTTGACCGGGATAGTCCAGGGCGTGGTCGTCCAAACCACTGCGAAAGCCCCGACCAGATCGTGGATCGGGCTCTCGACGATCTCGAACCCAACGTCGATCTGGGTCGAGACGATATCTTCATATTCGATCTCGGCCTCGGCGAGCGCGGTTCGCTCGACCGGCGACCACATCACCGGCTTAGCCCCGCGGTAGAGCTGCCCGGTTTCAGCGAACTTGAACAATTCGGAGACGATCGTTGCCTCCGCGTGGTAGTTCATTGTCAGATAGGGATGTTCCCAATCGGCGCTGACTCCAAGGCGCTTCAACTGCCCGCGCTGGACGTCGACCCAATGCTGGGCATAGGCGCGGCATTCCGCCCGGAACTCGTGGACCGGCACCTCGTCCTTGTTGAGCTTCTTTTTTCGATACTGCTCCTCGACTTTCCATTCGATCGGCAAGCCGTGGCAATCCCATCCGGGGACATAGGGGGCGTCCTTGCCCAGCAATGTCTGCGTCCTCACGACCATGTCCTTGATGGTGTGATTCAGCGCATGTCCGATGTGCATGTCGCCGTTCGCGTATGGCGGGCCATCATGGAAAATGAACTTATGGCGACCCTCGCGAGCGCGGCGAATCTGCTCGTACAGCCCTTCGCTGTCCCAGCGCGCAGCAATCGCCGGCTCCTTGTGCGGTAACCCCGCCTTCATCGGGAAGTCGGTGCGCGGAAGGAAGACGGTCGATCTAAAATCGGTCTTGGTCGGAGCGTCGGCCATTTGCGGGCGGCCTTAGCGGGGCGGGTAAGGGAATTGCAAACAACTCGTCATTGTTCACTCGCAGCTCTTCGTCAGGATTGCGGTAGCGCGAGCAGTCGACGCGCCTCGGACTCGTCCCTGCGCATTTCGGCGACAAGTGCCTCAAGCGTGTCGAATTTCTGCTCGTCGCGAATGAAGGCGTGGAGCGCCACCTCCACGTTGCGCCCGTAAAGGTCTCCTTGGAAGTCGAGCAGATGTGCTTCCAGCAACTCCTGCGGCGGATCGAAAGTGGGCCGAACGCCAAGGCTTGCAACTCCCGGATGTTCGCTCCCGTCGTCGAGCCGAACGCGCACCGCGTAGATCCCGTACCGGGGACGCTGGTAGTCGGAAAGCTCGAGGTTGGCAGTGGGATAACCGAGCTCGCGTCCGCGTGCGTCGCCTCTCCGCACGACCCCCTCGATGGCATAATCGCGGCTCAGCATCCGCGTCGCCGTTCCCGTGTCCCCCACGACCAGCGCTTCCCGAACGCGGCCGGAGGAAATGCGCTCGCCGTTGAGAACCACCTGGGGGACCGCTTCGGCTGCAATTCCATGGCCGGGCGCGATTCTTGCGAGCATCGCAGCATCCCCGCTCCGGCCCTTGCCGAAACTGAAGTCGTCGCCCGTGACCACTCCTGCAGCACCAATCCTCTTTCCCAGCACGGCCGCGACAAAATCCTCTGCGTCCATCGCTGCGAGCTCGGCGCCGAACTCGAAGACCAGCATTGCATCCGCTCCCGCATGGGCGAACAGCGACTGGCGCTGGTCAAGCGTCGTCAAGCGAAACGGAGGCACGTCCGGCCTGAAAAATTTGACCGGGTGGGGGTCGAATGTGGCGACGATGACGGGCCGGCGTTCGTGGAAGGCGCGCGCGACAGCGCGGCTGACCACTGCCTGGTGGCCAAGATGAAAACCGTCGAAATTGCCGAGCGCGACGATGCTCCCCTTGAGCTCATCGGGGACGCCGCCGGCGAGGGTGAGCCGCTGCATTGAAGCGCGCCTTAGAGTGCAATTCAATGAGTGGGAAGGTGACGGCGAAGCAGCTGGTACTCGTGCCAGGCGAGGGCAATGATGAAGAGATCGAAGATGCTGAGCAGGATCAGGCCGAAATCGTGGGTGAAGCTGTAGCGATAGAGCTGATAGGCAATGAAGGCCCCGAAAACGAGGAAGCTGGCAGGATATGCCCACAGCTTTTCCTTGAGGAGGCCGATCACGAGGATGCCTTTGATGATGCCGTGGCTGAGCAGGTAGAATGCGTAGAAATGATGCTCTTCGACCGAAAAGCTTTGCCCGAATCTCACTGCGTGACGCGCAATCCAGTCATGCGGGTCCTCGGTCAGCTCCCCCTGGCTAAGGCGGTTGATCCATCCGATGATCGTATTCGTGCTGGTGAGATAGAGCGCAAGGCCACCGGCGATTTCGAGAAGCGCATGCAATCCCTTCAGGGATACGCTGATCGCAAAGATCTGGTGGATGCGCCTTTCGTTCATTCAAACCTGCATAACAAGGAAGCGGTGGAAAAGTAGGCCTTCTTGCGTCATGCAGCCAGCAGCCCGCGCCGTGCTTCGCCATTCCATGGAAATCCTTGGTCCGGGCGGGCGGAGCCGGCGCGCTTTCGGCCGCTTCGCCGCGGCCTTGACTCTCCCAAGAGGCGATCCTATCTGCGCCTAATCCCGATCCACCGGTTGTCCGGCGGCGCATTCGTGCGCGCGTCGGCTTTTCGTTTGGCGGGTCTTTTTAGCGACGAGATGGGGCGACAGGCGCCTCGTGGAGCTGAAGAAGGGTAACGAATGGCTCGTATTGCCGGGGTGAACATCCCCACGAACAAGCGCGTCGAAGTCGCGCTGACCTACATCCACGGAATTGGCCGCACGACGGCCAAGGACATTATCGCCAAGCTCGGCATCACGTCCGATAAGCGCGTCCAGGACCTCACCGACCAGGAGGTGCTTCACATCCGCGAAGCGATCGACCGCGACCTTACGGTCGAGGGCGACCTCAGGCGCCAAACCGCGATGAACATCAAGCGGCTGATGGACCTCGCATGCTATCGCGGGCTTCGCCATCGCAAGGGCCTGCCGGTCAGGGGCCAGCGCACGCACACCAATGCGCGCACCCGCAAGGGCAAGGCCAAGCCGATCGCAGGCAAGAAGAAGTAAACGGTCATCGTCCGCGAAGCGGAAACGACACGCTTCTCCGCCGGTGGCGGCTTTTCAAAGGCACGACAGTCCTTCGCCAAGCTTGGGACGAACGGGATTAGGGATTAGAATTCGATGGCTCAGGCACCGCAGCGCCTCCGCAGGAGGGAGCGCAAGAATATCACGGCCGGCGTCGCTCACGTGAACGCCAGCTTCAACAACACGATGATCACCATCACCGACGCGCAGGGCAATGCAATTGCCTGGAGCAGCGCCGGAATGATGGGCTTCAAGGGCAGCCGCAAGTCGACGCCCTACGCGGCGCAGGTCGCCGCGGAAGATGCGGGCCGCAAGGCGGCCGAGCATGGCGTCCGCACCCTCGAGGTCGAGGTCAAGGGCCCCGGCTCGGGCCGCGAGAGCGCGCTTCGTGCACTGCAGGCTGTCGGCTTCACGATCACGTCGATCCGCGACGTGACGCCGATCCCGCACAATGGCGTCCGTCCGTCCAAGCGCCGGCGCGTCTAAAAACTGTTCGCCGGAGTTCCTAACTTCGGCGCGGAAATGAATGTGAACTGAGGGGCTTAGGCCCCCAACTGCCAAGGGATGAAAATGGCCGTCAACGCAAAGAACTGGCAGGAACTCAAGAAGCCCAACGCGCTGGAGAAGAAGCAGGCCGGGGGCGACGCCCGCCGCCGCGCCGTGTTCGTCGCCGAGCCGCTTGAGCGCGGCTTTGGAATGACGCTCGGCAATTCGCTTCGCCGCGTCCTACTCTCGTCGCTTCAGGGCGCCGCCGTCACGTCGATCAAGATGGACGGCGTGCTTCACGAGTTCTCGTCGCTCGCCGGCGTCCGCGAGGACGTCACGGACATCGTGCTCAACGTCAAGCAGATCGCGCTGAAGATGGAAGGCGAGGGGCCTAAGCGCCTCCACTTGTCGGCCACCGGCCCGACCGAAGTCACCGCGGGTATGATCGCGACGACTGGCGACATCGAAGTCACAAATCCGGACCTGGTCATCTGCCACCTCGACGAGGGGGCGACGCTCAACATGGAGCTGACCGCCGATATTGGCAAAGGCTACCAGCCTGCCGCCGCCAATCGGCCGGCGGACGCGCCGATCGGCCTTATCCCGGTCGACGCGCTGTACAGCCCGGTGCGTCAGGTCGCGTACAAGGTCGAGAACACCCGCGTCGGCCAGGAGCTTGATTATGACAAGCTCACGCTCACGATCGAGACCGACGGCACGGTAACGCCCGAGGATGCGCTCGCTTATGCCGCCCGCATCCTTCAGGACCAGCTGCAGCTGTTCGTGCACTTTGACGAGAGCCAGGTCCGCATGGCGCCCTCGCCGATGATCGGCCAGGCCGTGCCGATGGCGGCGGAAGCGCCGACTGACACCAACCAGCTCAACCGCTACCTCCTCAAGAAGGTCGATGAGCTCGAGCTGTCGGTGCGAAGCGCCAACTGCCTCAAGAACGACAACATCATCTACATCGGCGACCTCGTCCAGAAGACCGAGGCCGAGATGCTCCGGACGCCGAACTTCGGCCGGAAGAGCCTCAACGAGATCAAGGAAGTGCTTGCGAGCATGGGCCTTCGCCTCGGCATGGATATCCCCGGCTGGCCGCCCGAGAACATCGAGGAGATGGCCAAGAAGCTGGAGCAGGAGATGCTCGGCTAAAGGTTGCTCCCACGGGGGTGAACAACAAGAGGGCCGTCCCGCCGGGGCGGCCCTTTTCTCTTTTGCGCGCCGCGAGGGCGATACTGGCCACGCCCGGAGTCACGGATTTTGGATGGAAGGGGCGCTTGCGACAGGCCCGATAGGGCAAGTCTCAGTCGCGCAAGGGCGACGGGCGGAACGATGTTTGCGCTCCTCGCTCGTGATCGCCGCGCATAGTCTCGCCGTCACGCTCGTTGAGCAAGGATTTGTAATTCGCAATCACGGCGCGACAGGTTTCAATGCCGGCCGCGAGACGCCCGCTGACATCGTCAACGTCAACTTCGGCCTTGAGCTTTTCACCAGCCACAGTTCGATCTCTATTGCCCGCTCCTGGCTGCTTAACCTCCCGCAACGGCAAGCGGTTGCTCGGCTAGCCCCGCAACGGCCACGGGCTACTGGAAACGAGCGAGTGGAGCAGCCTTGAAAATGACCGGTTAATCGCCCGCACAGGTGTTGCGGAGCCGCGACAGGGCCGTTTCGAGCTTTTGCTGGCTGAATGGCTTCTGCAGCACTTCAACCCCCTCCGGGCGGCCGCTGATCGCTTCAGCCTCGGCATAGCCTGTGATGATGATCGCCGGGACGTCAGGGCAGAGCTTGCGCGCCTCGCGGAGGAATTCCGTGCCGGAGAGGTGCGGCATCGCATAGTCGGTGATCATGACGTCATATTCGCAGCTACCGGACTTCAGCGCTGCAAGCGCATCGGCTCCATTGGCCGCCTCGTCGATCCGATGGCCCAGATCCGATAGGAGTGCCGCGGTCGTGCTGCGCACCTCGGGATGATCATCGACGAGCAGGATGCGCAAGTTTCGGGGCGTCCGGATGGTCGCTTCCTCGCGCGCGGGTTTTTCAATGGCAGGGAGCTCGGCGGGCGCCCTTGGCAGCCAGAGCTCAGCGATCGTTCCGAGGCCGATTTCGCTGTGAAGGCGGAAGGAGCCGTTCGATTGCTTGGCAAAGCCATAGACCATGCTGAGGCCGAGCCCGCTGCCCTTCCCTGGCTCCTTGGTCGTGAAGAATGGCTCCATGACCTTTTCGAGTTGGTCGGCAGCGATTCCGCTGCCCGTGTCCTTCACCGAGAGCAGCACATAGTCTCCGGGCGGTAATCCGGCCCAATTGGTGCTGCCGAGTTCATGATTTTCCATCGTCACGGTGACGGTGCCGCCTGCCGGCATGGCATCGCGGGCGTTGATGATGAGGTTCACGAGCGCAAGCTCAAGCTGCGCCTGGTCGGCGAACGCGTCCCACAAGCCTTCGCTGGTTCTCCATTCGAAATTGACGAGCCCGCCAAGGGTATGGATCAGCAGGTCGGAAACGGCCTCCTGCAGCTTGGTAAGATTGATCAGCTGCGGCTCGAGCTTCTGCCGTCGGGCAAAGGCGAGAAGGCGCCGAACGAGATCGCTGCCCTGCTCGGCGGCGCGCCTCGTCATCGCCAAGATCCTTCGATGCTCGTCCTCGAACTCAACGCGTTTGTCGAGGAGGCTGAGCCCGCCGATGACAGCTGCAAGCAGATTGTTGAAATCGTGGGCGATGCCTCCCGTCAGCTTGCCGATCGCATCCATCTTTTGAGCCTGGATGAGCTGGCTTTCGAGCGAGCGCTGTTCGGAAATGTCGGTCAGGGTACCGGCGAATTCGACCGGCCGGCCGTCGTTGTCCCTGAGAAGCACGGCCTGGTCGAGGAAATGCTTGTATTCGCCGCCGGCACATTGCCAGCGATATTCGACCGCGAAGCGCCCGGTCTCCAACCTGCTTTCAAGACTTGAAAGAACGCGTTCGCGGTCGTCCGGATGGAGCCGCTCGGCCCACATTTCCGGTCGGTCCGCAATCTCGGCATAAGAAAAGCCGGTAATCGCCTCGAGGTCCCCGCTCACATAGTCGGGCCAGCGCGGCGAGCGATTGTAAGGTTCAAGGTAGAGCAGCATCGGCAGCGACTGGATGATCGCTGCCTGCCGCTGTTCGGCGCGGCGCAGCTCCTGTTCCGCGCGCAGGCGCTCGGCGTTCGCCCTGAGCATCTGATCGAGCAGTGCCTGCTCGTAGCGCGCCTTGCGTTCGACCTCCTTCGACTTGGCGAAGAGGTCGACGAACACGGCGACTTTCGACCTCAGGATCACCGGGTCGACCGGTTTGAAGACATAGTCGACCGCGCCCATCGCATAGCCGCGCAGGAGGTGCTCTGCTTCCTTGTTCACCGCCGACAGGAAGACGATCGGGATTCCCTTGGTCTGATCGCGGCTGCGGATGATCTGGGCGGTTTCATAACCGTCCATGCCAGGCATGTAGACGTCGAGCAGGATGACCGCGAACTCGCCCTTGAGAAGGTGTCTCAGCGCCTCCTCGCCCGAGCGCGCGAGAACGACTTCGCCAAGGTCGTCCAAAATACTGCTGACGGCGAGCAGATTGCGCTCGTCGTCGTCGACGAGGAGGACGCGCGCTGGCTCCGGCTCCTCCGCTGCAAGATGCTGGGCCTCGACCCGCGACTGCACCGGGATCTCTCCGGCGGTGATGTTCATCCTACCCCGCCGCTTCCATTGGGACGGGCGGAGCTGAAGCCGCAGCCGCCTCGCGCGAACGAGCAACCCAGACGCGCAGCAGCGCCAGCAAGAGCTCGATATCGACCGGCTTTGCGATATAGTCGGACGCGCCCGCGTCGAGGCATTTCTGGCGGTCGCCCTTCATGGCCTTGGCGGTAACGGCGATGAGCGGCAGGTCCGCAAGCTCGGGCCGCTTGCGGATTTGCTGCATGGTCTCGTAGCCGTCCATTTCCGGCATCATGATGTCGATGAGCGCCACGTCGACGCCAGGCATCTGTTCCAGAATGACAATTCCATCCTTTCCCCGCTCGGCGTGGAGAACTTCCACGCCGTGGCTCTCAAGAACGCTCGTCAGCGAGAAGATGTTGCGAATATCATCGTCGACGATCAGCACTTTCGCGCCAGCGAGCTCGGGCACCGGGCGCGGCGCCGTCGCTTTCGCCTTGCGCCGCGGCTTGGAACCGCCACTTTGCTCGCGCAGAGCTCTGAACAGGTTGACCAGCTCGTCGCGCTCGGCGGGCTTCTCCGTGACCCCGAACGCTCCCATGCCGATGACGGACTTGCTGCGATCCGCACCGGAGATGACGTGGATCGGAATATGGGCCGTCTGAGGATCGTGCTTCAATAAGTCGAGCAACACGAAGCCGTCGATGTCAGCTAGGCCAAGATCGAGCGTGATCGCGCTGGGCTGGAGCTTGCGGGCCATGTTGAGCGTGCCGGCGCCGGCTGTCGAGACAACCCCTTTCAGTCCCGCTTCATGGGCGGAATCGAGCAGGATCGAAGCAAAGGTCGGATCGTCTTCGACGATGAGCGCGAACGGATCCTTGCCGAGTTCGTCGCGGTCGTCATTCACTTCGAAGCCTGTCGGAAGCGCCGAGGGAATAACGGCGCCGCTATTGTCGTATCGCGCCGTCGCGCCGGGGAGGGCGACACCAGCTTCGGCGACGGCTTCCAACGGAATGTAGAGCGTGAAGGTCGAACCCTCGCCCGGCTTCGAGCGCACCTGGAGCTCGCCCCCCAGCAGTCGCGCGATCTCGCGGCTGATCGAGAGCCCGAGACCCGTTCCCCCATATTTGCGGCTGGTTGTGCCGTCTGCCTGCTGGAATGCCTCGAAGATCAGCTTCTGCTTGTCGTCGGGGATGCCGATGCCGGTGTCGGTGACTGCGATCTCGATTGCTTCGCTGGCATTGCGGAGAACCGGATGTGTCGGGCTCCAGCCGCTTTCGGCGCAACTGACGCCGAGCGTGACGCTGCCCTTCGAGGTGAATTTGAAGGCATTCGAAAGCAAGTTCAGCACGATCTGCTGCAGCCGCTTCTCGTCGGTCCGGATGACTTGCGGTAGCTTGCTGTCGAAGTCGACGTTGAAATCGAGACCCTTGTCTGCAGCAAGCTGCCGGAAGGTCCGCTCCATATGCTGCTTCAGATTGTGCATCGGCATCTCGCCGACCTCGATCGTCACCGTGCCGGATTCGATCTTGGACAAGTCGAGGATGTCGTTGATGAGATTGAGCAGATCCGAGCCGGCGGAATTGATGGTTCGCGCAAATTCCACCTGCTTCTCGTCGAGATTGCCCTGGGCGTTGTCCGCCAACAGCTTCGACAGGATGAGCAGCGAATTGAGAGGCGTGCGAAGCTCGTGGCTCATGTTTGCAAGGAACTCGGACTTGTACTTCGAGGTGAGCGCGAGCTGCTCGGCCTTTTCCTCGAGCGCCCGACGCGCCATTTCGATTTCGAGGTTCTTGGCCTCGACCTGTTTCTTCTCATTCTCGAGGAGCTGCGCCTTTTCCTGGAGCTCCTCGTTCGTTGCGTGAAGTTCCTCTTGCTTGCGCGTGAGCTCGGTCTGGCGAGCCTGCAGCTCCTGCGTGAGAAGCTGCGACTGTTTGAGAAGTCCCTCGGTGCGCATGGTCGCCGCGATCGTGTTCAAGACGATGCCAACGGACTCCATCAGCTGGTCGAGGAAGCTCTGGTGCGTTTCGTTGAACTCGTTGAAGGAGGCGAGCTCGATAACTGCCTTCACTTCGTCCTCGAACAAGGCGGGGAGGATGTTGACGTTCGCGGGATTGGCGTGCCCCAGGCCTGAACCGATGCGGATGAACTCGGGCGGTACGTCCTTGAGGAGGATCGGCCGCCGGTCGGCCGCGGCTTGGCCGATCAGGCCTTCGCGCAGCGAGAACTCCTGCTTGAGATGGTCCGAGGTTTCTGCGCCATAGCTCGCCACGAGTTCGAGCTTGGTTTCATCCTCCTCGCGCTTGGTGACGTAAAAGACGCCGTATTGTGCGTTCACCAGCGGCGCGAGCTCGGACATGATGAGGTTCGACACGGTCGCCAGATCGCGCTCGCCCTGGAGCATTCGGCTGAAGCGAGCGAGGTTGGTCTTGAGCCAATCCTGCTCCGCGTTCTTCAGCGTCTGCTCCTTGAGGTTGCTGATCATCTCGTTGATCGTGTCCTTGAGCGCGGCCATTTCGCCGGACGCCTCGACGGCGATCGAGCGAGTGAGGTCGCCCTTGGTGACGGCGGTCGCCACTTCGGCGATCGACCGCACCTGGTTCGTGAGGTTCGCCGCAAGCTGGTTCACGTTGTCGGTGAGGTCGCGCCACAATCCCGCAGCGCCCGGCACGCGTGCCTGGCCCCCGAGCTTGCCTTCAATTCCGACCTCGCGGGCCATGTTCGTCACCTGGTCGCCGAAGGTCGAAAGCGTATCGATCATGAAGTTGATCGTATCCGCGAGCGCAGCGATCTCCCCCTTCGCGTCCACGGTCAACTTACGCTTGAGGTTGCCCTGGGCCACCGCGGTCACGACTTCGGCGATGCCGCGGACCTGGTTCGTGAGGTTGGTGGCCATGAGGTTGACGTTATCGGTCAGATCCTTCCACGTGCCGCCGACGCCCGGCACCTGCGCCTGGCCGCCGAGCTTGCCCTCGGTACCGACCTCGCGGGCGACGCGGGTGACCTCGCTTGCAAATGCGTTGAGCTGATCGACCATGGTGTTGATGGTGTTCTTGAGCGCGAGGATCTCGCCCTTCACGTCGACGGTGATCTTCTTTGAAAGATCGCCCTTGGCGACCGCGGTGGTCACGTCGGCAATGTTGCGGACCTGTCCCGTCAGGTTCGCAGCCATGAGGTTGACGTTATCGGTCAGATCCTTCCACGTCCCGGCAACGCCGCGCACCTGCGCCTGTCCGCCGAGCTTGCCCTCGGTGCCGACCTCGCGCGCGACGCGGGTAACTTCGGACGCGAAGGAATTGAGCTGGTCGACCATCGTATTGATGGTGTTCTTGAGCTCGAGGATCTCGCCCTTCACGTCGACGGTGATCTTCTTCGAAAGATCGCCCGAGGCGACCGCGGTGGTCACCTCGGCGATGTTGCGCACCTGGCCAGTGAGGTTTGCCGCCATCGCGTTGACGTTGTCGGTCAGGTCCTTCCACGTGCCGCCGACGCCCGGCACCTGCGCCTGGCCGCCGAGCTTGCCCTCGGTACCGACCTCGCGGGCGACGCGGGTGACCTCGCTTGCAAAAGCGTTGAGCTGGTCGACCATCGTGTTGATGGTGTCCTTGAGCGCGAGGATCTCGCCCTTCACGTCGACCGTGATCTTCTTTGAAAGATCGCCCTTGGCGACCGCGGTGGTCACCTCGGCGATATTGCGCACCTGGCCGGTGAGGTTGCCGGCCATGAGGTTGACGCTGTCGGTAAGGTCGGCCCAGGTCCCGGCCACGCCTTCCACCTGCGCCTGACCGACGAGCTTGCCTTCCGAGCCCACCTCGCGCGCGACGCGGGTGACTTCGGACGCGAAGGAGTTGAGCTGGTCGACCATCGTGTTGATGGTGTTCTTGAGCTCGAGGATCTCGCCTCGGACATCGACGGTGATCTTCTTTGAGAGGTCGCCCTTGGCGACCGCGGTGGTCACCTCGGCGATGTTGCGGACCTGGCCGGTGAGGTTTGCAGCCATCAGGTTGACGTTGTTGGTGAGATCGGCCCAGGTTCCGGCAACGCCCGGCACCTGCGCCTGACCGCCGAGCTTGCCCTCGGTGCCGACCTCGCGGGCGACGCGAGTGACCTCGCCGGCGAACGAGTTGAGCTGGTCGACCATCGTGTTCAGGGTGTTCTTGAGCTCGAGGATCTCGACCTTGACGTCGACGGTGATCTTCTTGGAGAGGTCGCCGTTGGCCACCGCCGTGGTGACCTGGGCGATGTTGCGCACCTGGTTGGTGAGGTTGGACGCCATGTAGTTGACGTTGTCGGTGAGGTCCTTCCAGGTGCCGGACACGCCCTTCACGTACGCCTGCCCGCCCAGCTTGCCCTCCGTTCCGACCTCCTTCGCCACGCGGGTCACCTCGGCGGCGAAGGAGCGGAGCTGATCCACCATCACGTTGATGGTGTTCTTGAGCTC
>DATIQO010000175.1:0-2680 GCA_035470745.1 Sphingomicrobium sp. | reverse complement strand
CGCGGCGTGGACACGCGCCTCGATCTCCTTGCGCGGGAGACCGGCAGGGATTGTTTCTCCAACGCTCACGGTGACGGTTCCCGCGCGGTGGACCAAACCGCGGCCCCAGACCTCGCCACTGTCGAGCGCCACTGGAACTACCGGAAGCGCGAGCGCTCGGTAGAGCCCCGCGAAACCTGACTTCAGCGGCGGCGCCTCGCCGACCCTGACGCGGGTGCCTTCGGGATAGATGATGACGGGACGGCCGCTCTCGAGTGCCTGGCGACCTTCCTCGACCAGTGAGCGAAGCGCCCGTGCGCCCGCGGAACGCTCGACCGGTATGACGCCATAACGTCGCGTCATCAAACCGAAGAGGGGAATGTCGGCGAGCTCCTTCTTCATGACGATGATCGGCAGCTGGCAGAGACGCACCATCTCGAGCGTCTCGAACATGGACTGGTGCTTGACGGCGATCAGGAGCGGACCTGCCGGTATCCGGCCTTTTACGCGGAGGCGAATGCCGAGCACATGCCGCGCCAGCCAGTGATGAAGGTCGACCCAGCTCAGCACAACTGCAAGGGTTGGCCTTTGGCCGATCAGCGTCGCAACCAGCCCCGCGAGGACCCAAAGCACCGTCGCCGGATAGAATATCGCTGCGTAAAGCAGCGACCGCAGCGCCGCCATCAAATATCAGCCCAGACCGCCACGCGGCGAAGTACATATTTATTGTATTCGCCGAACAACGTGAGGAAGCTCGGCTCGGTTCGAACCGCGTCGGTTACCAGCTCATATTTGCTTCCGAGCACCCTGCGGAACTCGAAGCTCGCTCGGCGCATGTGCCAGTCGCTCGTGATCAGCCGCAGCGAGCGGAAATTGTGTTTTGAAAGCCACCGCGCCGCTTCCTCGGCATTGGAGCGAGTGTCGACCGACTCGCTGCCAAGGTCGACGCAGCATTTGAGCGCCTTGGCACTGCCGGAAATGCGCCCGGCGAGGTCGCGCTTCGTAACCGAGGGGTCGACCCCGGCAATGAGCAGCCGCCGAGCCTGTCCTTGGCGAAGAACGTCGATTCCATGCTCGATGCGGCCGCTGGCGCCGGTCAGGACAACCGCGGCGTCGGTGCGGGAATCGGCTGGGGCGGGCTTGCCGAGCGTGAACGCGAAAAGCACGAACCCGATCGCGTAGAGCAGCACGAGAAGCGAGACGAAGCGGGAGATCATATGATTTCCCGCAGTGCCCTGAGGACGGCCATCCGGGCAACCCAGGTCGCAAGTGCCGCCAGCACAAAAGGCAGCAGGAAAAGGATGAGGAGGTCGACCCCCGCGAGGCTCGCCCCACCGACAAGCTCGCCGGCAAACGATGCCCCGCTGGCGAGGAGGAACAGGACGATCGCGCCGACGCCGGCACCGGTCAGGCTGCCAACGAGCGCGTCGATGGCGATCTTGCGTTGAAAAAGGTGGGTCAACTGGAGGTCGGTCGCGCCGATTCCATGCATGACCTCGATCGTGAAGCGATGGGCATCGAGCGCGCTTCGGGTGGCGAGCACGACGGCTGCGGCAGCTGCCACGCTAAGGAGCAGCACCAGGCCCAGCGCCAGCCACTGCAACGCGCGCATCGATCGCAGGATCGGTGCCACTCTCTCGCTCTGAGCGCTGATCCTTGCCGCTGGAGCAAGTGCGGCCACCCGCTGCTGGATCAGCTTGAGGTCGGTGCCGGCGCTCACATCGAAATTGATGAGCGCCGGCACCGGCAGGTCGGCGCTATCGGCTGCGGGACCGAGCCATTGCTTCAGCGTTTGCCGCATCTCGCTCTCGGGCACCGGCTCGACGGAGCTAACCCCTGGAGCCGCTTTGAGCGCCTGCGTCAGTGCGGCGAGATTCTGCGCGCCACTGGGCACTTCAAGGGCGTAACGCGTCTCGATCGCCCGGCTGAGGGAGCTCGCCGTGTTGGCAAGCGCAAGTCCAGCCGCCGTGATGATCATGATCGAGAAAGTCATGATCGCGATCAGCCAGGGGGTCGGACCGCGAAAGCGGTTCGTGCCGAGCAGCCGGCGATCCGCTGCGGAGGCAAACATCCACATCAGCATCAGACGCGCTCCGGCGGGTTTCGAAGAAGACCGGTCGGGTCAACAAGCGTTCCATTCTCCAGCCGAATGAGGTCCGCGCCCGGAGTTCCGCTAATGAGGCCGATGTCATGAGTGGCGACGACGACGGTCGTGCCGAGCCGGTTGAGCGCCGTGAAGAGGTGGAGGAGGCGCCTTGCCATTTCGGCGTCGACATTGCCTGTGGGTTCATCGGCAACGAGGAGTTGCGGCCGATTGATCACGGCCCGCGCGATGGCGACGCGCTGTTGCTCGCCGCCCGACAGGGTAGCCGGGCGCGCACTTGCGCGGTCGGCGAGGCCAACCCAGGCGAGCATTTCACGGACCGGACCCTCGACCTCTTCGTCGCTTGCCCCCGCGACGCGCAGCGGCAGTGCAACATTGTCGAAGGCGGAAAGGTGCCGGATCAGTCGGAAGTCCTGGAAGACGACGCCGATTCGGCGCCGGAACGGAGGCAGGGACTCGCGCGCCGCCTCGCTCAGTTCTTCTCCAAACAGGCGAATTCGTCCGCGCGTCGGCCGCTGCGCGAGGTAAAGGAGCTTGAGCAAGGACGTCTTTCCAGCGCCCGACGGGCCTGTGAGAAAGTAAAATCCGCCGCTCGCA
>DATIQO010000174.1:0-1772 GCA_035470745.1 Sphingomicrobium sp. | reverse complement strand
GCCTTCAGCCGTTCCTTGTGAACAACGCCAAAATGCTGCTCCTCGTCGACGATGACGAGGCCAAGCCGCTTGAACTCGATGCTCTTGGCAAGGATTGCATGGGTTCCAATGACGATGTCGGTCGTGCCGTTGGCAAGCCCTTCCTTGGTGCGCTTGGCCTCCGCCGCCGGGACCAGGCGCGAGAGGCGTCCGACATTCAGTGGGAAACCCTGCAGCCGCTCGAGAAAGTTCGAATAATGCTGGCGCGCGAGGAGCGTCGTCGGGCAGACGATCGCGACCTGCCGCCCGCTCATCGCCATGACGAAGGCGGCGCGAAGTGCCACCTCGGTCTTGCCGAAGCCGACGTCGCCGCAAACCAGCCGGTCCATTGGCCTGCCGGCCTCAAGATCGCCGAGCACCTCCTCGATCGCGCGTTCCTGGTCGTCGGTCTCCTCGTAGGGGAAGCGGTCGACGAACTGCGGATAGCTGGCGTCGGGCTCGGCCACGACACCCGGCCGCGTCGCCCGCAGCGCCGCGACCTTGATGAGCTCGCCTGCAATCTCGCGGATCCGCTCCTTCATCCGCGCCTTGCGGCGCTGCCACGCTTCGCCGCCGAGGCTGTCGAGCGCTACGCCCTCGCTCTCGCTCCCGTAGCGGGAGAGCAGCTCGATGTTCTCGACGGGGACGTAAAGCTTGTTGCCGCGCGCATATTCGAGCGCGACGCAGTCGTGCGGCACCTTGCTGACGGGGATCTGGGTCAGGCCCTCGTAACGGCCGATTCCGTGATCGGCGTGGACCACGAGGTCGCCGGGCGAAAGCGTCGCCAGCTCTTCGAGGAAAGCAGCCGCGGCCTTACGCTTCTTGCGGCGGCGCACGAGGCGATCGCCGAGCATGTCCTGCTCGGTGAGGACAGCGACTTCGGGGGTGGTGAAGCCGTGGTCGAGCGGCAGCACGAGGAGGGTTGGCTGGGTCTTCGACCCGAGCGCCTCCTGCCAGCTGCCGGCCAGCTTCTGCGCCTTGACGCCATGGTCTTCGAGAAGGCCGGCAAGACGTTCGCGAGCACCCTTCGTGTAGCTTGCAAGAACGACCTTATGTCCACTTCGCTTAAGGTCGGCGACATGCCTTGCGACCGCCTCGTAGACATTGGCCTGCTGCGCTCGCTCGGGCGCGAAATCGCGTGCCGGGTTTACCGCAAAGTCGATGACGGAGGTGGATTCGGGCTCGTGGAAGGGGGAAGCGAGGTGGATCGGTCGATCCGCTTCGATCGCTTCCCACTCCTTCTTGGAGAGGTAGAGCGCGTGCGGCTCGAGCGGGCGATAGCTCCCCGGTTCTCCCTCCATCGCGCGCACGCGGTTCTGGTAATAATCGTCGATCGCTTCGCGGCGCGACTGGACGGCCTTGTCCGCGGCAGAATCGCGGATGATGATGTCGTTCTCGCCGAGATGCTCGACGAGGCTGTCGAGCCGATCCTCGAGGAGCGGCAGCCAATGCTCCATGCCGGACATTCGACGGCCGTCCGATAGCGCCTGGTAGAGCGGATCGCGCGTTGCGGTCGCACCGAATTTCTCGCGGTAGCGCGAACGGAATTGCTTGATGCTGTTGGCATCGAGCAGCGCCTCCGACGCGGGCATCAGGGTGAACTTATCGGCCCTGTCGGTCGAGCGCTGGTCGGTGGGGTCGAAGCGGCGGAGGCTGTCGATCTCGTCGCCGAAGAAATCGAGGCGGAATGCCATCTCCTCGCCCGCGGGATAAAGGTCGATCAGCGATCCGCGCACGGCATATTCGCCATGTTC
>DATIQO010000173.1:0-1655 GCA_035470745.1 Sphingomicrobium sp. | reverse complement strand
GGTATCCTGGCTGTGCTCGGCCAAGTCGTGAGTTTCGCGGGCGCCGGGACCTTTAGGCGTCGCGGCACGGCCGTCCTCCCATTCAAGCCTGCCAGCTGCCTGGTCACGACGGGCATCTACCGCTGGACCCGCAATCCCATGTACCTCGGCATGGCCGTGACCTATGCAGGCGTCGCAATCTTTGTGAACAGCCTAGCCGCCCTCGTTCTGCTTCCGGTCGTTCTCGCGATCATCCAGACCCAGGTTATCGCAAGAGAAGAAGCATATCTCGATCGGGCATTTGGAAATGACTACGCGGCCTATAAAAAGCAGGTCAGGCGCTGGCTCTGATCCTGCGCGGCTCATGCCAGGTCAACTTGTTTGGCTTGGGATTCTGGCATGTCCACGCCCCATTTCTGCTGCTTGCCGCGCATCATTTCGCGAAGGTCCGTTTCCCGCCCGAAGCGGGCACTGGATTGCAACCTAGCTTAAAGGGCGGGGCAGACGTCGGTGAATGTTGGAGCTAGAGCGGGGACCTCGGCGGCAGCTTAGCCGCCTGACCCGTCGGCTGCGCCGTAGAGGCGACCGATCATGTCCCGCTCATGGTCACTGAGATACGGGTTCCACACGTCGATAATCAGGACCGCGCGGTCACGATCGCTGCGGTTCCATGCCTCATGCTCAATCGTATCGTCGAAGGCGAATGCCCGGCCCTCGACCCAGCTTCTTCTTTCACCGCCCACGCGGAACTCGCAGCCCTCCGGGACGACCAATGGCAAGTGGACGACGCTGCGCACGTTGGTCACCCCGGTATGCGCCGGAATATGGCTGCCCGCCTTCAGGATCGAGAAGAAGACATTAGGCGCGCGGCCTTTGATCTGGCAGAGCGGGAGCGAGGCCACCAATGCTGCGGTGCGCGGCGCGCGAGCACAGGCCTCATCGAAGCGCTCACCCTCCTTCCACAGGTGGAACGCGCTCCAGTCTAACGACTTGTCGAGCCCTGACCATTTGCTCGCCGGGAGTCCGGCCGGAAGCGAAATATAAGGCGTCAGTCCCGGCTCGGGGTCGGCGAGAATAGCCTCCAGTTCAGCCACGATTGTCGTGGTCGCGGCTTCCAGATCGCCCAGCCACGGAAACTGCTCGCGGTCGAAAAATTCATCGGCGGGCAGGAACGGGTAATGCAAGCCTTCGCAATGGTTCGTGTAAATGGCGCGCCTTCCAAGCCAGGCATCTGCAGCCGCGCGCATCCGCCGCCGGTCCCGTGCACAAGCCTCGGCCAATTCACCGGCCAACGCGCTGTCAATGACGTTCGCAAGCTTCTCTTGCTGCTCCGCGACATATTTCTTTGCGTGAGCGAGGATCTCGGCGAACTCGGGCGAGCGATCGTTAATGCTCGATGAGAATGCAAGGACTGCAGTCCATCGTTCGGCCGCCGCGCGCTCTTCTTTCAGCCGTTCGTGAAGCTCAGCGATGCGGATTAGGGCGAGCAAATCAGTTTGATCGATGCCCAACGCTTTCTCGAGCGAGGTCCGTTCGAGTTCGGCATTGCCGAGGATCCGATGAGCCGCCGCGAGGTTGATCCAGTGCGACCGTTCGCCCGGTTCGGCTTTGCAGGCGATCTCGAAATGGATCGCCGCTGTGCCGGCGTCCTTCCTCGCCAGCGCGTCGGCCCCCAG
>DATIQO010000172.1:0-5262 GCA_035470745.1 Sphingomicrobium sp. | reverse complement strand
TGATCCTCGGCGCCTTGCTGCCGATCGATTTGCCGACAAAAGCCGGCCTGCTCATGATGGCAATATCGCCGCTCGCTCCATTTGTGTCGGCCAAGATGATGAACAGCGGGGATACTGCTTACGGCGTAGGAATTTATACTGCGCTTATTTTGGCGGCGGTGGTGGTGGTCCCGCTAACGGTTGCGGTTCTCAACCCATTCTATGCACGTCACGCGACAATCTCAGTCGCTGCTATTGCTCGCCTCGTCCTCGAGTCCATTCTCATTCCTCTGATGGCTGGCATCGCCTTTCGAGCCCTTTTCCCAGAAGTGGCAAGGCGAGCAGGTCCGGTGGCAATGCTAGTGGCCTATGCCGCACTCGCGCCTGTCGTTGCGCTGTTCCTCTATAAATCCAGCGGTCAGGTCGTTGGCCTGATCGGAAACGGAGCGCTGGTCGCGATCATTGGGACTGTTCTGGCAGGCCTCGCCGCGGGGCATTGGCTCGGGGGTCCAGACCCCGTCCACAGGGTGGCACTGGCTCAGGCGGCGGCAACCCGCCATCCAGGGATTGCGGCGCTAATTGCTGAGGGGAGCTTCAAGGACGAGCCGCAGATAAAGGTCGGGATCGTCCTCTTCTTGCTTGTGGGGATAATTCTTACCACCCTCTACTTCGCGTGGAACAAGCGACAACTCGCACAATCCGCCCGGCTTCTATCGCAATGATGGAGAGCTGGATTCACCAACTCGGCGTGATCGTTTCAGCGACCATTGAAGTGGCTATGATCGCAACAATCACCGTCGGTACGGCGCATGCATTGTGGCGAGTTCTCGACTGCGTCGTTCATCGCCAGGCGCTTGCGACCGCAATTCGGGAAATATGGCTCCACTATGCATCGTGGATTTTGCTGGCTTTGGAATTCGCGCTTGCTGCTGACTTAATAAAGACGGTCATCGCACCGGACTGGGAGGAGATCGGCCAGCTTGGCGCCATCGCGGCAGTACGCGTAGTCCTCGGCTACTTTCTCGGAAGGGATGTTGCGGAATATCGATCCTGACGAGGTATCGATTGAACGGGAGCGCCCCGCCAACGTGAACAAGCGTCGCCGACCCTATTCCAGCGGCCGCCCGTTACAGCGGCTCCTCAACAACTCAGATCGTCGGCAGCGTGACCGGGCGTATCAGCTGCGACACGCCAAACTGCGTGGTTCACGCATATATCCCGCACTGCATCCGAGCTAATGTCGTGGATACGAGGTCGCGACCCCGCTGGGTGCGTAAGGGAAAAATGGGGCGATCGAGGGGACTTGAACCCCCGACCCTCGGTACCACAAACCGATGCTCTAACCAGCTGAGCTACGATCGCCACGGTGCGTTTCGGGAGCGGTTCCCTTGCCCGCGCGGCGCACTTAGGAGGCGGCGAGGCGGAACGCAAGGCGCGTCGCTTTGACACGGTTGCGGCAAACTTTTGATAAATGCATGTTGTATAATAATTGGTATAAGCCTTGCACCAGTGCACTTCGAGGCGCATCGTTCCCACCTGGGGAGAGGCCATATGGCGAGTCGGCGTTTCAAGTCGGCAACGCAAGGTGCGTCCCTGCGGGAGACACTGATCTCTGCGGGGCTTGAGCCCTATCTCGCCGATCTGCTCGACGAGATGCCGCATCGCGTGGTGCAGGTCGAGCCGCGGCGGCCGTTTCGCGAGCAGGGAGCAAGGCGCAACGAAGTCATGTTCGTGCGCACCGGGATCCTCTCCAAGTTCAAGACGGATTCGACCGGCAGGCGGCAGATTGTCGCCTTGCGCTTCCCGGGCGAAGGGATCCTGCCGAGCGACGGCATCGCCGATTATGGCATCCAGGCGATCGTCCGGAGTGAAGTGATGGTCGGCCGGGCCGAAGATTTCGACCCGATCGTCGATGCCCACCCCGAGCTGCACCGCTTCTTCCGGCGCCTGATCCAGCGCAACGAGGCGATCGGCTACGAATGGCTCGTCAATTGCGGAAGACGCGATTCGACGGCGCGCGTCGCCCACCTCCTTTGCGAAACGGCGGTGCGGATGAACGTGACGGAAGCGCACATGATGAATCCGTTCACCCAGCAGCAGATCGCGGACATCACCGGCCAGACCTCGGTCAACGTCAATCGCGTGCTCGCCGACATGGAACGCCAGGGCCTCATTCGCCGCAAGGGCCGCGAGATCGAGTTCACGGACTGGACCGAGATGCGCCGGGTCGCGAGCTTCCAGCCCGAATATCTGGCGATCTGAACCTTTCGGGGTCCAGGCGGCCCTGCCTGACATCCGATCGAAGGGAGGAGCGGCCGCTAAAGGCGCGATCAACCGCGGCGGAGGATGGTGGGCGCGGTAGGGTTCGAACCTACGACCCCACCCGTGTGAAGGGTGTGCTCTACCACTGAGCTACGCGCCCGCCGCGTCTTGGGAAGGCGCAGATAGGGACAGCCGCCGAGGCTGTCCAGACTATTGAACGGCGTCCTTGAGGACCTTGCCCGGACGAAACTTCGGCTGCGAGCTCGCCGCGATCTGCATGGGCTCGCCGGTCCGGGGATTGCGCCCGGTCGAAGCCTTGCGCCTCGTAACCGAGAAGTTCCCGAAGCCCACGAGCCTTACCTCGTCGCCGCGCTTCAGTGCCGACGTAATCACTTCGAGCATCGTCTCGACGGCTCGCGACGCGTCGCTACGGCTAAGTCCGGCCCGATCCGCGACATGGCCGATGAGTTCCTGCTTGTTCATGCCCCGGATCTCCCTCACCGCACACAGACTCGCGCATCGAGCTCCCGCCTTTAAGGCAAGAGTCAACGCGCGAGTCCAGTGACTCTAGTGACGGATCGCGGCGCCCGTGTCCCCAATCGGCGCATGGACGGGCGGTTCCGCCGCATGTTCGTCCGCATCGGTCCATTCGATCGACTGCAACGGCTCGACGAGCGCCCTCGCCAGCACCTCGTCGACATGGCTCACGGGGATGATCTCGAGTCCGTCCTTCACGGTTACCGGAAGCTCGACGAGATCCTTTTCGTTCTCGGCCGGAATGAGCACGGTCGTGATCCCGCCGCGCAGCGCCGCCAGCAGCTTCTCCTTCAGCCCACCGATCGGGAGCACCCGTCCGCGCAAGGTCACCTCGCCGGTCATTGCGACATCGCGGCGAACCGCGACGCCGGTCAGGGTCGAGATCATCGCGGTCACCATGCCGATACCGGCCGACGGCCCGTCCTTGGGCACGGCGCCTTCCGGCAAGTGGACATGGATGTCCTTGCGGGCGAAGATCGATGGCTTGACGCCGTACGCCGGCGCGCGGGCCTTGACGAAGCTCATTGCGGCCTGGATCGATTCCTGCATCACCTCGCCGAGCTTGCCCGTCGTCTTGACCTGGCCCTTGCCCGGCACCGTAACCGCCTCGATCGTCAGCAGCTCGCCCCCGACCTCGGTCCAGGCAAGCCCCGTCACCGCGCCGATCTGATCCTCTTCCTCGCCCATGCCGTAGCGGAATTTCCGAACGCCAAGGAAGTCGCCGACATTGTCGGGGTTGAGCTCGACCTTCTCGGCCTTGCCCTCGAGGATCTGGCGAAGCGACTTGCGCGCGACCTTGGCGAGCTCGCGCTCGAGCGTGCGCACGCCCGCCTCGCGGGTGTAGTGGCGGATGATCGTCCGCAGCGCATCGTCGGAAAAGCTCAGCTCCTCGCTCTTCAGTCCGTGCGCATCCATCTGCTTGGGGATGAGATGGCGCTTGGCGATTTCGACCTTTTCGTCCTCGGTATAGCCCTCGAGCCGGATGATCTCCATGCGGTCGAGGAGAGGCTGGGGCATGTCGAGCGAGTTCGCCGTCGTGACGAACATCACGTCGGAAAGATCATAGTCGAGCTCGAGATAATGATCCTGGAAGCGATTGTTCTGCTCGGGATCGAGGACCTCGAGCAGCGCCGACGACGGGTCGCCGCGGAAATCCTGGCCAAGCTTGTCGATCTCGTCGAGCAGGAACAGCGGGTTCGACGTCCCCGCCTTCTTGATGTTCGAGATGATCTTGCCCGGAAGCGATCCGATGTAGGTCCGGCGATGGCCGCGGATCTCAGCTTCGTCGCGAACGCCGCCGAGCGACTGGCGGACGAACTCGCGCCCCGTTGCCCGGGCGATCGAGCGGCCGAGCGAAGTCTTGCCGACGCCGGGGGGGCCGACGAGGCAGAGGATGGGGCCTTTGAGCTTGTTGGTGCGGGCCTGGACCGCGAGATATTCGACGATCCGCTCCTTGACCTTCTCGAGCCCGTAATGGTCCTCGTCGAGGGTCCGCTGCGCTTCGGCGATATCCTTCTTGAGCTTGGATTTCTTGCCCCAGGGCAAGCCGAGCAGGACGTCGAGATAATTGCGCGCGACGGTCGCCTCGGCGGACATCGGAGCCATTGCGCGAAGCTTCTTCAGCTCGGCATTGGCGCGCGCCCGGGCCTCTTTCGACAGCCGGGTCTTGCGGATCTTCTCGGCAAGCTCCTGGAGCTCGTCACCGCCCTCCTCGCCTTCGTTGCCGAGCTCGCGCTGAATCGCCTTGAGCTGCTCGTTGAGATAATATTCGCGCTGCGTCTTCTCCATCTGGCGCTTGACGCGGCTGCGGATCTTCTTCTCGACCTGAAGAACGCCGAGCTCGCCTTCCATGAAAGCGAAGACCATCTCGAGCCGGCGCGCGGGATTGAGCTCGCCGAGCAGCGCCTGCTTGTCCGCGACCTTGATCGAGAGGTTCGAAGCGACGGCGTCGGCAAGCACCGAAGGGCTGTCGATCTCCGACAGCTGGATCCCGGTTTCAGGCGGCAGCCGCTTGTTGAGCTTGGCATAATTTTCGAACTGATCGACGACCGAGCGCATCAGCGCCTGTGCCTCCGGTCCGTCGGGTGCCTCTTCCTCGACCTCCTCGATCTCCGCGGCCATGAAGCCATTGCGCTCGACGAGGTTGACGAGCCTGGCGCGCCTTACCCCTTCGACGAGGACGCGTACGGTCCCGTCGGGGAGCTTGAGAAGCTGCATCGCGGTGGCGATGACGCCGAGATCGTAGAGCGCGTCACGATCGGGATCGTCTTCGCCGGGGTCGAGCTGCGCGACGAGGAACAGTTCCTTGTCGGCGGCCATCGCCGCCTCGAGCGCCGCGACCGACTTCTCGCGCCCGACGAACAGCGGGACGATGCGGTGCGGAAATACGACGATGTCGCGAAGCGGCAGGATCGGAAGAAAGCGAGTCATGCGCTAGTATATGGGCGGCCCCATGCACCGGCGCAATAAAGTGCAGGAACATTG
>DATIQO010000171.1:0-25042 GCA_035470745.1 Sphingomicrobium sp. | reverse complement strand
TTGCAGGCCGCGGCTCTTGCCGATCCAGTTCTCCTGCATGACCCGCACTTTCTCGGGCCAGTCGTCAAGCGTCCCCAGACCTTCGAGGAGCTCGTCGGCGAACTCGGTGATCTTGAGAAACCATTGGGCAAGCTTGCGGCGCTCGACCGGGGCGCCAGAACGCCATCCGCGACCGTCGATGACCTGTTCGTTGGCAAGGACGGTCATGTCGACCGGGTCCCAATTGACCTCACTTTCCTTGCGGTAGACGAGGCCAGCGTCAAACAGGTCGAGGAAAAGAGCCTGTTCCTGCCCGTAATAAGCGGGATCGCAGGTCGCGAACTCCCGCTCCCAGTCGAGCGCAAAGCCAAGTCTCTTCAGCTGAGCCCGCATCGTCGCGATATTCGCCCAGGTCCATTCGCCGGGGTGGATCTTGCGCTCCATTGCCGCATTCTCGGCTGGCATGCCGAAGGCATCCCATCCCATCGGGTGAAGCACTTCGTGACCCTGCATCCGCCGGAAGCGGGCAATCACATCGCCCATCGTGTAGTTGCGCACGTGCCCCATGTGGATGCGCCCCGACGGGTAGGGGAACATCTCGAGCACGTAAGTCTTGGGCTTGTTGCTGTCGCTGTCCGCGGCGAAACAGCGTTCCTCGGCCCATCGCTCTTGCCAGTGGCGGTCGGCCGCTACCGGGTCGAATCGCCCGTTAGTCATGGGCGCAGCTTAGCCTGGAACAGCAGTGCGCCTGAGGTCCCGGGCGCGGGTCAATATGATGTCCTCGAGCTTCTGAACCGTTGCAGCCGAGACGGGTGCATCGACCCAGCTGCCGTTCGAGAAGATCTGGCGTGCCGCCGAGACCCGCAGCGCATCCGCCCTTAGATCCGGATCGAGAACTGCAACGGTGAGCTTGACCCGCTCGCCCGGAGCTCGCGGACTGGTGTACCAGTCGGTGATGATGACGCCGCTGTTGGGATTAGCCTGCAGAAGCGGAGCAAAGGACACGGTGTCGACCGCGGCACGCCACAAGTAGCTGTTCACCGCGATTGTCGTGACATGAGAAGGCGCAAGCCCCCTCGGGATGGCGGTCCTCGCACAGCCGGAACCGGCGAGGGCAAAAACCAGTAGTGCAGCAGCGCTTCTGTGCAGGGGATTCATCGGCGGTCCTTGGTCAAGACGAACGTTCGTGAAGGCGTTAGAGCGCTGGCGTATCTCTCGCAAGCGCCCCCTCGAGCGGGAGATTATGTGCTCCCAAGGCAACAGGGCATGAACGAATCGTTTCCTGTAATGGAACCTTCAGCTTAGGAAGACTATATCGACTCGCGAACAGGGAGAATTGTTCAGTGCTGAGTCTAGCGAAGAGCAGGAGGGCCCGATGGGCTGCGGCAGTCGCCGCGGCTGGTCTCGTGCTGACTCCGGCCTTTGCGACTACCGGCTCCAAGAAACGGCCGCCAGCAGTTTCGCTCAGTTTCGATAGTCTCTCCTCGTTCACTCCGGCAAATGCCGACCCGAAGCTTGCGGCGGCTCTTGCCGGCAAGAGCCTGTCGCTGACCGATTTCAAATTCACGCCGGCTCCGGCGAAAGGCCGACCGTCGCAGGTTCGCGTCGCGATTCGCGCTCGGGTGAATACGCCGACGCAGGTCGCAGCTGCGAGCGCGCCCGCAACTGCAGTCAGTGCGCTCACACCGTCCACCTACAATCTTGGCGTTGCCGTTGGCTGGCGTCGCTTTGCGGTTTCGGGCGATGTGTCGAAGGTTAAAGAGGCGGATCCAGCCCTTGGCGGGCGCGAAACGGCTGTGGTGGGCGTCAGTTATTCGCTCAGCAAGTTTACCGGCCGTGTCGCTGTCGGCGCCGACCGGCCCGACGGAAAGGCTCTTCCGGCGCTTCGGCAGGGCGACACTTATTCGCTCGACGTGGGCGGATCATATTCGCTTTCGCGCCGCGTCGCACTGACCGGTGGTGTCCGCTACAATGTCGAGCGTGACCGCTTGTCCGCGCTTCAGGACAATCGCCGCGACAGCCAGGCTGTCTACATCGGGACCGCGTTCAAGTTCTGAACGCCGAGATCCCGGCCCAGCCTGCAAATCCCAAATGCCTGATCCGAGCGAACTTGCGCGCGTCCATTCCGCCGAGTGCGATGAGCTTGCCCCGCGCGAGCCGGGCCAACGTGGCGGCGCGTAGGCGCTCAAGCGGCTTCCAGTCGGGGTGACTGTCCGTCGGAAAAAGCGGCGACAACAGAATCATGGGCGTCCTGCGGAGCAATGAGTTGCGCAGTTCGGTGGAATTGTGGGCTCGAGCGGCGGTCCGCGGCCCTTCGAGCACGACCTTAAATTCCCTTTGCCTCGCGATCTGACGCAGTCGCCGCATCTCCTTTGCCCGGAGTGGCTTGAGGAGAAGCACTCCGGCTCCTCGCGGGGCGCGCTTCGCGATTCCCCAATCTAATGGCCCGGTGACGATCAACCACTGGTCCGGGGCGGTCTGGCGGCGACGCATTCGCATTCCTATAGCCCGACGCGTGAGCAGTGCCGCAGAAAGACGAAAAGAAATTCTCGACCGGATCGCGCGCGCGGCGAATCTCGCCAAGCGCGATCCGACCGATATTCAGCTAATCGCCGTCAGCAAGGGTCGCCCGGCCGAAGAAATTCAACGCATGATTGATGCCGGGCAGCGCGACTTCGGAGAAAATCGCGTCCAGGAAGCGCTCGAGAAATGGCCGGCATTGCTCGCGCGCAATCCCGATATCCAGCTCCACGGGATCGGCAGGCTCCAGTCGAACAAGGCCGCCGAGGCGGTGAAGCTATTTGATGTCATCCATTCGTTGGACCGCCTTTCGCTGCTCGATGCTCTCGTCAAGGAGGCCGACGAGGCTGAGCGAGCCCCCTCGCTCTATGTCCAGGTCAATATCGGTGAGGAAGAGCAAAAAGGCGGGTGCGCCATCTCGACCGTCGGTGAACTTGTCGAAGCAGTTCGGGCATCGGCCTTGCCGCTACTGGGACTGATGGCCATTCCGCCCCTCTGCGCTGAACCTGCGCCCTATTTTGCCCTCCTTGCAAAGCTTGCCAGACGCCATGACGTCAGCGGCTTGAGCATTGGAATGTCTGGCGATTTCGAAGCCGCCATCATGCTTGGCGCGACCGCCGTTCGTATCGGAACCGCGATGTTCGAAGGCTAGGCCATGCGCTTCGAGGCAATCATTTTCGATTTCGACGGCGTGCTGCTCGAGAGCGAGTTCGAGGCGAACATCCAGCTCGCCGCGCTCCTCACCGATCTTGGCCATCCCCACAGCGCGGGCGAGGCGATCAGGCATTATACTGGTCTTAGCGGCGACGATTTCATCGCTGCAGTGGAAAGCCGGATCAAAGCCAAGCTTCCGCGGGAATTCCACGATCGCATGAGAGAGAAGAGTGTCATTGCGCTCAAGGAAGGCATTGATGCAGTTGCCGGTGCAGTCGATTTCGTCCGCTCGCTTCCCCAGGATCTTCCCAAGGCCGTCGCTTCATCGAGCTCGAGCCGATGGATCCGAGGACATCTCGATCATCTTGGGCTGGCCGACGCATTTGGGGATCATGTCTATAGCGGCCGCGAGCACGTGACCCGCGGCAAGCCTGCACCGGACATTTATCTCCATGCTGCAAAGCGTCTGGGCGTCGAGATCGCTTGTTCAGTCATCATCGAGGATTCAGAGGTCGGCGCGAGGGGCGCGCTCGCGTCCGGCGCCACGGTCATCGGCCTTGCCGCTGGTCGCCATTGCTTCGATGGTCACGCCGAGATTCTGCGCGGGATCGGGGTCGAACATGTCGCCCACAGCTTCGATGAGGTCGTGGACCTCATCGGGCTTCCTCAGAGGAGCAGGTGACCGCTCTTCTTGCGCTTTGTCTCAAGATAATCGGCATTGTGCGGGTTGGCAGGCATCTGGTGGGAGACGCGCTCCACCACCTCGATCCCCGCAGCTTCCAGCCCGCGAACCTTTGCGGGGTTGTTGGTCAGTAATCGCACTCGATCGATTCCAAGTGCGTGCAGCATCGCCGAAGCGTGCCCGTAGCCCCGCTCATCATCGGCAAAGCCGAGCCGCTGGTTGGCATCGACAGTATCCAGCCCGCGGTCCTGAAGCGCATATGCGCGCACCTTGTTGGCAAGGCCGATCCCGCGCCCTTCCTGGCGCAGGTAGAGGAGAACTCCGCCCCCGCTCTCGCCGATGATGCGCAGTGCTTCCTTCAATTGCGGCCCGCAATCGCACTTCAGCGATCCGAACACGTCGCCCGTCAGGCATTCGCTGTGGAGTCGGACGAGCGGTGGCTTTCCGCCGAATGCGCCAACGACGAGCGCAACATGCTCCTGTCCGTCATCTGACGCGCGGAACGCAACAATCTTCGTCGGGGGCAAGCCCTCGAGCGGCAGTTCGGCCCGTCCGACGATCTCGACCGAAGGATGGGCAAGCTCGCGAACTAGTTCGTCGAGCTTGATGGTGGCGTCGGCTTGATCGGGCTGAAGGATCCAAAGAGCGGGCAGCAAGCCGGCAGCGCGGGCCAGGACGAGAGCTACCCTGCTTGCGTCGATGCATTCGGGTGCGACCGGATGAAATGGCCCAAGAGGGCCTCGATCGAGATCACGGCCAGGGTCCGCGATCGCCAGCGCCGCCGGGACATCGATCCAGGGCGCGCGTTCGATCACGACCGGAGCGGCGGGATCGGCAGCTTCGCGCTCGTTGGCGAGCTTGAGTGCGGCGCCGCGCTGCCCGCTTATCATGATCCGCGCCTTGTGCTCGGGATCCCTCAGGTCGAGCAGCTCCTCGCTCGTAGTTTCCACCGCAGCGACGCTGAGGTCGGCATCGGCGGCAATTCGAACGGGTCGTCCGGATCGCAGCAGTGCGATCGCGAGACGGACCGGGCCCTTCCTGGTCAAATCTCGATCTCGCAGATGAGCGGCACATGGTCGGATGGCCGCTCCCAGTTGCGGCAGGGTTCGAGCACCTCGTGCGCCGCGACATGGTTCGCAAGCTCGGGCGAGCACCACATGTGATCGAGTCTGCGTCCCCGGTCGTTTCTGGTCCAGTCGGGCGAACGATAGCTCCACCAGGTGAAGCAGCGTTCGGGCGCCGGGATGAACTGGCGGCCGATATCGGTCCAATCGTGCGCCTGCCTGAGCCTGGTCAGTGCCTCGACTTCGATGGGTGTGTGGCTGACGACGGTAAGAAGGGCCTTGTGGCTCCAGACGTCGCATTCGAGCGGGGCGACATTGAAATCCCCGACGATGATCGTCGGTTCGCTCAGTGTCTCTGACCACCGGGTCATGCGCTCGATAAAATCCAGCTTCTGGCCGAACTTGGGATTGACGGTCCGATCGGGTGTATCGCCCCCCGCCGGCACGTAGACATTTTCCAGTCGGATTCCGCACGCAAGTCGTACGCCGATATGGCGCGCTTCGCCATTATCCTGCCAATCGTGCCGGCCCGGGTCCTTGAGCGGAACGCGGCTTAGAATCGCGACTCCGTGGTGCATCCGCTGGCCGTTGAGCTGGCGATGGGTATAGCCGTTCCGATCGAACAGCTCGCTCGGGAAGATACTGTCGAGGACCTTGGTTTCCTGAAGGCACAAAATATCCGGCTGCTGCTCGGCGATCAGGCGCTCGACAAGCGCGGCGCGCGCCCGCACCGAGTTGATGTTCCAGGATGCGATCTTCAGCCTCGTGCCCACCTGACCCGCTTAGCTGCCTGCTCCGATATGAAAAAGGCCCCCGCTCCGGGGGCATGGAGCGAGGGCCGACCAAGCGTTCGTCACGCAAGGGATCCTGCGGACCCGGGTAACAGGGGGAAACCCCAAGTCATTGCAGAATCGAGCCTCTATTTAAGCTCCCCAGCCTGACGCGCCGATGAACAGGTCGCAAAATGAAACCTGTTACGGCTATTTTTTCTTCGGTTCCGTGTAGGTGAAAGCGCTCGAAGGCACCGCGACGTTGTAGCGGACGTCCGACAATTTGACCGTGGTGCGGCGATTCTGCCCGTCGATCGCGGTCCACCCATAGAGCTGAAGCCCACCTGGCGCCGAGCTGCTGCGCATGAATACAAGAGTGAGGGAGCCATATTGGCTGGGATCGCGCGCGCGCACCGAGACGACATTTGGATTCTCGCTCGGCACGATCTGCGCCCGTCCCTTGAGGTCAGGCGAGTTCGAGAGCAAGACGCCAAGCGGCGTTCGGCCGAGCGGCCAGCTTGATTTTTGCCCGACCTGATAATCGATCAACGTCAGCGTCTTGCCGTCGGCGACAAGGAGCAGGTCGCCGCTGCCATATTCAAAGCGCACCTTGCCTGGACGTTCGAGCTGCATCTTGCCCGTAGCGGAACGTCCGCGGGCGTCGATCTGCATAAAATCGGCGGTCATCGTGTGGACGCCGCCGATATGTGCCTTGAGCAGCGCCAAGTCCGCGGAATCGGCGGCTGCACTTGGCGCAGCGACCACGACGATCGCTGCCGGCACGAGCGCGCGCGCGAGTTTCGTCGGAAAATTCATGCAAAAAAGCTCCTGGAAATTTCGTCGCCGGTGAGTGGCGTTCGTCCTTTGAATGCCTACTGAACCTTGCGGTTCCGTTCCGTTCAGCGTCAGATCGGGTGCCCGTCGGGATCGATCAGTACCTCGCGACGCCCGACATGGTCAGGTTGGCCAACGAGCCCTTCTTTCTCCATCCGCTCGATCAATCGCGCGGCGCTGTTGTAACCGACGCGGAGCTGGCGTTGGAGATAGGAGGTCGACGCCTTCTGGCTCTCGGCGACGATCTGGATTGCCTTGCGATAGAGCTGGGTCTCGGCATCGTCCTCGCCGGTCGGCTGGCCATCGAACAGATAGCCCCCGTCTTCGGGCTCCTCGGTAACCGCCTGCACGTAATCGGGAGCACCTTGCTTGCGCCAATGCTCCGCGACCGAGCGGACTTCTTCGTCGGTTACGAACGGTCCGTGGACGCGAATGATCTGCTTTCCGCCCGGCATGTAGAGCATGTCGCCCTTGCCGAGCAGCTGCTCTGCCCCCTGCTCGCCAAGGATCGTGCGGCTGTCGATCTTGCTCGTGACCTGGAAGCTTATCCGCGTCGGCAGGTTCGCCTTGATGACACCGGTGATCACGTCGACGGAGGGGCGCTGCGTCGCCATGATCAGGTGGATGCCCGCCGCTCGCGCCTTCTGCGCAAGCCGCTGGATCAGAAACTCTACTTCCTTGCCGGCGGTCATCATGAGATCCGCGAGCTCGTCGACCACGACGACGATCTGCGGCATGACCTCATATTCGAATTCCTCGTCTTCGTAGACGGGCTGGCCGGTATCGGCGTCATAGCCGGTTTGAATTCGCCGCTTGAGCTTGGAGCCCTTCCCCTTTGCCTCGCGCACCTTGGCGTTGAAGCTCGGCAGTGCGCGGACGCCGAGGTTCGCCATCTTTCGATAGCGCTCCTCCATCTGCTCGACTGTCCACTTCAGAGCTCGGATCGCCTTCCCGGGTTCTGTCACGACTGGTGCCAGCAGATGTGGGATATCGTCGTAGATGCTGAGTTCCAGCATCTTTGGATCGATCATGATCAGCTTCACCTCGTCGGGGCAGTAGCGATAGAGCAACGAGAGGATCATGCAGTTGAGCCCAACCGACTTGCCCGAGCCGGTTGTGCCGGCAACGAGCAGGTGCGGCATCGGCGCGAGATCGGCAATGACGGGGTCGCCCGCGATATTCTTACCGAGGATCAGCGGCAGGGCCATGTTCTGGTCCTCGAATGCCTGGCTTCCGATCAGTTCGGACAGCGAAACCATTTCTCGCTTTGGGTTTGGAAGCTCGATGCCGATGACGCTGCGACCGGGAATGGTGGCGACGCGAGCAGACAGCGCGGACATGTTGCGCGCGATATCATCGGCGAGCTGGATGACGCGGCTCGCCTTGATGCCGCTCGCGGGTTCGAGCTCGTACATGGTGACGACCGGCCCGGGCCTCACCTCGACGATCTCCCCGCGCACGTGAAAGTCCTCGAGCACCGATTCGAGCAGGCGCGCATTGCGCTCAAGGCCGGCACGATCGACGTGCTGCCTTGAGTCCTTGGGCGGCGGAGCGAGGAGGTCCAGTGTTGGCAGCTGGTAATTGTCGCCAAGGGCCAGACTCGGCTGAGCGGCCCACTTGCGGTCCTTGGGCCGTCCGGCGGGGACAGGCGGTCTGGCGGGTTCCGAAACCGCAACGGTCGGCCGGGTCCGGGGCGGCGCCGCGGGAATTGCCCGTTCCTCCCTCAACTCTGTGGTGCGCGGCTTGGCCGGACGCTCCCGCGGCTGCCGCCGGAAGAGACTGCCTGCCCAGCCCTTTTCCTCGTCGCGCAGACCAATCGCGAAATATCCCAGCGTAAGCCCCGCAAGCGCAAGCAGCAGCAGGGTTGCAAGCCGCGCCGGACCAGCGATCTGCGGATTCCCGATGAGCGCGAATGCGAGGTTCAGCCCATGGGCGGCGGCGAGCCCAAACGCCCCGCCCCACCCGCCTGGCAGCCCGGAAACAGCAGAACCGCTGGTAAGTCCAAGCGCCGTGCCCAGCAAAATTGCTCCGATCGCGGCGACGAACAGTCCGCGCCCGGTATGGCCGGTCGGCTCCAGCCTCAACATGCGCAATCCGGCAACAGCGATCACCGGCAGGAACAGCACCGAGCCGACGCCGAAGAGGAGAAGCAGCGCATCACTGAAATAGGCGCCCGGACTTCCGAGCCAGTTGGCAGGCGGCCCGCCTGCGGCGGTGCTGAGGGACGGATCGGTCGGACTGTGGGTTGCAAGCGCAAGCACCGCGGCAAGGCTGAGACCGACAAGCATCGCGCCCCAGCTTCGGAACGCGAATCGGCGCAGCGCGCTTGCAAGCGCCTCCCTCCAGTCGGGCGCCAGTTCACGCTTCGGCGCGCGCGTGGCTACGGTCGCCATTTCCCACCCCTCAGAAATTACCCCGTCGAGAATCCCCCAGCCGGACTCCCGGGTCAAGCGAAGTCGTGGCGTCGTTGCGACGAACGGGGTAGGGGCGCGGCATGGACCAAGCGGACGTGATCATCTTCGGTGGCGGGCTCGTCGGCCTGGCGCTTGCCTCCGCGCTCGATTCGAGCGGACTGTCCTCCATCGTCGTCGATCCCGCCGATCCCACTGGACGGACGGACGCGACGTTCGACGGCAGGACAAGCGCGGTTTCCTCGAGCTCGATGCGAATGCTGAAGGCAATCGGGGTTGCCGACCACCTGCCGCAAGCAGGCTGCCCAATCTGGCGAATTGCCGTCGCCGACGGCCTTAAGCCTGGTGGTCTGCATTTCGACCCGGACGACGGCGAACCGCTCGGCTTCATGCACGAGAACAGGCACTTGCGCGCGGCGCTCCATGCGCGTGCCGAAGCGGGAACGAACATCCAGCTGATGTGGAAGTCCAAGCTTGCCGGCGCCGAGCGCGGCGATGTCGGGGTCGCTGTCTCCCTTGCGGATGGGCGCAACCTTTGGGCGCCGCTCCTGATCGGGGCCGATGGCCGCAATTCACGCACTCGCGAGGTTGCCGGGATCAACGTCGCGCGGTGGAAGTACGATCACCAGGCGATTGTTTCCGTGCTTCGCCACGAACGCTCCCACGATCATGTCGCGTACGAGATTTTCTATCCGAGCGGTCCGTTCGCGCTGCTCCCGATGAACGACGACGAGCTCGGCCACCGCAGCGCGATCGTCTGGTCCGTGCCCGAAGCGGATGCCGCCGGCTGGCTCTCCCTCAGCGACGAGGATTTCGCAGCGGAAGCGCAGGCGGCGATGGGCGGCTTCCTCGGGAAGATTGAAATGCTTGCGCCGAGGTTGTCCTACCCGCTTGGATTTCATCATGCCGCGCAGATCACCGCGCGGCGCCTGGCTCTTGTCGGTGATGCGGCGCACGCGATCCATCCGATCGCGGGTCAGGGATTGAACCTTGGCTTTCGCGATGTGGCCGCTCTTGCCCAGGTCCTCGTCGAAGGCGCCAGGCTCGGTCTCGACCTCGGCGACAAGCAGCTGCTCGACCGCTACCAGCGCTGGCGCTCGCTCGACGCGCTGTCAGTCGCCTTTGCTACCGACACGTTGACGCGGATCTACGGAGTGCCGGGCAGGACCGCCTCTGCAATCCGCCGCTTGGGAATGGATTTGGTGGGACGGATCTCGCCGCTCCGCAACAGGCTGATGGGCGAAGCGCGGGGCACCAGCGGAGACCTGCCACTCCTCCTTCGAGGGTTGCCGATCTAGCGGTCCAGCTATCACTTCGGCGCGCGCGGCGACGAAATTTTCAAAGCGGGACGGAGCTTACTGGATCGTCGGTTCGACCTCGACACCGCCGCTAACGGCCGCGCGGTGAAATTGCATCAGCTGGACAAGCAGGTCGGCTCGTCCCTCGAGCGTCGCTTGCTCCAACAGCGCCTGTTTTGCGCCGATGTCGAACGGAGCGACCTGGGCGATCGCATTGACCAGCATCTCGTCGTCGAGCCTGCTGACGGCGTCCCAGTCGACGGCAAGACCCAGCGCATCGCCGAGCCTTCGCGCTTCGCGCTCGACTTCCGCCCGTTCGCCCAGGGACAGTGGCGGCGGCTCCTCGTCGTTGAATGCCTCGATGTCGACATCTGCGCAGCGGTAAAGCGTATTCGTCTCGGCCTCGCTCACGAGCCGGAATCGATTGGACCCAAGGAGCACGATGTTGAAACGCCCATCCTCCAATTCCTCGAGACCGACAATCTCGCCGACGCATCCCACGGCGTAAAGCGGAGCCTGGTTGTCATCGTCCAGCCGGTGCGGCTGGATCATCGCGATCCGGCCTGCGCCGTCGACTGCGTCGCTGACCATTTCGCGATAACGGGGCTCGAAGATGTGAAGCGGCAATTGCGAGCGCGGGAAAAGGATCGCCCCGGGAAGCGGGAACAGAGGGACGCGGATGATCCGGCTCACGTGAACAGCACGGCTGACAGACGCCGGCGCTGGGCGCTCGACCAAGGATCCTCGAGACCCTGCGCCTCGAGCAGCTGGAGGAACCGCTGGCGCGCCGCGCCATCGTTCCATTCGCGGTCGCGCCTGATGATCTCGAGCAGCGCATCAGCCGCCGCGTCGCGGTCGGACGCCATCTTTGCACAGGCAAGCTCGAAGCGGGCCTCGTGGTCATCCGGATCGTTGTCGAGCCGGGCCTCGAGCGCGCCGGTATCGGCAGCGGGCGCAGCCGAAGCGACCTCGAGCGCAGCCGCGGCCCGCGCTATTTCCGGTTTGCCGGCGAGTTCCCCGGAAAGCTCGCCGAGGAGCAGTCTCGCTTCGTCCAGCTCGCCAGCCGCGATCAGCGAACGAGCGAGCCCCCCGACCACTGCCGGATCGTCCGGCGCCATCTCATGGACCTGGCGGAAGATGTTGACTGCGCGCTCGGCGTCGCCTTCGGCAAGTACCTGCTCGCCCATCGCCACAAGCGGCTCGATCTCGGCCTTGGGAGTTGAACCTCCAGGTTCAATCTTCAACTGTGCGATCAGTTGATCGAGCACCTTCTTGAGCTGTCCCTCGCTCCGATAATTGGTGAGATCGGCAACGGGCTGGCCGCGGTAGATCGCATAAACGGTTGGAATCGACTGGATGCGAAACTGCGCTGCGAGCAACTTCTCCTTGTCGACGTCGATCTTGGCGAGCTTCACTCCCTTGTCGGAATAATCTTCCGCAACCTTGTCGAGGATCGGGGAAAGCTGCTTGCAGGGTCCACACCAGTCGGCCCAGAAATCGAGGATGACGAGCGAGGTCATCGACGGCTGGATGACCTCTTGCTCGAAGCGCTCAATCGATTCGCGCTCGGCTTCCGTTAGTCCCAGAGTCGCCACGGGTTTACGCTCTCCTCTCAATCGGCGGCGCCCATATGGGCTGCAGCGGTTCGCGCCACAAGCGTCGTGGTTCCAGCCTCGCACCGAAGTTGACGAGCGACGTCGGGCGTAGGTGCTGCCGGTCGTCGATCACGGCAGATTTGGCCTATTGGCAATTGACGCCCACCCTACCGGCAAGAGCTTGCAAAGGTTCAGGCCGGCTGATAGCGGGCGCGCTCCAGCGGCGGAGAATCGCCGTATTTCCGGCCGAGCGGGCGTAGCTCAGGGGTAGAGCACAACCTTGCCAAGGTTGGGGTCGAGGGTTCGAATCCCTTCGCCCGCTCCATTTTTTCAAGGGTTGCCGGACCCGTGTCGTCGACTGTCTGGGGGACTTGGTCGCCGCCAGCAGTATTGCCGAGCCGTCCAGATGGAACGGGCGATATCGCTAATCGCTACTTAACGCCTTTCGCCTAGTGCGGGCGCATGAACGCGAAGAGCACCTGCGATCGGTTTGCGTGGTGGCCGGCGGTCGCCGTCCTGACGCTCGCCGGGTTGGTCCTTCGCATTGCCGCTGCAGCGCGGGGCGGCCTTTGGACCGACGAGGCCTGGTCCATGGTCTACGCGCAGCAGGCGCGCGACCCACTCGGCGTCTTCCTGCGCATCAACCACGACAACAACCACCATCTCAATTCGCTCTGGATGCAGGCCGTTGGAATGCATGCGTCGCCGCTTCTGGTGCGTGCGCCTGCCATCCTCGCGGGAACATTGACGATACCAGCGGCAGCGTTGCTGTTCGCCCGCCGCTCCGCGGCCGGGGCGATCGCGGCCGCCGCGCTGTTCGCGCTTTCGCCCATGATGGTGACTTATGGCTCGGAAGCGCGGGGCTATTCATCGATGATGCTCGCCGCGCTCATCATGATGCGGCTCGTGACCGACGAGATCGATGGCCGCAACGGCCGCTTCAATCCTTTGCTCGGCGCCTTGATTGCCGCTCTCGGCATGCTCTCGAACTTGACCATGCTCGCGCCGGTCGTGCTGCTGACGCTGTGGATCTATCTTGAACGGCGGTCGTCGATTGGCTCCGCGAAGGCGGTTCGCTCCGCCATCGCGATCATGGGGCCCGCTCTGATAGCATCCGTTGCGGTGCTTCTCTTGGTGCTCGCCGCCGCTATGGCCAGTCGGACGGGGCTGCAGGTGGGGGGCTATACGCCCTTCAGCTTCCATGGTTACGCAGTCGCGCTTGCCAACCTGACGGGATGGACGGCGGGCCTGACCTTTCGAACTGAGTGGCTGGCGATCATTGCCCTTGCCGGGATCGGCGTGGCGGTCTTTGTCCGGGCACCTTCCGCCATCGGCCCACGCGCGCGCCTCTATGGCCTTCTCATTCTTGGCGTTCCTGTCGTGGTCGCCGCCGAACGAACGGGCAATGCGCAGTTTGCCCGCTACTATCTTTGCAGTGCAATTGGCTTGCTGCTGCTCGGAGCTGAGTGGATCGAGCAATCGATCAAGGCCGACAGGACGCAGCGCGCCCTTTGTGCGATTGCCTGCGGGCTTTTCCTGGTGACCGCCTTCTGGCGCGATGGGCAGCTTATCGAACTTGGACGCGGCCAGCCTGACCGGGCGATCCGCCTCATGGCGGACGAGGCCCCTCGCGGAGCAAGGGTCGGTATCGATACATACCAGCTGACGGCGCCGATGATCGTCGCGGCGAAGGAGGCGGGTTATCCGGTCTCGCTTGCGGGTCCTTGCGCTCCTGCACAGTTCATGATCGTCGCTCGCGAGGCGCATTCCATGCGGACGGCGACGCGCTGCGGCCATCCGATGCAAGAGATTGGGTGGAGCGAGGCTCCGGACCTGACCGGAGATTCATGGGTGCTCTATCGCGCTGAAGGCTTCCAAAGCGCGGGACACATTGATACCGGGCCCGCTCCAACGGCGGAGAATCGCCGTATTTCCGGCCGGGCGGGCGTAGCTCAGGGGTAGAGCACAACCTTGCCAAGGTTGGGGTCGAGGGTTCGAATCCCTTCGCCCGCTCCAGCCGTAATATTGTCCGGTCCGGACACATGGATGGCAAAGCGCGTCTTCATTAAACCGCCCTTCTCGGCGTCAGCCGGGGAAAAAGCGGCGCGCTTGCGCGTTGGATTGACGGCAACGAAAGCGGGACGGTCCGCGGCCGACCGTTTGAGTGTACGCTTAGCGGCAAGGGCACGCGGAATATCGCAGAAGTTTCGTCAGAACCGTCTGGCGCGTTGATGCCGCGGCATGACCCTAGCTCATTGGGAAGGAAAAGCGATGGCCGACCACGCCGAACTGACGAGGCCCACGACGAAAGAGATCCATACGCTCAATCCCGCGACCGGTGAGCCGGGCCGGGCCTATCGGGAAACCACGCTTGAAGAGGCATGCGCCGCCGCCGCCGCGGCGCGCCAATCCGCCCGGAGTTGGCGACGCACCAGCTTCGCCGACCGCGGCGCAATCATCCGCAAGGCAGCCACGATCCTTCGTTCGCGCAAGGACGAGTTCGCGCGGCTGATGACGACGGAAATGGGAAAGACCTTCAGCGAGGGCCGGCAGGAAGTGGAGAAGTGCGCCGCCCACTGCGAATGGTTCGCCGAGCACGCGCAAGGCTATCTGGCGGATGAAGCGATTGATCTTGGCGAAGGCGAGACATTCGTGACCTTCAATCCCCTCGGCGTCGTGCTTGCCGTGATGCCCTGGAATTTTCCCTTCTGGCAGGTCTTCCGCTTCGCTGCGCCTGCTCTGATGGCGGGCAACGGTGCGCTGCTGAAACATGCGAGCAATGTGCCAGGCTGCGCACTTGCGATCGAGGAGGTACTTCACCAGGCTGGCGTCCCGCGCGACCTGTTCAGGACCTTATTGCTCCCGAGCGACAAGGTCGAGGCGCTGATCAAGGACGACAATATCGCCGCGGTGACCCTGACCGGGAGCGTCGCGGCGGGACGGAGCGTCGCAACCGCCGCTGGCAGCGTCCTCAAGAAGTGCGTGCTCGAGCTCGGCGGGTCCGATGCCTATGTCATACTTGACGACGTCGACGTCGCGCAGGCCGCTAAAATCGCCGCTACTGCCCGGATGGTGAATGGCGGCCAAAGCTGCGTCGCGGGAAAGCGCTTCGTGATTGTCCGTCCGCTGCTCGACCAGTTCGAGCGAGCGCTCGTCGATGCCATGCGCGGATTTGCAATGGGAGATCCCTTGAACGAGGACACCAAGCTCGGGCCGTTGGTAAGCGTCGCGGCCCGGGACGAAATCCATGCGCAAGTCCTAAGAAGCATCGAGAATGGCGCTCGCCTGCTGCTTGGCGGCACGGTGCCAGACCGACCGGGGGCCTGGTATCCGGCGACGGTCTTGAGCGACGTGCAACCCGGCCAGCCGGCACACGACGAAGAAGTGTTCGGGCCCGTTGCCGCGATCATCGCTGCCGAGGACGAGGCGGACGCGATCCGCATCGCGAACGCAAGCGAGTTCGGTCTTGGCTCCGGCGTTTTGACCGCTGACCTTGAGCGTGGACGCCGGATCGCTGCCGAAGAGCTCGAGGCAGGGATGAGCTTCGTCAACGACAATGTTCGCTCCGATCCGCGCGCTCCATTCGGCGGCGTCAAACATTCGGGTTACGGGCGCGAATGCGGGGTCTTCGGGATCCGCGAATTCGTGAACATCAAGACGGTCCACCTGAAAAAGATCGGTACCGGGGGCACTGCGCGCGTCGAATAAGCTCAGGCCGGCCTTTCGCGGAACCACTTCGTAATAATATATTTCGTGCCGCGACGAACCTTCATCCCCTGGTGGAGAGTCGCCGGATTGGGCCGGCCGTCGGCAAGCAGGTTGTTCCAGGCGAGCAGCTTGCCGGTTTCCGGCTGGATGGTCTTGCCGATCTTTCTGAAGCGGGTCGCGCCGCCGTCCTCGGGCTCGTTGAGGTAGATCATCGCGGTCCAAGTCCGCTGGCCCGTCCTCGCCGTGTGGACGTAGAAATCATATCCGCCCGGCTCGAACGTATCAGTATGCGGCTTGAACTCCTGGCCCGGCGCATAGCGTTGACCCTGAATTGGCTCGCTTGCGCCGAGTGAAAGTCCAAGCAATGCCGCGATCTTTCGATCGACTTCGCCGACGAGAGGGTCGCGCCAGTCGAGATCGCAGGTTTCGCTGGTCCGGAAATCGGCCATGCCGATGTCGTCTGCAATTTCCGAAGGTCGGCGGCGCTCGTCGATCTTCTCGATGAGCGCCTCGCAGGTCTGGGGATCGAGGAATTTGCGAACGATGAAAAGCTCGAGTTCGCGCGTTGGGACGCGCTGAATTCCCGGCTCCGCATCGAGGCGCCGTGCCGGATTATCCGCGGACTGCGCTGCTTGCCCCATAATCCTGGTCGTGTTGGGCAATGACCGCCTCGACCACATTGTTCATCAGCGTCATGCGGACCGGCAGCGGCGTTGAGGTCTCCTTGATCATCACCGCGACGGCATAGGACCTTCCATCGGGGGCAGTCAGGATCCCGATGTCGTTATAGCCCGCCTGCACGCCGCCGAGTTCCTGACCTGTGCCAGTCTTGTGATTGAGCGTCCATCCGGGAGCAAGACCGCCTTTCAGCCGATTTGGACCGGTATGCGTGCGGCTCATCACGTCGAGGAGCTTTGCGGTCGATGCCGCAGACAGCAGCTCGCCGCGCTTCAGTTTGGCGAGCGCGCCGACGATCGCGCTCGGGGCCGCGCCGTCATAGGGGTTCGAGAGGTAGCGATTGAAGGCTGCGCTGCGCACCTCCATTGGAAGCGCGTCACGAACCTCGAAGAACTTGCCTCCGATCGAATAGTCCTGCGACCAGGTAAGGCCCGCAATCTTGCTCTGCATCAGTCTCTCGCCATTGGCGAAGCGGATTGCGCCGAGATGCTTGCGGGCGATCATGGCACGAACCGCGCGCGCACCCCCGATCGAGCGCATCAGCTTGTCGTTCGCCGTATTGTCGCTGGTGGTGATGGCCCGGGTGAGGAGGTCGTCGAGCGTTGTCGTGAAGCTCCCGTCCTTCAACACCTCGTCGGCAATTGGCTGGTGGAAGAGCGTGAGATCGGCCGTTGTCAGCGTGACCGTGTCATCCAGCCGCACCCGGCCGCGGTCGACAGCATCGAGCGCAGTGATCGACACCCACAACTTGCTGACGCTCTGCTGCGGGTAGAGTTCATGATCTTTCCAGCCGGTTTCCCAGCCCTCGCCAATCGCCTGGACAGCGATTCCCACGCTGCCGTCGAAGCCGCTGCCAAGTTGGTTGATGCGATCGCTGAGATACTTGGGTGCCGGGACCGAATGCCTTGAAGGGACGGAATGGCGCACGGGCTTAGGGATGCGCGCCTGATTTGCCGTGGACGCGCTGACCTGCGCGGCGACGATCAAGACCAGTCCAGACCCCATTATTCTTCCGAATGACGTCATGAGACCGCTTCTATCCCCAGGACTTTCGCCAAGTTTTTCGATGCTTGGCAATGAACAACCAAAACCCTCGCCGGGTGCCATCTCGCATGATCAGCATGTGGCGGCCGCTTGCCAACCCTATTCGGATTAGCCCTGCTGGCTGGGTGCGGGAAGAAGCGCGGCGGATTCGATTTCATCGAGCGCCCGATGCGCGGCGATGTAGCGTCGCGCCTTGTCGGTCCAGTCCGAGGCGCGCGCGGCGCCCGGCAACCGCATTGTCTCGGCAAGCGCTTCGTCGACGTTGCCAGACGCCAGCCGCTCGCGGGCACGATCGTAGCGGGCCGTCGAATCCGATGCAGGCTGGTCGACCGAATGGATTTCGACCAGCGAGCCAAGCTCGCGCTTCACGTTGGTCCACCAGCTGTCCTGGGGTCCGCCCCGGCGCAGGTCTGGCCCCAGCGTATCATATTGCGCGATGAGGTCGTCGAGCCGCACCGGCAGGTGCGAAGCGGTGATGACGGTCGCGACCGCAGCGCGATGCTGCGCTCCAAAGCGGTCGACGAGCAGGTTCTCGAGATAGCCTAGCGCAACCCCCCGATCGATCGCCCGCCGGGCGGCAAAGGCGACGACCAAGGCATCGGCCCGGCCGGCCGACCCTTCCGCGCGCGCCGTTGCATTCTCGACTGCGGAAAGGCGATTTTCGAGGCTGGCGATCTGTTGCTCCTCGACCGCCGATTGCAGGTTGGACACGGCCGCTTGTTGCGCCGGCTGCGGATTAACGACAACGGGCTTTGGCGTCAGCATCACCGGTTGCTGGGCCGGCAGAACGCCGAGCAAGCGCGCAGCGGGCTGGTAGTGCGCAAGGCCCCAGGTCGCTGCGGCCGCGCCGGCAATGATGAGGACGAGCGCGACCATCAGCCGAGCGCCCCACCCTATACCGCCGCGAGTTCCGTTCATTTCGGGGCCGACTTGTTGCACAGGCGCGCGGCGAGGGCCAGCAGCGCATCGTCGGTCGGCTGGCCCGCGACTTCGACGCGCTCCCAGCCGCTGCCCAGAGCCTCGGCCGCGGCGCGACTGATCGCAACGACCGCGATCGATCCGCGGTCCTTGACCAGCTCGGCAAACCGAATTGCGGCGCGGGGCGAATGGATGAGCGCTACCGCGCCTTCAGTCGCGGTCAGGCTCGGGTGGTCGATCAACCTTGCTCGATAGACCGGGACAGCGGTTATCCGCTGCCGAGCATCGGCCGAGTGACGCCGGTCCTCGCCGCAAAGATGCAGTAATCGAAGGTCCGGCTCGATCGACCCGAGCAGACGGTCGATGCCGTCGGCTCCCGTCGCAGAGATATCGAATCCGGCTTCGCGCGCAGCCGCGGCTGTCGCTTCGCCGACCGCATATACGCTAAGTCCCCTGAGCTCCTGGAGCTGGTCGCCGGCGCTGCGCACGGCGTTTGCGCTTGTCAGCAAAATTGCGTCGAACTTCGCGAGGTCCGGCGCTTCCCACGGGAGCGGTTCAATCTCGAACAGCGGCACCGCGACCGGGTCAATGCCGCGCCCGCGGGCTCGCCGCACCGTTGCGCTGGCGCCCGGCTCCGGGCGCAGGACAACCACTTTCCTCATTCCGGAGCGAATAGCCTCCGGATCGATTCGCCCGCTTCGCCAAGCAGCTTGGCCGCCAGGGCGGCAGGGCTTTGAAGATCGCCGCAGTCGAACACCGCGCGATCCTCAACCATCTCGCTCCCGTTTTCGCTGAACAATTGACCCCGCATCCTCAGATCGCCGTCCTCTAGCACGCAAAAGGCCGCAACCGGCGATGCGCAGGAAGCGGCAAGCGCGCGCGTGAACGCCCGCTCGGCCATGACACAGTCGTAGGTGATCTGGTTGTTGACCGTCGTCAGTACGCTCTGCGTGCGCGTATCGTTGGTTCGGCACTCCATCCCGATCACGGCTTGGCCCGGCGCCGGAAGGATCACTTCGGTCGGGATCGCCGTCCCGGTGCTGATGTCCAGTCGCTTAAGGCCGGCGGCCGACAATAAAGTTGCATCGACCGCTCCCGATTCGACCGCTTTCAGCCTGGTATCGACATTGCCCCTCAACGGCACGACGTTGAGGTCCGGGCGAAGCCTTAAGAGCTGAGCTTTGCGCCTCGGCGATGAAGTGCCCACCCGAGCGCCCTCCTTCAACGCATCGATCGAGGGGGCACCGACGAGGCGGTCGCGGACGTCCCCTCGGGGGCGCACCGCCGCAATGTGGATGCCGCTCGGGCGGATGCTTTCGACGTCCTTCATGGAATGGACGCAAAAATCGATCTCGCCGTCGAGCAGCGCGCGATCGAGTTCCTTGGTCCAAAGCGCCTTTCCGCCGATTTCCGCGAGCGGCCGATCCTTCACCCTGTCCCCGGTGGTCGTGATTTCGATGATCTGGACCCACCCGTCCGGCCAGCGCTGAGCGGTCTCGATCGCCGCCGCGACCTTGCGCGCCTGCGCTAGCGCCAGTGCCGATCCGCGAGTCCCGAGGCGAAGTCCCTGCATTCTTCAACCCCTAGTGCATTGCTGCGCCTTGAGGCAAAGGGCCGGACGCGAAATGAGCTTGATCCTTGGCCTTGAATCTTCCTGCGACGACAGCGCAGCGGCGCTGGTCACCAGCGATCGACGCATCCTGGCGCAGGCCGTCGTTGGGCAAAACCAGGCACACCAACCCTATGGCGGCGTCGTACCGGAGATTGCCGCGCGCGCCCATGTCGAGATCCTGCCCAGCCTGATCGAGCGCGTCCTTTGCGAAGCGAAGATGGACATTCACGCCGTCGATGCGATTGCCGCCACCGCTGGCCCCGGCTTGATCGGTGGCGTGATGGTCGCTTTGCTTGCGGGCAAGGGGCTCGCGCTTGCCGCGGACAAGCCGTTCATCGCCGTCAATCACCTCGAGGGACATGCGCTTAGTCCGCGGCTTGTCGATCCAGAACTCGCCTTTCCATATCTTCTGCTCCTCGTCTCGGGCGGACATTGCCAGCTTCTCGAGGTGCGCGCCGTCGGCGAGTATCGCCGCCTTGCGACAACCATCGATGACGCTGCCGGCGAAGCGTTCGACAAGGCAGCCAAGCTCCTCGGTCTGGCCTATCCCGGCGGGCCGGCGGTCGAGGAGCTGGCAAAGCTCGGCGACGCAGGCGCAGTACCCTTGCCGCGTCCGCTCGTCGGATCGAGCGAGCCGCACTTCTCGTTCGCGGGGTTGAAGAGTGCCGTCCAGCGGGCAGTCGTCTCAGGCGACTTTGCGCGCCAGGACATCGCGGCAAGCTTCCAGCAAGCGGTTGTCGATTGTCTGGTCGACCGCACAAGGCGTGCGCTTGAAACGAGCGACGCTCCCGCGCTGGTGGTCGCCGGCGGCGTCGCTGCCAACGGCGCGATCCGGACGGCGCTTGCGATTCTGGCGCGGGAACAAGGCCGACGTTTCGCGGTCCCTCCCGGTTGGCTGTGTACCGATAATGCGGCGATGATCGCCTGGGCCGGGGCGGAGCGGCTTGGTGCAGGCCTGATCGACGGCCTCGATGCTCCGGCACGGGCGCGCTGGCCGCTTGACGCACGCGCCGAAAAGGTGCGCGGCGCAGGCATCAAGGCATGAAGCTCGGGATAATCGGCGGCGGTGCCTGGGGCACGGCACTTGCGCAGGTCGCTTCGGCAGGCGGCCGCGAGACATTGCTGTGGGCAATTGAACCCGAAGTGGTCGAGGCGATCAACGACCGCCACCAAAATCCCGTTTTCCTTCCCGGCGTACCGCTCAACGAGGCCATCCGGGCGACCGCGGATCTTTCGGCGCTTGGCGAGTGCGACGCATGGCTCGTCGTCACTCCGGCGCAGCATTTGCGCTCGGTGCTCGAGCAGGCTCCGCACTGCGACAAGCCGCTCATCCTCTGCTCGAAGGGAATAGAGGAGAAGAGCGGTCAGCTGCTCCACAGCGTCGCCAAGGAAACATGTCCAAGTGCAGCGATTGCGGTTCTCTCGGGACCAACCTTCGCGCACGAAGTCGCCAGGGGCCTGCCCACCGCAGTCACTTTGGCTGCGGACGATGTCTCGCTGGCGAACCGCCTTCGAGAGCGGCTCGCCCGACCGACGTTCCGCATCTACGTCTCGGATGACGTTGCCGGCGCGGAGATCGGCGGCGCCGTGAAGAACGTGCTCGCGATTGCTTGCGGCGTCGTTCAAGGCAAGGGACTGGGCGAGAATGCACGGGCAGCACTTATCGCCCGGGGATTTGCGGAGATGCGCCGGTTCGGCCTTGCGTGCGGGGCTCAGCGGGAGACGCTTGCCGGCCTGTCGGGCCTTGGTGACCTGGTCCTTACCTGCGCCTCGACGAGCTCGCGCAATTATTCGCTTGGCGTCGGCATCGGCGAGGGCCGGCAGGCAGCCGAGCTCCTCTCGCATCGCAAGACCGTCGCTGAAGGCGCCTTCACGGCACCGGTTCTTGCCCGTCTCGCCCGCGAGAAGAAAATTGACATGCCGATCGTCGAGGCGGTCGATGCCCTCGTCGCGGGCCGCGCGAACGTCGATGAAGTGCTCGATGCGCTTCTATCGCGCCCCCCGCGCGCGGAGGGCCTTTAAAAATCGATCGCGATGCCCTTCTTTTCCCAATCGCCATAGCGCGTCGGGTCGAGCCGATGCTCCTCGCCGGCCGGCGGCTTGCTCTGGTTCGCCGACTCGGGCGCCGGGATCGGCGGGGACGGGCTAAGATAGGCGGGGGCATCGAGATGTTTCGGGCGTTTCATGACGCCAAGATGGCGAGTGGATCGGTTCATGCCAAGCGTTGAAGGCGTCGCTCCAAGGCGCGCCGCGCTGCAAATTCTCGATGCGGTGCTTCGGCGCGGCCAGACCCTTGAGGCCGCCTCGTCACGCGAGCGCAGCCTTCCCGGCCCCGATCATGCGCTTGCCATGGCCATTGCCGGCGAAGTCCTTCGCCGTCTCCCCGATCTCGATGGCCTGATCGACAGTGCGACTCGTCAGCGCCTGCCCGGTGATAGCAAGGCACGCATGGTGCTGCGCCTCGCGCTTGCGCAGAAGATCGGCCTTGCAACCCCTGACCACGCACTCGTTGCGACGGCCCTCCCGCTGGTCGACGGCGGCCCGCGGCGGCTGGTTCACGGCGTCCTTGGAACGCTGCTGCGCCAAGGCGTTCCGGTCAGCGATGCACCGGCTCTGCCTGCGGACGTAGAAGAGCGATGGCTGAGCGCATGGGGCGAGAAAGCGGTGCACGCGGCTCGGCGCCTGATCGTGAAGCGGCCACCTCTCGACCTCACGTTCAGCGAGGACGCCGAGGCCCGGGCCTATGCGGCAAGCCACGGCGGCCTCTCGCTGGCGCCCAATAGCGTCCGGCTCAAAAGCTCGTCGGTTGCCGACCTGCCGGGCTTTGGTGAAGGACGCTGGTGGGTCCAGGATCTCGCGGCCTCGCTGCCCGCGCGCCTGATTGCTCCAGGGGAAGACGACGTGCTCGACCTCTGCGCCGCGCCCGGCGGCAAGACGATGCAGCTCGCCGCAGCCGGTCACCGCGTTACGGCCGTGGATTCATCCGATAGTCGTCTTGCACGACTGCACGAGAATCTGGCTCGAACACGTCTGCAATCGCATTTGGTCGTCGCCGATGCACTGAAATGGGAACCGGAACGGCCTTTCGATGCCATCCTGCTTGATGCCCCTTGCTCGGCCACCGGAACGTTCCGTCGCCATCCCGAAGTGCTTTACCGTGCGCAGCCACGGACGATCTTGGCCAGCGCGGAGCTCCAGCACAAGCTGCTCGCGCGCGCCTCGTCCTGGCTCAGGCCCGGCGGCACGTTGGTCTATTCGGTCTGCTCGCTCGAACCACAGGAGGGCGAGGAGATCATCGATGCGTTCCTCGCGGCGCGGGATGATTTCTTCCTCGACCTCGCAACCGGGCTGCCACAATTCATCCAACCGTCAGCTCGTGGCTACGTCCGCATCCTGCCCGGTCTGCTTGAACCCGAAGGCGGCCTCGACGGCTTCTTTATCGCGCGGCTTGTCCGGCGCGGTTAATCCCGTCTAATCGGGCACATGGCCCGCCCCGTCATTGCGCCCTCGATCCTTTCCGCCGACTTTGCGCGGCTCGGCGAAGAAGTGCGCGCAATTGATGAAGCAGGTGCCGACTGGATCCACATCGACGTGATGGACGGCCATTTCGTGCCTAACATCACGATCGGCCCGGCCGTCGTGAAGGCACTCCGGCCGCACTCTCAAAAACCGTTTGATGTCCATCTGATGATTTCACCGGTGGACGCTTTCCTCGACGGGTTCGCCGAGGCGGGCGCCGACATCATCACCGTTCACCCCGAGGCGGGTCCCCATCTCCACCGCACCGTCCAGCGCGTGAAAGCTCTTGGAAAAAAGGCCGGCGTATCGCTCAACCCGGCAACGCCGCCCGATATCCTAGACTATGTGCTCGACGAGCTCGACCTTGTCCTCGTCATGAGCGTCAATCCAGGCTTTGGTGGTCAAAGGTTCATTTCAGGCCAACTGAAGAAGATCGAGACGATCGCCAAGATGATCGCTGCGCGCGGGCTCGATATCGAGCTCGAAGTCGACGGCGGAATCGATCCGCAAACGGCGCGACAGGCGCTCGCCGCAGGCGCAACCGCGCTCGTCGCCGGCACTGCCGCCTTCCGCGGCGGTCCCGCGGCCTACGCCGACAACATCAGGGCGCTCAGGGGAGCTTCATGAGCGCGGACGGCTCGGCCGCCGAGCGCGCTGTCGTTTCGAAGCTTGCTCGCGGTTCGCTTCTGTCGCGACTGAAGCGCGGTAAGCAGCCGCTGAAGCTTCTCGCCGTCCCGCGCGACCATGTTCACGGCGACCGCCCACGGGGCGAGATATTGATGACCGGGCGCTTGTTGGTTGGAAGCGAGACCGTGTCCTTCAAGAATCTCGATTTCAACGCGATTGGCGCCAACGGGCCGGTTGCAGAACAGCTCCAGGGTTTCTCCTGGTTGCGCGATCTCGCCGCTGCAGCCTCGCGCGAGAAAGGCGCCCGGCTCGCCGAAGCCGTCGTCGGCCGCTGGCTTCTCGCGCACGGGGCGAAGATCGATGATGCATGGGCCCCCCAGTTATGGGGCGAACGCATCCTGTTCTGGGCGGCTTACGCACCTTACATCCTGTCGAGCAGCGACAGCGGCTACCGTTCGGCGCTCCTCAACACGCTGGCGCGCGGGGCGCGCCATCTCGAAGGCACTGCCGACAAGGCGCGTCCTGGCCTCGATCGCGTGACTGCATGGTGCGGAGTGGTCGCTGCCGGCCTCTTGGTCCAGGGCGGCGTTCCGCGTGTCGCTCGCGGCGAAGCGGGGCTCTCCCGGTCGCTTGCGTCGGCTCAGTTCGACGACGGCGGGCTGATCAGCCGGTCGCCATTCGAGCAGGTCCTCCTCGTCGATCGTCTCGGCATGCTGCGCGCCTGCTACCAGGCAGCCAAGCAGACCATCCCCGATGGGATCGAAGCGGCCGCGCAGGCGTCGCTTGCTGCGCTTCATGGCGTCACGATGGGCGACGGAGCACTTTCAAGCTGGCAAGGCTGTGGCCCAGGCGAAGCGGCGCGGTTGACTGCGCTTATCGAGGGCTGCGGGCTTCGCGCCCGTCCCCTGAGGCAGCCGCGCGGTTGGGGCTATCACCGACTTTCCGCGCTCGGCACGATCCTCGTCGTCGACGCCGCTCCGCCGCCGCCGCAGAAAATGGCGGAGCAGGGCTCAGCCTCCACATTGGCGTTCGAAATGTCGGACGGCGGACAGCGCCTCGTCGTCAACTGCGGCGGACCGGGGCCGCTTCCGACCGAGCTTTCCGACGAGCTCGTGCAGGGGCTTCGCAC
>DATIQO010000170.1:0-10281 GCA_035470745.1 Sphingomicrobium sp. | reverse complement strand
ATTGCTATTCGCGCTCACTTCCGCTGCGCGGCGGGGTGTGCGGACTGTCATGCTGTTTCCCGAGCGGAACGATAACTGGATCGTGGCAGCGGCAAGCCGCAGCTATTACGAGGATCTGATCGACGCGGGCGTCGAGATCTACGAGTTCGCGCCTGGGCTTCTTCACGCCAAGACGATGGTCGTTGACCGCAGGACCGGGCTGTTGGGGAGCGCTAATCTTGACCGTCGAAGTTTTGAACTGAACTTCGAAAATAACATCCTCTTCGAGGATCCGACTCTCGCTCGCGCTGTTCGGACGCGGCAGGACGAGTACCTCGCACAGTCGCGCCGGGTCACTCGCGATGACTTACATTCGAGTGGACACGCCCTGAGGCTGTGGCGAAACCTGCTCGCGACGCTTAGCCCGATTCTCTAACTCCCGTTCACCACAGGGGCCGCAAGACTATGGTGCGTTGCGCGAAGGAGTTGGTTTGAGATGGCCGTCTGCCACCGTCGTCTTGTTCCAATGGGTCAAGCGGGGAATGCCAGACCTCGGGCGGCGGCCATGTCGGCGATCGACCAATGGCGCAAGACTTCGGCTTCGTGCGATCGCGCGTTCGCAATCGAATCGCCCGCCCGCGTGCCCGATCCCGGATGGCACATCACCAGGTGCATCTTGCCCGGCTTACGCAGGAAGAGCGGGAACAACGCACGATAGTCTGTGGCAAAGTCGTAGTGGCCCGCGAAGCTGTCATTGGTCGCGAGTCCAAATGTCGCTGCGGCGCGGCGCAGCCCGCGCGAATGCCAGGCGCTACCTATCGCCTTGCCGGCAAACGGCCGGACCAAGATCGCGGACAGACGGTCCGTACAATCACGAATCCAGGCATTGGGCGCACGCCTTACTGTCTCTGAAAGTATGAGTTCGCGGATTCCCGGAAGCGCATGGGCATGATGGTGACCATCGACAAAGGCAGGCGGGCGGCCAAGCGCGGCCATGAAGGCGGCGAACTGCGCCTCTATTTCAGCAGCGACCTCCTCGAGAGGCACTCGACCGCGCGTCGCCATCCGGCTGAGCGCGTTGATCGTAGGCAGGCGGTGGCCTGCTGCCAGTTGCGGCATCGCGGTCAGCGACATCTCCTCAGTCAGCGTCAGGTGGAGGCCGATCTGGACATGCTCAGGCACACCGGCCAGCAAAGCGCTGTCGGCCGGCCAGCCGGGCATCACCGCCATGCAGCTGACGGCGTTAATTTTTCTCGCGTTGGCAAGGCTGGCGATCGTCTCGCTGACTTCCCGGGAAAAGGCAAAGTCGTCAGAACACAGGATGAGGCGGGACAAATGCCGGTCCTTCGAGATGGTGAAATTGCCGTTCGCGGATTCGGTTGCTGAGCAGACGCCGCTGACTGAGACGCGCGGCCAGGAACGAGTAGAAATACCAGTCGCCGGATCGGGCGGCGGCGGCTGTGTAGACCAGCCGCTCGATCAGGGTCCAGCGGATCGAATCGCGATCACGCTCGCGCTGTGACGGAGCGCACCAGAGATCGTGTGCATAACCAATCCTGCCGTTGCGCGTCATCCGGTGAATGATCTCGTGATCCTCGAGCACGTAGTTCCAGCGAGCAGCGTCGAACCCGCCGACAGCGCGAAGGGCCGCCGTGCAAAATGCCTGGCCGGCTCCGCCGGCGTGCGACTGGCGCGGCAGCAAGCGCGCGACAGCAAGGAAGAGGTAGGCCGTGATTTTGCGCTTCGTCTCTTTATCCTCAGGGGGAACGAAATAGGCACCCGCGGCGACACAACCGGGCTTTGTCAGGATCGTCTCCGCCGAGGCGAGATAGTGCGGTGGATAGATGGTGTCAGCATCGCACGTCGCGACCCAGCGCGTGCGCACCCGGCTGAGACCCGTTTGGAGAGCCGCGACCTTGCCGGGCCTGGGTTCGGTGACAAGCAGGTACTCAATTCCTCGATCCGTGCACGCGGCGCGTGCTATCGCCACGCTGTCATCGATCGACCCGTTATCGATCAGGATCAACTTCATCGGTACCGATTGTGCGGCGAGGCTGGCGATAGTCGCGGTGAGAAACTCGCGCTCATTGAAGAAGGGGAGCAATACACTCCATGCCCGGACGCTCGGCGAGCTTATTCGACGGGAATTCCGGCTGCTGGCCGGATTGTTATCGAGATACATTCACGGCCATCCACTGCAAGCAGGGCGGACACCGATGAGCGGCGCGAGAAGCTTGTGGCGATCCGCCCTTGTGCGGATTCTCCCCTCATCGTGCCGACACCGACTTCCGCTGCGCCCAATACCAATGACGACACGCTTCCGGCAATCCACACCAGCCGACCCGGAAAATCGACGAAATGCTTGCCGCCGTTCCTCCTGATTCAGGCCGCGTCCGAGCGCGCGATTTGGGCCGGGAATGCCCGTCTGCCTGTTACTGATTTTCTTTCGACACCCGGCTATTAGACTGAACACTGAGCGACCCGAATCGACGAGGCGGGCGAGTGCGGGTCAGGCCGGTCGGCGACGTCTCGTTCTCGGGTCTCTTACTTTCCGGACCGGATTTGATGGCTCGAAAAGATGTAATATCAGCACGTCTTCGGCTGTTCCTCCCGTGACTGACATCGTGAAGGTTCGCCGCGGCAATGAAGTAGGCAGGCGTCGTGAGCCTTCGATCTCGACGCTCGCCTGCATTCTCGATCGCTACCTCTTCCGCGGCGTCGCCCTTCGCTTGCTCTCGTTCACATCGATCATCATCGTAATGCTCACACTCGAAAATGTCGGCCGGCTGGCAACCGATGTTCAGCGGACCAATGCGCCGTTTCGACTAATTGGGCGATTGAGCCTTGCGCTCATCCCCGAGCATCTGGGTGCCGCAGTCCCCGTCGGCCTCTTTCTGGCGATCGCCCTGACCGTCCGGCGCGCCGCGCTACATGGCGAGTGGCAAATTCTGTCTGTGGCGGGCATGAGTGGGAACCGGAAATTGGCCGGTCCTTTCGCAGTGGCAGCACTGGCTACCGGCCTGCTGTTGGTCGATCGTCTGGAATGGCGGCCTGCGGGCGAGCAGACGCTCGACGCGGTCTATTCGGACTTGTATTCGGGCATGTTTGGTATCCCCGTGCCGGTCGGCGAGGCGGTGCCGATCGATAGCCTGACCACCTTGGTCGCGTCCGCCACCAGCGCCGACGGCAAACTCACTGGCGTTATGGTTCAGCGCGGCGACCACGTTTTCTTCGCATCGACCGCCAGTATCGCCCAGAACGGAAAGGGCGAAATGGTGCTGAGCCTATCGCAGGGTACCAGCACCCACCGACTCGCCGACAGTTCAGTGCGGCGCGTGAGCTTCGACGCCGTGCGAATCGTCGCGGGGCGGCCGATAATCGGGACGGTCGGAAACGATTTGCGACAGCAGCTCGATCGCCAGTCGACCGGGGGCCTCTTGAGGCTCGCTGGCGGTAAGGATGCGGCCGTCGGCAATGCAGCTCTGACGGCCCTGGTCATGCGGATTGACGCGGCCCTGTTCTGCCTGCTTACTCCCTGGCTCGGCTTGGTTCTCGGTCTGCCGGCACCACGGCTTCAGACCGGTGTCGGCATAGGGGCCGGGATATTGCTAATCGTCGCTCACCTGAAAACCGCAGCGTTCGTCGAGACCCAGTTTTCTGCCCATGCTGTGGCTGCTGGCCTGCTGCATCTCACATGCTGGATTGGCCTCGCCCGCGTTCTTTTGTGGATCGAACAGCGTCACGGCGAGGGTTTTGCTGAGCAACTTACTGCTCAATTGCTTCGGGCTCTTCGAGCCGCGAACGGCGTCCCTTTGAGTGCGCGAGTGTCATCACGCCCATCGAACCGATAAGAGCTCTGTTAGAGCAAACGCACCGTGAGGGCTCGGCAAGCGCATGCCTCGTCCACGCAACCCGTCAGCCATGGCGCAGAACTGCGCGCTTTCAGACAAGGTTTGAAGCTTCGCCAAAACGGTTTGGACTGCCCGGCGGGAGCGAGGGAACGCCCAATGCGGTTTGCCAGACGCTAGTTTCCGGGCTGATGAGGCTTCGGCTTACGGTCCGAGTTTAGACCGGAAGCGAATGTCCGCGATGGGTCGAAAGCAGACATTCGCGCACTTTCAGCGGCCCCTGTCGCATCCGCAAAATGGTTCGCGGGACGCTAGCCTCGATTCTGCTCGATCCGATGGTCGATCAACGCGACTATGGGCTCGACTGACGTCGTGTCCATTGCATGGCGTCTCATCAAATTTAGGACCAAGCGGTCGATGCGTTCCACCGCCGCCGCACCTGCATCCAGCGCGCGGGCCAGCGACGATGGTCGGCTGAGTTGCGCCGCAGCCTTCGCGTAATCTTTGAACGAAACCAAATGCTCCCTCGGTGCGCCGAGAGCTAAGGCGAGGCTGCACACTTGGGCGTAAATCAACGCACTCTCGTCACGCTCGTTGAGTACCGCCTCGGCAATTGTTCTGGATCCATCCCAACGAACTGCGCGGCAGTTGCCCGTGAGCAGCATCGGCCACTTGGCAAGCGGCACAAATGGCGATCGGTGTGCGATAAGCGCGACGCCCGTTCGGGCATGGCGGTCACCGGCCGCGACCTTCAGGCGCGACATGTCGTGCGCTAGTTGCTGCAACAATGCTTGGTCGGCCGCGTGCTCGAACGGCGCCGCCTTGAAGTTGGACGGCAGCGTCACCTGCAGCCGGCCGGGCGCGGCCGGGTCGAGGCGAACCGCCTGCGGGTCGGGGCTGGCGACGCTAATCTGCCCGGGATTGAGCACGTCCCATGCGGCCGCGCTATGGTAAACCCCCGCCAGATCGTCTTCGCGGATCGTTCCCAGCCGTCGTAGAAATGGCGGTGGTGGGAGGTTCATCAGAGACAGACAGGGCCTGGCGACTGCGCCGGCGCGCGCCAGGAGCGCCGCCACCTCCGGCGCGGCGTACTGCGGTTCCTGCATCGCCAAGATTAGAAAGTCGTGCTGCGATGGGTCGGCTTGATCGGGCGTTTTGAGAACCATATGGCCAGGAGTAGATATGCCGGCAACCGGTACGCGCAGCACGTGCTCCGACCCGTTTCGCCGATCGGGAATGCGCACCTCTAGGCCGCCATTCGCCATCGCCTGAATTTCGTCAGAGCGGCCGAGAAGGGTCACTTTGTGCCCGGCGAGCGCGAGCTTAGCGCCAGGTAGCAGTCCGTAGGTCGCACCGAGGACCAAGATGTCGACAACTGCCATCAGCGGGCTTGCACGTCCACGTAGATGATATCGACTTGCCCTGAGCCGGCCGCGAGCAGGGTCGTGGCCATCGCAGCAGCGTAGATGACCGATAGCGACGGACCGACCAGTGGAGCAGGCATTACGCGCGCGAGCAATTTAGCCAGTGGGGTCATAGCAGTTCCAACAAGCGGCTACAGACAGGGCGGGCGGCCGACAGCCAGCCAAGCACTATAAGCGGCCCTCCGCTCGCGCGCAGCCATTTAGGACACGACCCCACGGGCACGTAGCGCAGTGTCGCGCGTGTAATGACGATGCCGAGCACCTGCCAAATCGACCACAAAACATAGTAAAGTGAGAACTCGTGCCAGAGTCCAATTGCAAGCATTGCAGCGATGAGGCCGGCCAACGCGCTGCGTGTCAGCGCCATAACTGGACGGAATACATAGTCACGACACCAACTGGTTAGGCTCATGTGCCAGCGTAACCAGAAGTCGAGCAAGTTGCGTGCTTCCCACGGCCGATTGAAATTCTCTTCAAGTTTAAGACCGATCATGAGCGCGATCCCCAAGGCGACTGAGGTCAGGCCTGCGAACACGAAGTAGAGCGCCACCCAATCAATCGCGGAATACATCCACTCGCGCGCGAAGGCCGGGAAGTCGGAAGTGCCGCGCATGAGCACGCCGCCCGCCCGGCGGACAAGCCAGCCGCCGACCACGAAGGCGCTGAGTGCGCCAAGAAGTGATCGCTCAAGCCCGTCAAAGAACTCCTGGGCGCCCCAGCGGCGCCGCAGCGCCTGTCGTTCGAACGTCTGGATGCGGTGGATCGGGCCGGTAAACATCACCGGCAAGAACAATTGGTAGCGCAGGTGCGCGCGCAAGCGCGGTGCGGCTAGCCTACCCATCCACCAATCGCCAACGACATGCAGATGACGGAGGGTGAAGAACGCGCCGCCGATCCACGCGATCCCAGGAGTCAGTCGGGCGGCAACGAAAGCACTGATAAGGACAGACGCCGTGATTGCCGCTGCAATATCACGCTGCCCGGTGCGGTCGCCAGCATCAAGGGCGGCCGGGGTGAGGACGGCCGCGCCCACCAGCCATGCTGTCGACGCCGGCGCCAGGGCGGCGAGGGAGACTGTAGTCCATAGCGCCACCCCGTCGAGCGCGAGCGCGGGTGGCAGCGCCCAGGCGATAGGGACGGCCAGCAGCGCCAGCAGCATCAGGAGCGTCGCCGTCTCGATCACGCGGCGTTCTGCCACCAGCGCCGCAGATCGGCGACGACATGCCGGCGTCCCTCGCGATTGACGTGAGCCTGATCGACAAACTCGGCATTGCGCCACGGTCCCGTCAACGGGACAATCGTCACACCAAGCCGCGAGGCGAGTTTTTCGGCGTGCCAGCCGATCGCCGTATCCGTTCGGGCGCCGACGACTGCGATTGCAGCGGGCGACCGCGGAAGCAGCAGCAACGCGACGCGTGTGTGTTGCTTCTTGGCCCGGTTCACGAGCTCGGCGAACCGATCGATGTCACACGGTTCATGGAGAACGAGAGGATAGAGGCGCCGGAGCGCAGCCGGGTCGATCAACTGCGGACGGTCGAGGGGAAGCTCTCCGAATTCATCCGGACCCTGGAGCCCTGCGAGTCGCCGAGCCGCGCCAACTGGAAAATCATGCAGCTGGGCAATTCGGGCCCGCATTGCTTGCACCCAGCCGTCGCACGGGCGCTCGCCCCTCCTGTCGGCAAAGCTGAAAAGGAATGGGTTCGCCTCAATCAGCACAAGCGCCGGATGCGCGTAAAGCGCCTCGTCAAGGAGATCCAGCAACCGGTCCTCGCTCGCGCGTTTTACCGCGACACGACGGTGTGCGCGACCATCTCCGAGTAGACTCGATGTCTTATCACCTCGCTCCGGGACCGCATATCCCGTCAAAGACGAGCCTATGACCACGGTCGGCACGCCGACAAAGCGGTCCAATGGCCGGGGCGCCACTGCCACCAGTACGAGGATCGAGGCTGCGACCAGCGCGAGCGCAGAAAACCAGACGCCGACCATCGTGCGGCCGGTCATCGCTTCAGCTCTTTCGCAATCCGCACCACGTCGCCGAGTGTCCTGATAGCCGCAACTCGCGACGCCGGGACCCTGATATCGAGAGCCTCCTCCACGGCCATCAGCAAAGTTAGCTGTGAAAAGCTGTCCCAGCCGGGCACGTCGCCTGCGCCCGTGCGGGTTGACAGCCGATCCGGTTTAACCCGGAACACGTCGCAGGCGACCGCCATCACTAAGTCTACTACGTTGGCGCCATCTCCCACAGTCGGATCACCATCCAGTAGGGCCATTGCCGCAAGCATTTGTTCGCGCAACGGCCCGATCTGCGCCTTGCCCGAATCCCCATAGGGAATGGCATCGACTGTAATGATTCGCTTTGGCACCTTGTGCGGTTCGAGGAGCGATCGCGCATGTGCAGTCAGCGTCGCTTCATCAATGGGCTCTCGACAGACCACGGCGGTCACCGGCACTTCATCGAACAGTTCATCAGCAATGCCAACGGTCGCGCTCTCTTGGACCGCCGGATGGCGCAGCATCGCCTCGTCGATCTCGTCCGGACGGATAAGGAAGCCACCAGTCATGATCACCGTCTTCAGGCGGCCAAGAATTTCGTAACTGCCGTCGTCGCGAAACCGCGCGAGATCGCCGGTCTTCATCCAGCCATCGGTGACAAACGTCGCGGCGGTGCGATCCGGGTTTCGCCAATATCCAGCGAAGACATTGGCGCCGCGTAGGTGGAGCTCGCCCTGGCGCTGATCGGATGCATCCGGGTCGATGCGCGCTTCGCAGTCAACCGGCCTACCCACAGTTCCGAACACGCCCATCTCGGGCTGCGGTCCGGCGTATAGCGCGCTCGCAACCGTTTCAGTGAGGCCATACTGGTTAAATACCGGGCGGCTGAACCGGCTTTCGAGTCTACGCCACAGAGCGTCCGGCAACTTGGCCGCGACTGACAACAGCGCCCCACACTCTGGCGCATCGAAATAGTCGTCGTGCTCGGCGAATCTATCAATCAGCGACCAAACGGTGGGAACCGTTATGACGTGCGTCGCGCGCTCGCGGCGCACCGTCCCCAGCCATTCCTCAAGCCGCGACAGCTGAAAACCGCCAGCGCGCACGACCGTGCAGCCGTTTGCCGCCGCAAGCAGCGGCCCCTGAACTATGCCATCGGCGTGCGCTAGAATCATGTCGTTGAAAATTCGTGAGCGTTGGTCGTAGCCGAACAAACGGCTGAGCGTGGCGAGGTTGGCGAACAGATTGCCGCGGCTGATCATGACGCCGCTCGGCGACAATGTGGTGCCCGAGGTAAACAACACGTAGGCGAGGTCGTGTTCATCGGAGAGAAGCCGCGGTTCGCGGATCGCTGGTGGGTAGTCGTCCCCGAGCGCGCCGTCTCGTGGGCGCCCTCGACCGAACCACGAGTTCTTCGCGGGGGCGGACCGCGTGGATAGGGACAAGACCCGCGTTGTGCCGGCCAGCGCGTCATCGGCCGGCGCTATGTCGCTCAGGAATAGCGCGGCCTCAACGTTCGCGCTCACCGCCGCCGCGCGCGCGTCGGGCGTGTCGGCCGTGAGTGGCACTGGTACCACGCCGTCCAGCAGTGCGCCGACAAAGGCGGCGACCATCGTTTCTTCGTCTGCCGTCCTGATCACAATGCGGTCGCCAGGCTGGACGCCGTGCGCGTCGAAGCAAGTTAGCCACTGCCTAATTGAGCGGACCAGATCACCGTAGCTGACGCGCCGGTCGGGCAGCACCATGAATTCTGCACCGCCTCGCGCACCGACCGTCTGCCACAGCCCTTGCAGCGACAGCTTGGTCATTCTCCGTCCTCGACGTTGAGCGCCGAACGGCGCGGTTTGAACCGCAATGACACCGCAGGGTTGCCCGCGACGAACGCGCCGTCCGCGACGTGCTTGCGCACGACTGACCCCGCCGAGATGATCGCGTTCTCGCCGATGCGGACGTCGGGGAGAATCGTCGTTCCCGCGCCGATCACTGCGTTAGCGCCCACATGGACATTGCCCGCTAAAGTCGCGCCCGGGCCGACGCTAGCGAAGTCGCTGAGCACCGTATGATGACCTAGCGAGGCGGCACGATTTACCAGCACCCCCTCGCCGATGAGCGTGATCGCGCCGATGACAACGCCGGCGTTAATGAAGGTCGCGTCGCCCACCCGCGCTGAGCGCGGCAGGATCGCTGTCGGGTCAATGATCGCACGCGCCTTGACCAAGTCCATTGCGACCGCTTGCTCGACCAGCGCCCGCCGCCGCTGTGGCGCGAAAGCCGAGGCAATGAAGGCCGCACCAGGTATCGGAATGAACGCGTCGAGTTCGACGAGGCGACTGCGGTCGGTCACCCGCGGCACGCCGTTGATGCTAATCGCAGCGGTCACCGCGATGCCGAGACGCGCGAGCGTTTCTTCCAGCTCGACCACAAGCGGCGAGCGCACCCCGAAAAGAATCAAGTCTTGCCCCCTTCGCCCGCCGCTTTTTTGGCCCTATCAAACCAGCTTCACGACGCGCCAGCGGCGCAGATCGTTCATAGCCAGACGTGACGCAAACGCTCTGTGTCCTAATATTCTGGAGCGCTTAACGGAGTCTACCTACGAACGCGGCGAAAATGCCGATGGCTGGGCCATATCGGTCCCAGACTTTAGCGACGAGCCACTCGAAGAGGTCCTGCAATACAAAGCCTTCCATGGCCCAACCTCAATACAGATCGAATGTCTGCAATGGGTGGAAAGCGGACGTTCGGCTCACAGCAAAGCGCCGCCAGTCTTTCGACCAGCGGCGCTCTTTGCTACGCTCGGGTCGCAATCAGGCGTAGGAAACGGTAAGCTTCTGCTTGCGCTTGGACGAGCGCATTGCGCCTCCAGTCAAGCCGAACCCGAGCAACATCATCGCCCATGTTCCAGGCTCAGGGACTGTCGGTTCAAACGTCAGGTTGCCGCCATAAGAGCCGTTTCCACGGGCTATGCCGCGCACGATCAGAGAGTTCCATTCGCCAGCCGTAATCGGCACATCCGTTAAGCCCGCGTATTCGATCGC
>DATIQO010000169.1:0-11109 GCA_035470745.1 Sphingomicrobium sp. | reverse complement strand
GCGCCGCAGCGGCGAGCAGGTCGCGCTCGGCCCGACCGAGTTTCGGCTTCTGAAGCATTTTCTCGAGCATCCCGGGCGCGTATTCTCGCGCGAGCGGCTCCTCGACGCCGTCTGGTCGCATGATCCCGATATCGACACCCGAACCGTCGACGTTCACGTTCGTCGATTACGCCAGGCGCTCAACTGCGGCGATCGCCCCGATCTCATCCGCACTGTCCGCTCGGCGGGTTACTCGCTCGACAGCGAAGCCTGATTGAAAACGGCCCGCCGAAACCGGCGGGCCGTTCCATTCTTGCCTTCCGGTGCGCAGATCTACTTGATGCTCGATCCGACATAGCCCTGGATCCGCTTCACCAGCGGAGCGGGAAGCGGGACATAGTCGAGGCTTGCCGCCTGCGGCTGGCCCTTGGTCAGCGCCCAGTTGAAGAACTTGCGCGCTTGCTGGCTCGAGGCCGCATTCTTGGGCTGCTTGTACATGAGGACAAAGGTCGACGCGGTGATGGGATAGGCGCCTGCGCCTGGCGCATTCGTCATCACCAGGTTGAAGTCCTTGGCGTGAGCCCAGTCCGCCGTGGCCGCCGCCGCAGCGAAGGTCTTCGCGTTGGGAGCGACGAACTTGCCTGCGGAATTCTGCATCAGCGTGTAGACCATCTTGTTCTGGATCACGTAGGCATATTCGACATAGCCGACCGAATAAGGGATCTGCTTGACGTAGCCGGCGACGCCTTCGTTGCCCTTGCCGCCGATGCCGCCGTTCCAGGAGACGGTCGTCCCCTCGCCGAACTTCGATTTCCAGCCGGGGCTGACCTGGCTGAGGTAATGGGTGAAGTTGAAGGTTGTGCCCGAGCCATCGGAACGGTGAACCGGCGTAATCTCCTTGGCCGGGAAGTGAAGGCCCGGGTTGAGTTTGGAGATGCGCGGGTCGTTCCACATCTTGATCTCGCCGGCGTAGATCGCCGCAAGAACAGGACCGGTCAGCTTGACCTGGCCCGGGTGGGCGCCGGGGATGTTGATGACGGGCACGACGCCGCCGATCACAACCGGGAACTGCGCGAGGCCGGCGGCTGAAAGCTCTTCGCTCGAAAGCGGCTTGTCGGTCGCGCCGAAGTCGACCGTGCCAGCCTTGATCTGCGCGATTCCTCCGCCCGAGCCGATCGACTGGTAATTGATCTCGTCGCCGCCGGCGGACTTGAAGTCCGATGCCCATTTCGACAGCACTGGGTAGACGAAAGTCGAGCCAGCGCCGGTGATGGTGGCATTCGCGCTGGCTGCGAAGGCCAGGCTCGCGGACGCGCTCAAATAGACGATAGACCGAGTGAACATATTCATTGGAAGATACCCCCGAGGGTGAAGATGGGCCGCGGCACCCCCGCCGCCGCCTCCACCTTCGGCGCTACGCGCGCTGCGTGACTTCAAAATGACCGCAATATTGCCGTTCTGTTTCAGCTACGGGCCAAGGTCGCCGCTTCAAAAGTGGTGCACGAATGACACGTCGGAGCGGTGCGTGGAGTGTCCGGTTGCGCTGTCACAAAAGTGTCTGCCGGCCGTCACAGTTTCGTCTGCCTAGCCCGATTAGCGGCGGTTTGAGTTCAACTGCTCGAAGCCAAGTAAATCGGGGGGATTATCCGATGATTTCTCGTTTTTCTAAAGCATTGTTGGCGTGCACCGTCCTGACCGCGACTCCCGCGCTCGCGCAAAGTGCTCCGACCGCCGACGACATTGCAGCGCTTCGCGCGCAGATCCAGGCACTGCAGGCGCAGGTCCAGCAGCTCCAGGCCGCACAGGCGGCGCAGGGTGAGCAGGTCGCCAAGATCGCCGCGACGCCGGTTCCGCCGCCGCCAAAGCCGGAAGCGCCTGGCTGGTGGGGAAGCACGACGATCAGCGGCAAGGCTTACCTCAATGTCAGCGACATCCACCAGACGACGACCGATCTTGCCGGTCACACGACCGACGATGTGCTCAACCACGGTTCTCCGAACGGCGTGGAGACCGAGCTGAAGCGCTTCTACGTTGGCATCGACCACAAGTTTAACGACGTCTTTTCGGCCAATATCACTACCGACTTTCGCTATGGCACCAACGGGACCAGCAACGATGTCCTGGTGTACGTGAAGAAGGCCTATCTGCAGGCAAAGCTCAATCCGGCGTTCACGGTCCGCGTCGGCGCCGCAGACCTACCGTGGGTGCCGTTCGCCGAGGGAGTTTATGGCTATCGCTTCGTCGAGAACACGCTCATCGATCGCACCAAGTTCGGCACTTCGTCCGACTGGGGCGTCCACGTCCTCGGCTCTTTTGCCAACAATCTCGTAAGCTACCAGGTCTCCGCAATCGACGGGAACGGTTACAAGACCCTCGCCCGCAACTCGAATACGATTGATCTCGAAGGCCGCGTCAGCGTCAATCCGATCAAGCAGATAACGCTCGCCGTCGGCGGCTACACCGGCAAACGCGGCAAGAGCAACGACGCGGTCAACGTCAACCACCGCGCGACCCGGTTCAACGCACTTGCCGCCTATACGGATAAGCGCATCCGTGTCGGCGTCGAATATTTCCATGCGAGCAACTGGAACAACATCACGACTGCACTCGAGCCTGCTCCAGCTCCGGCGACGCCGAGCGACAGTGCCCACGGCTGGTCGACCTTCGGATCGTTCGCCTTCAACCCGCAGTTCAACGTCTTTGGCCGGTACGACTGGGTGAAGCCGACGCACAACGTCATCGCGCTGACGGACGGGCCGGTGACCGACCACTACCTCAACGTCGGCGTCGATTATAAGCCGATCCCGCCGCTCGATTTTGCCCTCGTCTACAAGCACGATCGCGTGAAGAACGGCGTCTTCGACACGACGAACGGCAAGATCGGCGGCCTTGACCACGGCACCTACGACGAGGTCGGCCTCTTCGGTCAGCTCGTTTTCTAAACCGCCTTTCGACCCACTCTCCCCTCCGGCTCGAAAGGCCGCCCCCTCGCTTCGCGGCGAGGGGGCACTCTTAAGGCGATGGCATCATGGCGGACGAATCCGCTACTGGTCCGCTCATGCGGGATTTTGGCCCAGGCGTTCGCGCGCTGATCGAAGCTCTCGACGAGCCGGCGTTGATCGTCGAGCGGGGCGCGGTCATCGCAGCGAACGCGCGCGCGAAAAGGCTGCTTGGGACGAGGCTCGAAGGCCGTGACGTGCGCCTTGCAATCCGTCAGCCGCAGGCGCTCGAGCAGATCCTTGCTCATCGATCCGGCGATCTTGAAGTCACCGGCATCGCTGAACCTGGCCGGCCCTGGCTTCTGTCGATCCGTGAGCTTGACGATAATGCCGTCCTCGTCCGGATGATCGACCGCGCGGACCTGGTCGCGGCTGAAAGGATGCGCGTGGATTTCGTTGCCAATGCGAGCCACGAGCTGCGCACGCCGCTTTCGACGATCGGCGGTTATGCCGAAACGCTGGCGGAGGAAGACGACTTACCCGCTGCGACGCGCTCGAACTTCGGTCGCATCATCCGCGATGAGTCGCGTCGCATGCTGCGCATCATCGAAGACCTGATGAGCCTCTCGAGGATCGAGGCGGACCGATTCGTCGCTCCGTCCGAGGGTGTATCGTTGGCGCAAGTCATTCAGACCAGCATCGCCAACGCTTCGGGAACGCGGGGCGCAAGCCAGTCGAGGATCGATGTCGACGCGCCCGCGGAGCTGCCCGCGGTCCGCGGCGACCGGGCACAGCTCGTCCAGCTCTTCGACAATCTCATCAGCAACGCCTTGCGTTACGGCTGCGACAAGCCGGATTCGTCGGTCGATGTCGCGGCTCGGCGCGAAGGCCGGTGGGTAAGCGTCACGGTAACCGACCACGGGCCGGGGATCGCTCGTGAGCACCTGCCACGCATCACAGAACGCTTCTACCGCGCGGATGCCGCGAGAAGCCGCGAGTCCGGCGGAACGGGCCTCGGGCTCGCAATCGTCAAGCATATAATCGAGCGCCATAAGGGCTCGCTCGAAATCCGCAGCACGCTGGGGGTCGGCACCAGCGTCACAGTCCGTCTCCCTGCTTCGAGCTAGTGAAAGTCCCGCCGAAACCTTCCCGCTGAACGCGCGTTGGCGCGGGCGAACAGAGGGACTTTTGTAATGCGTAAAGCCATCACCTGCGGCGCACTCCTGGCGCTTATTCCACTTTCAGCGTGCAAGACGGTTTCAAGCGCCGCAAACGGCGTAAAAAGCGCTGGGGAGACGGTCGCCTCCGGCGTATCGAGCGTTCCTTCGCTCGTGAATGTCGACCTTTCGAACGTGCTTAACAATCTCGCGCTCGATCTTCATGTCGACAAAGCGAACATCCCGATCAACGCGCAGATTCCAATCACCATCGCTGCGAACATTTGCGGCGTTTCGATCAACGTCCTGGCGATCGGAGCGGGCGGAGGTTCAAGCAAGGGCTGCACGGCGCAGGGCACCTCGCCAGCGCTTGACCAGGCAGTCCAGCAGCAGCTCGCGGCGAACGGCTCGGTCGGCGGCGGCGCCCAGTCAAACACGGGAACCGCCTCGGGCAATGCTGCCTCGACGCCGACTACCACCGCGCCAGCAGCCACCCGCCCGCAAAGCAACAGCACCCCACAAAAATAAGCTTAGAGGAGCGTTTGATGACCTCACGTTCAGTAGTCTGGGCGACCGTAGCCGTTGCTGCTCTCGCCATCACCGCCTGCAAGACGACGCAGGCTCCCGCACCGGCAGCTGCGGGCGAGGTGAGCGCCGGAACTCCCACGCCAGCGCCATCGACGGGTAGTGGCGCGGGGACAAGCATACCGACGCTCGTCAACGTCAACCTTCAGAATGTTCTCAACAACCTCTCGGTCTCGCTCAAGGTCAACAGGGACAATATTCCGGTGACCGCGCAAGTGCCGATCGATGTCGCGGCCAACGTGTGCGGGGTTTCGGTGAGCGCGCTGGCGGCTGCCATCGCAAACGGTCAGGCCGGCTGCACTGCCACGACGACGACTCCCCAGCTAACCCAGGCGGTGCAGCAGCAGATTGCATCGGGCGGTTCGGTGACCGGGGGAGCCCAGACGATGGGCGCGCCGTCCAGCGCGACGACGAACAATCTGCAATAGCTAATCGAGAAGAGCGCCGAGCGCTTCTTCAACCTGGTCGATCGTGTAGGGCTTCGCCAGTCGAGGTCGTTCGCGCCACTTTTCGGGCATGCTCCAGTCGGCATAACCGCTCGTGAAGAGGAACGGGATGCCCTTTGCATCGAGCATTTCGCAAAGGGGGAAAATCCGCTCGCCGCGGATATGAACGTCCATCAGGGCAGCGTCGAATTCGCCGGCTTCAACCAGCGCGCGGGCAACCGCCATGTTCGGCGCTGGGCCAACGACGTCGCAGCCAAGATCATCGAGGATGTCGACCGTCAATGGCGCGACGACCGGCGAATCCTCAACGACGAGCACCCTTCGACCGCTAAGCGCTGACTTTCCGCTGCTCTGCTCCACCTCAGTGGACGAATCTCGCGACGACATCGCGATACGACCTTGAAACCTTCACCTGCGCTCCGGAATCGAGCACCAGGAAGCATTCGCCATTGGTGTGCGGCTTCACCTGCCGAACGAGGTCGAGGTTGACGATCGTCGAGCGATGGACCCGCTGAAAGCGACGCGGATCGAGCCGTTTTTCGAGGTCTTTCATCGTCTCGCGAAGGATCAGTGTGTTGTCGCCCGTCTGGATACACATGTAATCGCCCGCCGCATCGATCCGCTCGATCGTGTCGACATCGACCCTGAAGATCTGCCCCTGGTCCTTGATGTTGATCATTTTCTCGTAGCGGTTCGCAGCGGGAGTGTCGCTTACGCTCTCCGCGAGCTCCTCGGCGGCTTCGGGCGCATGCTCGGCAAGCGCTTCCTTGAGACGCTCGCTCTCTTCCGCGCTGCGTCGTTCGGCAAGCCGCTGGCGTACCCGGTCCATGGTCGCGGCAAGTCGATCCTCGTCCACCGGCTTCATCAGATAGTCGACCGCCTGAGCATCGAAAGCACGCAGCGCATGCTCGCTATAAGCAGTGACGAAGACGAAAAGCGGAAGCTCGACGTCCATCAGGCCCTGGATCACCGAAAAGCCGTCGAATCCCGGCATCTGGATATCGAGGAATACGAGATCGGGCTTGTGCGTCTTGATCTGGCGGATCGCCTCGCGGCCGTTAGCCGCGGTAGCGACCACCTCGACGTCATCGAACGCCTGCAACCTCAATTGCAGGCCCTGCGTCGCTAGCGGCTCGTCGTCGACCAAAATGGTCCGGATTGTCATCAGGCAGTTTCTCCGGTCTCGAAGGGAATTTCTATGATAACGCTGAAACCCCCCTGCTCGTTCTGTCTCGTCTCGAAGCGGTGCCCAGCGCCATAGGCCTGCGACAGTCGGTCCCGAATGTTCGCCAGGCCGACGCCAGTCGACGGGCTCGCCGCGATTTCGGCGCCGCCGCCGTCGCCATTGTCTGCAACTTCGATCCTCACCGCTTGCCCCTCCCGGCTCGCCGTAATCCAGATGTCAGCGCCGTTCTCCGCGGGCGTCACGGCATATTTGATCGCATTTTCGATCAGCGGCTGAAGGAGAAGCGAGGGCAATCGTGCACCGATGGTCTCGGGCTCGATCCTGAAGTGCGGCCGAAGCCGATCCTCGAACCTCATTTTCTCGATTTCGAGATAAAGCTTCAGTGTCTCGACCTCCTGCGCGAGCGTGACATTTGCCGTGGGCTCATTTGCGAGCGTGTAACGCAGGAAAGAGGAAAGACGCGCCAACATCGCATTCGCCCGCTCGGTTTGCTTCAGAAGCACAAGAGTCGAAATCGAGTTCAGCGTGTTGAACAGGAAATGCGGATTGAGCTGGTAGCGCAGCATCGCCAGCTGCGCGCTCGAAGCTTGCCCCTCGAGCCGCTCGCGCAGCCGGATCTGGTCTTCGAGCAGGAGGAAGTAATTGATCCCGTAATAGAGCGCCGTCCAGGCTGCGAGCAGCGAGAAATCGATGAAGAGCGCGCTAAGGTAGGCAACCCCTTCGGGCTTGAATCCGGGCTTGAGGAAGGTCGCGACACTCCAGGTCTCGATGACCGAGAAGGTACCGGACGCCGCGATGACCGCGAACAAAGAAAGAATGAGCGTCCAGATCGGCTTCATCTTGATCAGCCGCCGGAACAGCGAGCCCATCAGAAGCGTCAGCGAATATCCTGTCGCCGTCAGGAGCAGCGTATGGACGAGCAGCATCCACCCCATGCCGCCGGCAAAGCCCGAGATAGTGCGAAGGAAGAAATAGCCGCTCCAGCCGATCGTCTGGAGGATCCAGAAAGCCCGGTTCTTGTCCTCGAAGAACGGCTGGTTGAGCCCCATGCCGCGAACGATGGGGTCCGCCGGCGACTGGATCTTGGGTCCGTCGGATGCGCGCCGTGGCGCCGTTATCCGCCGGTCTAGCGTCACGCTGTCAGTCGCCATCTTCCCGCATATAGAGGCGCTTGTCCGTCATTGCGAGGCGGGCATTGTCCGGCTCGAGCCTCGGTCCTTGGCCGGCGGCATCGACCCACGATGCACGTAAAAGGGCAATCGAACTTAACGGTGCTTCAACTCTCTTTGGCTAATCCGGCCTCCTGACCTTGAACGGCGGGCGGATGTACGAAGCTCCAGATCGGTATAAGCGATTGATTTCGGCGAGACTTCCCGGTGGGGAGTCGGCCGGGCTGGCCGTGCGCGCGGCCGAATCGGAGAGTTCGCCGCTGCGCGACGTGCAGCTCATTTCACGTGCGCACCTCGCGCCGTTCTTCGCTGCCGCCAACATCGTCGCAGCACTGATGATGGCGGCCAACCTGTGGGCGGCCGTGGGTGCGACCTGGCTGGTGCCGTGGCTCGCCGGCGTTGCTGCCATCAACCTTGGCGCAATGCATCTTGCAAGAACACAGTCGATCACTTGCGTCGGGCGCTCCGGTCGAAGGGTGCCGATGTGGATGATGGTCGGCGAAGTCGCCTGTCGCGGCGTCATCTGGCTGAGCTTGCCGCTCTACCTGTTCCCTTCCCTCGACCCCGGTACGCAGGTCATTTCCGCCTCGATCATGGCGGGACTCGGTATCGGCGCTCTTGGCCTCGTCGTCATTCCGCCATGCGCAAACGCCTGGATGATCAGCTTCACCGCCGGTGTCGCTGGTGCCCTTCTGGTCGGGCGCCATACCGTGCCCTTCCAGCACATGCTGTCGATCATCTTCACCCTGGGCGTTTCCATCTTCGGTGTGCTCACGGTCGCGCGCTGGGCTTTCCACCAGATTAAGATGAACGCCGATGTCGGCAGCCAGAGCGAAAGCGCGAGCCTGCTGCTCCAGGAATATGAACAGCGCGGCGTCGGCTGGCTTTGGCAGATCGATGCAGAGAACCGGGTGACCTACATCAGCTCGCGCATGAGCGCGCTGCTTGGGAAACCCGCCAACCAGGTGATCGGCCACTCGCTCCCCTCGCTGCTCGGCGGTCATGCCGAGCTCGGCCGGGTGCTTCTCGAGAAGAAGCCATTCAACGCGCTCGAAATGGAGCTCAAGACCCCGCGCGGTGCCCGCTGGATCTCGATAGCGGGCGATCCGATCGTTGATACCGCCGGTCGCTTCGAGGGTTTTAGAGGTGTCGGTTCCGACATCACCGAGATCCGGCAGACGCAGGAGCGACTGACCCATCTAGCCAACGTCGACGTGCTCTCCGGTCTGCCGAACCGCGGCCGCGTCCGCCAGCTGCTCGGGGAGGCGCTTCGCGCCGCGACGACCGGCAATGTGCCATGCGCCATCATGTTCCTCGACCTCGACGGCTTCAAACCGGTCAATGACACCTTCGGGCATCCCAAGGGCGACGCCGTGCTTCGAGCGGTTGCCAAGCGGCTAGTCGATGAAGTCGGCGCCGAGGGCGACGTTGGTCGCATGGGCGGCGACGAGTTCGCCATCGTCGTTCCCGACGCACAGAGCCGCCGCAAGGTCGAAAAGCTCGCCGAGCGCATCATTGCCTCGATCAAGGAGCCATATCTCATCGACCAGACCGAGATCCGGATCGGGGTGTCGATCGGCTGTGCCTTCGGGCCGATCGACGGCGCTACCGTCGACGACCTCATCCTCAAGGCTGACCTCGCGCTCTACCAGGCAAAGGACGCGGGTCGCGGCGTCGCGCGCTATTTCTCGTCCGAGCTGCAGTCCGAGCAGGAGGATCGCGTTCGCCTCGAGTCGGACCTTAGGAGCGCGATCGCTGCAAAGCAGTTCCACCTCGTTTTCCAGCCGCTGATCAACGCCAAGACGCAAAGGCTTGTCGGCTTCGAGGCCTTGATCCGCTGGAACCACCCGAAGCGCGGGTTCGTGCCCCCCAACGTGTTCATTCCTGTCGCGGAAGACACGGGGCTCATGCCGGCGATCGGCGAGTGGGTCATCGATGAAGCCTGCCGCGCCGCTGCGACCTGGCCCGAGCCGATCACGGTCGCGCTCAATATCAGTCCCAAGCAGATCGTCCTTCCGGCACTCCCGAACATCGTCAGCGAAGCGCTCGCGCGCCATCGCGTCCCCGGCAACCGGCTCGAGCTCGAAGTGACCGAAGGGGTTTTCCTCGGCGACAATGGCTCGACACTCGACGTTCTGAAGCGCCTGCGTGCGCTTGGGGTCGGAATTGCCCTTGACGACTTTGGTACCGGTTATTCCTCGATCGGCTATCTCAACAAGGCCGTCTTCCATAAGCTGAAGATCGACGGCAGCTTCGTTCGCGAGGCTGGTTCACGCCCCGAGAATGTCGCGATCATCCAGTCAATCGTCCAGCTCGCGAAGAGCTTCCGCATGTCGATCACTGCCGAGGGCGTCGAAACCGCCGAGGATTTCGAGCGCATGCGGGACCTTGGTTGCGACACGATCCAAGGTTACCTGTTCGGAAAGCCGCTCGCTTACGAGCGCGCGAACCAGATGGTGATGGGGCTCGGCGCCAAGAAGATGGCAAGCTAGGCCTTCGCCGGGCCGCTTTCGCCTAAGCGCTGTTCGGTCTAAGCTCGCTTCCTAGCTGCTTCGGGGGGAGCTTCCACTGAACCTTTCCGCTGCCAAGGGCCTGTTCATATACCAGCGCGGCCGGGTTATCGCCCTCGGCCGGGCTATGCTCGCGTCATCCTTTCTTCTGTCCATCTGGCTCGATCGCGGACAGCCGAGCCAGCTGTCGCATGCCACCTACCTTTTGCTGCTGGTCTATGTCCTCTTCGCGCTCGCGCTTGCAGCGCTGACGTGGCGCAACTGGTGGCTCGATGCCCGCGCAGCCGCGCCGGCGCACCTCATGGACATGGCGATGTTCACCGCCATCGTCTTCTCGATCAGCGGCTCCACGAGCCCCTTCTTTCTCTTTTTCATCCTGCCGCTCCTCTCCGCTGCCATCCGCTGGAGCTGGCGAGAGACATTGCTCACCGCGACCGTGCTGATCATTCTGCACCTCACCGCCGGCCTCCTCGTGGCAGGAAGCCAGGAATTCGAGATGCAGCGGTTCATCGTCCGCAGCGGACATCTCTTCATCCTCTCCGCGGTGCTCATCTGGTTCGGGTTGCACCAGCAGTTCACGCGGCTCTTCTTCGGCGTGGACGAGCTCGACCGCCGTATCGGTCGAACCGAAGAGCCGGTGCCGCAGGCCCTTGAACTTGCCATGACCGCCGCCCGTGCCCGTTCCGGAGCGCTCCTTGTAGGTTCGCTTGATGACGACCGATTCAAGGGAGTGCACATCGGACCCGGCGAAGCAGTCTCGATCGAAATCGGGCGGCCGATGATCAAGGGTCCGTCGCGGGTGGTACTGTTCGATCTTAAACGAGATCGCTCGCTCACGGCCCGTGGTAGCGGCTGGTATCGCTTCGCTACTCCCGCAAAGTTGCTCGACGTCGAGGAGCTAGAGGCGTTGGGCGCTGTCGAGGGGTTCGTTACCCAAGTACGCACCGGCACTCGCCAAGGATGGCTCATCCTGTGGGATATTGCCGAGCTCTCGGTTGATTTCCTCGAGCTTGGAATTGAGCTCGGCCGCGCTGCCGGCTCGGTGCTCCACCACGACGCCTTGTTGATGGCGATCGAGGAGAGCGCGGCCGCCCGCACCCGCCTCTCGCTCGCGCGCGATGTTCACGATAGTGTCGTC
>DATIQO010000168.1:0-13348 GCA_035470745.1 Sphingomicrobium sp. | reverse complement strand
ATGCTGCCGGTCGACAAGGAGCGTGCGCCCGTTTGCAGTTTCGCCCGCGGCGAGCAGAAGCGGATAGCCGGCCGGTCCCATGAGGGGCTCGGGACTGAGCATGGCCCTGAACTGCACCGTGCCGTTGCCCAAGGGATGTCTCGCCATCCCCATCAGCATTCCGCTCGCGAACGCCTTGTCGTCGCCGCGCGGGCCTGACTGATGGTCGTAGACGAGATTGAGGGTGCCGTGCGCCATCAGCATCCAGTCGCCGGTCATGAGCATTGGACCGGTCATCTCGCTCGAAGCGTCCGGTTGCCACGCCGTCCCGGACGATTCGCGCTGCTGCGCATAAGGTCCAAAGGCGCCCGTCACGCTCATCTGATGGCCGCCCCTTTCCATCGGCATGCCGCCCATCGCTCCTTGAGCCTGCGACGGGCTGGCGCTGTGCATCGGCATCGTTCCGGCCTCGGTCGCCGGGCCGCCCATGGGCATTGCTCCCTCCCCCGGCTTCGGCGGCGCCATTGGCATCGGCGCCGATGTGGACTTGTGATCCATCGGCATGTCCTTGGCAGGCTGCGTGCCGCGCTTAGCCGACTTTTTGACATCGCCTTGTCTGCTCCGGGGCGGGCGCGATTTGCCGGCGAGCGGCTTTGCGGGCGCTTTCCTCACATGTTTCTTCGTCGCCTTCTTTGTCGGCTTCGGCATTGCCATTCCGGGCATGTCCATCGGCTGCGCGATCGCGGCGCCGGACAAGGAGGCGAGCGCGAGCGCGCTCGCACCAACAATCAAACTCGTCTTCAACTATTTCACTCCGTCGTCAGGATTACCCGCATGGATGAATGCGGGTGATCCTCGTTTTTCAGCCAGCTCGAGAGATCAGGAGCGACGAGGCGGCGGCGTTGCGATTTCGCGCAGGAGTCCAGCGTGAAGGGAAGCGATCGCAGGCGCGACAGGCCGGTATCTTGCCGGTTCGACCAATGCCGGTGAGCCGCACTCCCGCTCGACCGCGGCGCCGATCGAGGCACAGCAGGTCTTGGGCGCGCTCTTCTCATGCTTGGGAGAGGGCACCTCAGGCATTCGGCAATGGCCGGTCTCTCCCATCATCACTCGATGACCGGGTTCAGCAGCGGAAGCTTCAGTCACCGACAGCAGTGCGAACAGAAGCCCGAATGCCGCAAATAGCGCGAGCAGTGGACGCACGCCAAAGCGCGCCGGCCGGATTCCGCGCCGATCATCATCTGGTCGCATTTCAAAACGCCTCGAGCCCATCGAGGATCGGGCAATCTGGCCGGTCGTCACCGTGACAGCTCTCTGCAAGCCGCTCCAGCGTGCGCCGCATTGCATCGAGAGCCCGCGCCTTGCGGTTGAGCTCTGCGGCCCTTGCAAGGGCGAGCGACTTGACGTCGGCGCTCGAGCGGTCGCGGTCGTGCCAGAGCGCAAGCAAGGTTCTTATCTCCTCGAGCGGAAAGCCAAGGTCGCGTGCCCGGCCGATGAAGCGGAGGCTATGGATGTCGCGCTCGTCATAGTCGCGATAACCCGAATCCCTTCGCGGCGCCGGAGCGATCAAGCCGACCTTCTCGTAATGGCGGATCATCCGTTCGCTGATCCCCGCGGCGGCCGCCGCTTCACCGATCTTCACAGTCGAACGCCCCTCAATCGCAGCGAGTTCCCGATGACCGTCACCGAGCTCAGCGACATCGCCGCCCCGGCAATGATCGGCGACAAAAGGACCTGGAACCAGGGATAAAGGACGCCGGCGGCGATCGGCACGCCAAGAGCATTGAACACGAAGGCAAAGACGAGGTTCTGGCGAATATTCTTCATCACCGCCCGGCTTAGCCGGCGGGCACGAACAATGCCGCCAAGATCGCCCTTGACGAGCGTGATGGCCGCGCTCTCCATCGCGACATCGGTTCCCGTGCCCATGGCGATGCCGACGTCTGCTGCGGCGAGCGCGGGAGCATCGTTGATCCCATCTCCCGCCATCGCGACGCGGCGGCCCAGTCTTTGAAGTTCCTCGATCTTGGCCTGCTTCGCGTCCGGAAGGACCTCGGCAAGCACCTCGTCGATCCCGACACGCCTTGCGACAGCTTCGGCGGTTTGGCGATTGTCGCCCGTCAGCATGACGATGCGAATGTTCTCGCGGTGAAGCGCGGCAATGGCCTCTGCTGCAGTCTCCTTGATCGGATCGGCAATGATCACGAGCCCCGCAATCTTTCCCTCGATCGCGGCGAACATGACCCCTTCACCGCTGGCGCGGTGGTCCTGCGCCTTTGGCTCAAAGGGCCGCGGATCAATGCCCTGCTCCACCATCAGTGCCGCGTTGCCAAGGGCGATCCGCTTCCCCTCGACCGTGCCCGTGACACCCTTGCCCGGTATCGCCTCGAAGTCGCTGTTGGCGGGTACCGCGATCGAGCGCTCATTCGCGCCCTCGACGATCGCCGCCGCGAGCGGATGCTCGCTCCCGCGTTCGAGCGCTGCCGCGAAGCGCAGGACATCCGCTTCGTCGAACCCGCTGATTGCCTCGATGGCAACGAGCCGCGGCTTTCCGAGCGTCAGCGTTCCCGTCTTGTCGATCACGAGCGTGTCGATCTTCTCCATCAGCTCCAGCGCCTCTGCATTCTTCACCAGCACGCCAGCCGACGCGCCGCGGCCGGTTCCGACCATGATCGACATCGGTGTCGCGAGGCCAAGGGCGCAGGGACAGGCAATGATGAGAACCGCGATGGCGTTGACAATCGCGTGGCTGAGCGGCGGCGCCGGACCAAACAGGCTCCAGGCGAGGAACGAGACAAGCGAGGCGGCAATGACGCTCGGGACGAACCAGCCGGATACCTTGTCCGCGAGCTTCTGGATGGGTGCGCGCGAGCGCTGCGCTGCGGCGACCATGCGCACGATTTGCGCAAGCATCGTGTCGCGCCCGACGCGCTCGGCGCGGATCAAAAGAGCGCCGGTGCCGTTCATGGTGGCGCCAGTGACGGCATCCCCTTGAACCTTCTCGACCGGAATTGCCTCGCCGGTGAGCATCGACTCGTCGAGTGCGCTCCTCCCCTCGATGACGACGCCGTCGACCGGGATCTTTTCGCCGGGACGAACGCGAAGGATATCCCCGACATGGACGTCGGCGAGAGGGACGTCTTCTTCGCTCTCCCCCGAGACGCGCCTGGCGGTCTTGGGCGCAAGGCCAAGAAGTCCGCGGATCGCTTTGCCGGTCGCTGCCCGTGCACGAAGCTCGAGCACCTGGCCGAGGAGAACGAGCGTGGTGATCACCGCGGATGCCTCGAAATAGACGGGCACCACGCCGGCCATCGTCCGGAACGATGGCGGAAACAGCTGCGGCATGGTGGCCGCGACCAGGCTGTAGAGATAGCCGGCACCAACGCCCATGCCGATCAGCGTGAACATGTTGAAATGGCGCGTCTTGAGCGAGGCCCAGAAGCGATCGAAAAAGGGCCAGCCAGCCCACAGCACGACCGGGCTCGCGAGCGCGAGCTGGATCCATACTGACGCACGCATGGAGATGAAGCTCCAGCCCAGCAGCTCGGTGCCCATGGCGAGCGCGACAAGCGGGAATGTCAGCGCGGCACTGATCCAGAACCGCCGCGTCATATCGAGGAGCTCCGGATTTGCCTGTTCCTCGGCCGCCGGCTCCAGTGGCTCAAGCGCCATTCCGCAAATCGGGCAGCTGCCCGGGCCGTCCTTTCGGACCTGCGGGTGCATGGGACAGGTCCAGATAGCCCCTTCGCCAGCTTCGGGCGCGCGATGGACTGCATCCTCGCTCCCATCGGAACGATAGCGGCCCGGATCGGCCTTGAACTTGGCGAGGCAATGACTGCTGCAGAAGAAGGTTTCGGCCCCGTCGAGCTCGAGGCGATGCCTGGCCGTCGACCGATCGACCGTCATGCCGCAAACGGGATCACGGGCGAGCTCGCCATGCACCTTGTCGCGGGCATCCCGACCGGGCGAATGATCATGCTCGCAGCAGCTTGCGCACGTCTGCTCTGGTGGCGAGTGTGTCGTCATGGCGAGGCTTCTGGACCTTGACATCGTGTCAAGGTCAAGGGGCAATGCAATATTAGTGTCGGCCCCTCGGACGCGCCGAAGCCTGGCCTATGTAGCGCTGAGCCTTAGCCCGAACAGCGTCTGGCCGACTTCATCGGTCACCGTCAGGTGGAATTCGGCGGTTGCCCAGAAGCTTCGATGGCATTCGACCATTCGCTGACCGGCATAGCGCAGTGCCGCCGACCTCGCTTCCGCCGCGTCCTCGAGCACGATCCCCTCGTCGTCGACATGGTCGTGCGTGTGAAAGAAATATTTCGGCAAGATGCGAACCTCCCCGAGGAGCGATCTAGCAAGCTCGGCGGGCCAAGGTCGCTGCGCTCGATCAGGAACGGATACGGCCTTTGGTACGTATTGGCGGGCCCTCGCCGCAAGGAGTCATGGAACGATAATCGCCGGCTTTGGAACTGATCCGCCGTCGACTCATTCTCGTTCCTTAATGACAACGAGATTCGTGCTTAGGGCCGCGACGCAGGATATCCACCGCGACCTCGACAACCGCCTGTCCATTCTCGATCTTGCAGATAAGCTCGATTATCGGCGTTTCCTGCGGTTCCACGCACGCACCCTGCCCTCGATCGAAGCCGCGCTCGCCGCCGCGGGCGTCGGCGAACTGGTCGACGGCTGGAGCCAGGGTCGCCGCTCGGGCCTGGTCGAGGCGGACCTCGCCGCTCTCGGCGAGGACATGCCGCCTGCGGCACGAGCGCCCGCTGTTGCAGGAACCGCCCAGGCCCTTGGCATGGCATACGTTCTTGAAGGATCTCGCCTCGGCGGCCGCGTGCTCAAGCAGCGCGTCGCCAGCGGGCTTCCGGCAAGCTTTCTCACCGGCGATGGCTCGCTTGGGCCGTGGCCCGCCTTGGTTTCCGCAATCGAGCGCTTCCTTGATTCCGAGCTACTCGTCGGCGAAGCCAAGGATGCGGCGCGCCGCTGTTTCACCTGGTTTCTTGATGTTGCTCGCGAGGCGGGCTTTTGATGAACAAGCCAGGACCAGGCGCCGCCGACGTCGATCTCACCAACTGCGACCGGGAGCCCATCCACCAGCTCGGAGAAATCCAGCCAATCGGCTTCCTGCTCGTCCTTACCGCCGACTGGAACATCTCCAATGTTTCGGCCAACGTCGGCGAATATCTCGACGTGGACGAGCGCGGCATCGTCGGAAGACCCGCTTCAGAGATCCTGACGAAGCAAGCCATCCACACCCTTCGTAACCGCCTTTCGCTGCTGCGCGGAAAGAACGCGCTCGAGCGGGTGTTCCGGCTGTCGCTGCAGGACAATGGCAAGGTCTTCGACATTGCGCTGCACATGTCGGGTCCTCGGATCATCCTCGAAGCTGAGCCCAGCCTCGAGCACGATTATGGGGACGCCACCGGGACCGTCCGGGGAATGGTCGCCCGCCTCGAGCAGGCCGCGGACATGGCGAGCTTCTTCAACGAAGGCGCGCGCCAGATCCGGGCTCTTACCGGCTTCGATCGGGTCATGGTTTACCGGTTCTCGCCGGATGGCTCGGGTGAGGTGGTCGCCGAAAGCGCCAAGGGCGGGATCGGGAGCTTCCTTGGGCTTCACTATCCCGCAACCGACATCCCGAGGCAGGCGCGCGAGCTTTATCTGCGCAGTCTCCTGCGCGTCATCACCGACATCGATGCCGAGCCCGTGCCGATCGAGCCGCCGGTCGATGAATATGGCGCGCCCATCGACCTCTCGCTCTCGGTGCTGCGCTCGGTCTCGCGCATCCACATTGAATATCTGCGCAACATGGGCGTGCGCGCATCGATGTCGATCTCGATCGTCGTCGAGGGCAGATTATGGGGACTGATCGCCTGCCACCATTATTCGCCGCGCTGCCCGAGTTTCGAACGCCGTTCGGTAGCCGAGCTCTTTGCCCAGATGTTCGCGCTGCGCATCGAATCGCGCGAGCGCAAGCAGGTCGTCGAATATGAGCGCCGCGCGCGCGACATATCCGACCAGCTGCTCGGTGCCGTCGCGTCGGACGAGACGCTGCTGAACGACCCCGACTGGCTGTCATCGATCCTGACCAGCGCCATTCCGGCCGACGGCGTTGGCGTCTGGATCAACGGCAATTACGCCTTCAGCGGATTGACCCCGGAAACCGGCGATTTCGCACGGATCATCCAGGCCCTGAACAGGACGGCCGCCGGGCGTGCCTATGCGACGGACCAGATCAGCGCGCTGGTGCCGGAGCTCGCCGGCACGGACGCAAGGGTCGCCGGACTGCTCGCAATTCCGATCTCGCGCGCGCCGCGCGACTATGTCGTGCTGTTTCGCGGCGAGATCGTCCGCGCGGTCCGCTGGGCGGGAGATCCGCACAAGCCCGTCGAATATGGACCCAATGGTCCGCGCCTCACCCCGCGCGAAAGCTTCGAGGAGTGGAAGGAAACCGTCATCGGCAGGTCGCTCCCATTCACCTCGTCCGAGCTGCGGGTGGCCGAGACGCTGCGTGCCACCCTCATCGAAGTCGTCCTCCACCTCTCCGACGAAGCAAGTGCCGAGCGCAAGGAGGCGACGAGCAGGCAGGAATTGCTGATCGCCGAGCTCAACCACCGCGTTCGCAACATCCTCTCGCTCATCCGCGGCCTCATCCGCCAGTCGAAGCCTGCCGAGGGCACCTCGATCGAGGATTTCGTCAAGGTGATCGATGGCCGCGTTCATGCGCTCGCCCGGGCTCACAACCAGATCACCGATGATCACTGGGGACCGGCTCCGGTGAGAAACCTGCTTGACGCCGAGGCCGCCGCGTTCCTCTCGACCCAGAAGGACCGCCTCCTCCTCGAAGGACCGCCGGTCCTCTTGAACCCGCAGGCCTATTCAACCCTCGCGCTGGTGGTCCACGAGCTCGTCACCAACTCGGTCAAATATGGCAGCCTGTCGGCCGCAGGCGGCGAGGCCGTCGCCGAATGGTCGGTAAACGAGGATGGCGATCTCGACTTCTGCTGGAGGGAACATGGCGGCCCCGAAGTGTCGCTCCCGAACCGCAAGGGCTTTGGAACGACCATCATCGAACATAGTGTTCCTTACGATCTCGGCGGAACGGCCAGCGTCGACTATGCGCGAGAGGGCCTCCGCGCGAGCTTCCTGATCCCCGCCAAGCATATCGTCCGATCGTCCGCGCCGAGCGCAAACAAGGTCCAGCTGCCGGGAGCCCCGCACGTCGAGCCGGAAATCGCTGGCGATCTCCTTAGCGGCAAGCGGCTGCTCCTTGTCGAAGACAGCCTCATCATCGCGCTCGATGCAGAAGACCTGCTCGTCAGGCTCGGTGCCGACGCGGTGACGACCGAGAACAGCGGCGACGGCGCAATGTCGTCGATCGAGATCGACCCGCCCGATGTCGCGATCCTCGACATCAATCTTGGCGACCATGACAGCGTTCCGATCGCGAACCGGCTCGATGAACTTGGTATCCCATTCATGTTCGCGACCGGCTATGGGGAGCAGAGCCAGTTGCCCGATCGCCACAAATCGAGGCCGGTACTGCAAAAGCCCTATACCCTGGGTTCGCTGTTCCGCCGACTGGACGAGTTGCTGAACGAGAACGAAGGAAGCGAGCGCGAGCATGACGACACTGGAATTCTACACTGAGCGCGCCGCCGACTGCCGCAGGCAGGCGAGCGCGAGCACGCTCGTCAATGTGCGGGATCGCTGCTTGAGCGCTGCTGCGGCGTGGGAGACCATGGCCGACCGCGTGCGCCGGACCGAGGCCTTCAAGGCGGACAACGAGGCACGAAAAGCGCTCGAAGGCTGACAGGCGAGCTGGGCCTCGGGCGCTCGCCCGATGCGCCCGGCAGTCTTTTTCACCACTTGCGCCGGCCCCGGGGGCCAAAGAACTCTCGGGCATATGTGCCGCAAGGTCTATCGGAATTGGCAATGGGCGCGTAGTGCGCCGCAATGCCTTATTCGCAGCTACATCCAGCCCTTGCCCGGGCGCTCAGCGCTCGTGGCTTCGAGGAGCTCACGCCGGTCCAGTCGGCCGTCATCGCCAATGAGGCGCATGACCGCGACCTCATCGTTTCCGCCCGGACGGGCTCCGGCAAGACCGTGGCCTTTGGCTTAGCGATTGCACCCGCCCTGTTCGACGGCGCGGCCATGCCGTTTGCTCGAGCACCGCTTGGTCTCGTCATTGCCCCGACGCGCGAGCTGGCGATGCAGGTCAGCAAGGAACTCCAGTGGCTCTACGGCGAGGCAGGGGCACGGGTCGTGACCTGCGTCGGCGGAATGGATCCGATGAAGGAGCGGCGCGCCCTCTCGAGCGGCGCGCATATCGTCGTTGGAACCCCAGGCCGGCTGCGCGATCACCTCGAACGCGGAGCGCTCGACCTCTCCTCCTTGCGCGCGGTCGTGCTCGACGAGGCCGACGAGATGCTCGACATGGGCTTTCGCGAGGAACTCGAGGAGATCCTCGATGCAACGCCGCGAGCGCGCCGGACCTTGCTCTTTTCCGCGACCATACCGCGGCCGATCGTCGCCTTGGCAAAGCGCTACCAGCAAGATGCGCTTCGCATCGAGACGCTTGGCGATCGGCAGGGCCATCAGGACATCGCCTACCAGGCCGCGGCCGTGTCCCCGACCGACATCGAGCATGCAGTGGTCAACCTCCTTCGCTTCCACGATGCGGAAACGACGATCCTGTTCTGCGCCACGCGCGATGCCGTTCGCCGCTTGCATGCGAGCCTTGCCGAGCGCGGGTTCCACGCCGTCGCCTTGTCTGGGGAACACAGCCAGAATGAGCGCAACCAAGCGCTCCAGGCATTGCGCGACCAGCGAGCCCGGGTCTGCGTTGCGACCGACGTCGCGGCCCGCGGGATCGACCTTCCATCCGTCTCGCTCGTCATTCACGTCGAGTTGCCAAGGGATGCCGAGGCGCTTCAGCATCGCTCGGGTCGAACCGGCCGGGCAGGCCGAAAGGGCACCGCCGTCCTCATCGTCCCTTTCCAGCGCCGCAAGCGGGTCGAAGGGATGCTGCGCGGCGCGCGCATCGATGCGCAATGGATCTCGGTTCCCTCCGCCGCGGAAATTCGCGCGAAGGACCGCGAGCGGCTGCTTGCGACGCTTTCAGAGCCGGTCGAGCTCGACGACGAGGACCGCGACCTTGCCTCTCAATTGATCGACCGTTTGCCGCCCGAGGCCATGGCGGCGGCGCTGATCCGGTCGCTCAAGACCGATATGCCCGCGCCGGAGGACATTCTTGGCGGTGCCCGGCGCGACGAGCGCGGCGGGGATGGCGGTCCTCGCCAAGGCTTTGAAGCGGCCACATGGTTCCGCATCAACGCCGGGCGGCGGCACAACGCCGACCCGCGCTGGCTCCTTCCGCTCATCTGCCGCTACGGCCACGTGACAAGGACCGAGATCGGCGCAATCCGCCTTGCCGCCAATGAGAGCTTCTTCCAGGTCAGCGAGCGCTCGACGCCCGGTTTCGTAAAGGCGCTGCGCCGGGCTACCATCGCGCCCGAGGACCAGGGGCTTGTGATCGAGCTCGCCGAGCCGCGCGAGAAGAGCTCGAAATATCGTCCCGACCTCGCGCACGAAAGGCCGCGGCCGAAGAAGAAACCGCGACGTCCAAAAGGCGCCTAGCGCGTGCAGCCCAAGGTGAGCGGCAGGCGGACAGCAGCTTTAGGTTCGCGGGCACCAAATCGCGCTTGATCGCGGCAGTCGCCGCAAGGTGGCTAACCGTTCTTCCTGGCTCTTTGCACGAGGACGACGTTCAATCCCTCCGCTTGCGAGGGATCCTCGTCCGGATCGAAGCTCTGCTGCGCAACCGAGACCTGCCGCTCGTCGACGCCCTGTCGCAAGAGCTCGCCGCGGATGCGTTCGGCGCGCGCCTGTTCCAGTTTCAATGTCGATGCATCATCATGATCCGCACAAAACAGGATGAGGGTCGTCAGGTCGCGATAGGCCCTAAGGATATGCGCCAGCTCGACCAGGTTTTCCCAGCCCTCCTTCGTGAACGCTGCGGACCCTTGAGCGAAATCGGCATTGCCTAGTTCGATCGTCTGAGCGCTACCCGTCCATTGCTTCAGCCAGTTCAGGACCCCGCTGGTCGGCGAATCATGCTCGATGAGCATGGTCGTTCCGTTTGGCAGCACGACAACGTCGTCGGCGCTGCGATAGGTCGGTCTTTCCGAGCGCTCCTGCATTTTCTCGACAACATATCCCGCGATCGGAAGGAGCGACATGGCGACTACCAGAAGGCCCGCAATGATGACGACGGCCCAAGTTATCCGATTGAGACGTACTGCAAGTGCCATCTTAGACCTGTCTTTGCCCAGTCAGTACGCTTCCAAACTTTGGGCAAACTATGCTCACGGACAATTGCCGGACATCCGGTATTTCCCGGGTGCGCCGCCTCTATTGCCTGTGGCCTCTTTTGAGATCGGCCGTCTTCGGACCGGCTCGTTTGAGAGAACGACTTCGACTGGCTCTTGGAGGGTCAGCACCAGGTCGATTGCAATCCGCGGCTGCGAGCGAGGCAGCTCGAGCGATTACGCAGTGCGTTTGGTCGCGACGCTTGGCTTATTCAAAAGGTGAACGTGGCACCGACGATCGGCCCGTCCATGCGCACGTCGAAAAGGAAATCATTCTTGTCGTAGTTGACGGCGTAGTGGCGCCAGCCCGCGCTGATCTTCGTCTTCCTGCTGACGTTGTAATTGACCATGCCCCAGGCCTGCCATGTGAAGTGGGAACCGATCCCCGCCCCGCCCGCATCGCCGTAGATTGAAAGGCTCAACTTCGGAGCGATGTCGGCCGTGGCGCGCGCGGCAATGATAGGGTCAACCCAGGTCCTCACGACCGCATCCTGCGCGGTTCGATTGGGCCCGCTCAGCCTCACATCCTGCCCGATCCGGTCGAGGCGCCCGCCGGCACTTAGATCGATCGTCACCGGTCCTTGCGAAACCACCCGGTATCCGGCGAGCCCGGTTACGACCAGCGACTTGAATCTGAGGCTTCCGTCCAGGAAATCGCGGTCCCGGATCGAGAGCGATTTCTCTGCTCCAACCTTCATCCACACGACGTCGCCCAGCAATACCAACCGTCCGTGCCTTGCCTCGGCTTCTCCCATGAAAACGAGCTTGAGGTGCCTGAAGATGTCGCCAAAGCTGATGTCGACGCCAACCGGCTCGGTGTTCGGAATCGCCCCGATGTCTCCTTTCATGCCCGCCAGCCAGAAATAGGGAACGGCCGAAACTTCCCAATCGGAAGAGCTGCGAACCGAACCGCCGGAAGATGAGATTGCATCCGGTTGCGGAGACGCTGGCACGGGCTCAGCCGCAGCGCTCGTCGCCGCCAAGCCCAGGATCAATGCCAGGAGAAGACGGGTCAAGCTCTCGACTGCGCGGCGCGACGAGCCCGGCCAGGGGCTTCGTGGATGATTGCTTGAAAAAGTTGCATCGTCTGGTCGGGCACGCACGGGAAATCCTTGTGTTCGTGATTGCGGCCGAGGACGCCGGAGGAATCGTTCGTCACCGGCGTCACCGTGCGCGGCGTCGGACAGGCAAAGCGGCTTCCGCCGGAAACCACCCGGAAACTTAGCGAGGACAGCACCCCGCTCCATCCGGAATATCCCGTAGCGGCCGGCATTGAATCCCGCACATGCCGAGCCGTTACGACAAGTTTCCTGTTGCGCGTCCTTGGAGTGCCTTGGGGAAACTCAAGCCCAGGCCGTCATGCGCACGAAAGGTTGCCTTGGCCGATCGGGCCGCAGGCGAGAGACGTTTGTCCTTTGCCGGTCCCGTCGATCACTTTCGGGGGAACAGCGCGACTAAACTCAAGCGCACGCCATTTTCCGGTCCGCTATTGGCATGAGCAAAATAGTGGCGAATGCCGCCCTGGATCTGGATCGGGAACGACATGCCCGTCATTTTGGGTGGAAGCAGCTGCGCGATCATGATGTTCACGGGCACGGTCCACTGCTTGTGGACCCAGTCGTAGGTCGACTCCGAGTTTAAAGTGAAGGTTGTCGCCTTTTTGGTTGTGTAGCTTACGAATGGTTGGAGGAAAGTCGCGCTGACCTTCTCGCGATCGTTCTTCCCGGCAACGGACCAGATGTGGTTCGCAAGCGTGCCGATTGTCCACGGGCCGCTCTGCTTCAGTGCAACGACCGTTGGTCCGGCACCCCATTTACCCGACCCCAGCAACTTGTCGGTCGCCGTCGGCACGAGAAACACCGGGCCGGCGCCCCACACGATGCCTCCCCGAGCCGGCTTCTGCGGCGAGAAAAAGAAGCTCTGCACGATATCGCTAATGCCGAACTGGCCGTCGTTGGCGCGAGAAGGCATGGCCACGACATCATGCTGCACGATCACGGGCACGATCGTTCGCGAGATGAGGTTCCAGTTGCGGTTGAGGCTGATCGGCACCACCGGTTGGACGTTGAGCTTGTACTGGCCGCCCTCTCCGCCCGGCCCTAGACCCCAGTCGTAATTGCTTTGAAGGGGGAAACTGATGAGCGATGCAATCGGGTTGGCAAGCTGCTTTGCGAGTTTCGTGCCCTCTGACTCGCCGCTCGGCGGGACGGCGGTACTTACCTCAGCCGCTGGCGGAGTTTGCACAGGGGCGGCAGCGTCCTGTGCCAGGGCCGGTGTTGCCAAGGTCCCGCAGAAACCGATGCTAACGAGAGCAAATGCTGTTGGATGGCGCAGCGCGATCACGGCGATGCCCGAGGAACCGGAGACGCATTCCACCGGCAATGGAGCAGATCGAACGGCGGCATCTGCCGCTTGCCGAAGTGGGGGCAAAGCTTTCTGAGAAACTGCTTATCAAACATGAGCGGGCTCCCGAGGAGCGGAACCAGCTTCACCTACCTGATATGTTCGGACTGCAAATCGGGGAAACCCTGAAACCAAACTGCTTAGACCCCAGTCGACGCGAGCGCGCTCGTCGATCCGCACGACACGGTCACGAAGCCAGTATTTCCTTCGTTCTGCCTAAGGGGGACTACCGATAGGAGTGCTACCGCGACCGGAGGTAAGCAGCAGAGGTTCCGCACGCGCCAGCGGGGAGAACTCCAAATGCTCAGCTTCATGTTCGCAACGGGCATCGAAAACAGCGTGCCCAAGATCCAGAATGGCCGTCACCGCGTCGACGAAATGGAGAAATGCGGTTTCTACAAGAATTGGCGCAAGGATTTCGACCTCGTTCAAGAACAGGGAATCCGGTTCCTGCGCTTTGGCCCGCCGATCCATACGACCTGGCTTGGCGAAGGCCATTATGACTGGAGCTTCGCCGACGAGACGTTCGGCGATCTCAAGCGGCGGGACATCATCCCGATTGTCGATCTTTGCCACTTTGGAGTTCCCGA
>DATIQO010000167.1:0-3893 GCA_035470745.1 Sphingomicrobium sp. | reverse complement strand
CTTCGCCGCAGGTTCGGCCGTTTCCAAGGCCTATGCGCCCAAGGCCGCCGCGGCGGGCTGCACCGTGATCGACAACAGCTCGTTCTACCGCATGGACCCCGACGTGCCGCTCATCGTCCCCGAGGTGAACTCGAACGCGATTGCCGGCTATGCGAGGAAGAACATCATCGCCAACCCCAATTGCTCGACGGCGCAGCTGGTCGTTGCGCTGAAGCCGCTTCACGACGCTGCGAAGATCAAACGGGTGGTCGTCGCGACCTACCAGTCCGTTTCGGGCACCGGCAAAGCGGCAATGGACGAATTGTTCGAGCAATCGCGTAACATCTTCGTCGGTGATTCCAACCAGCCGGTCGTCTATCCCAAGCAGATCGCCTTCAACGTCATTCCCCAGGTCGACGTCTTTCTCGACGACGGTTCCACCAAGGAGGAATGGAAGATGGTCGTCGAGACGAAGAAGATCCTCGACCCTTCGATCAAGCTGACCGCGACCTGTGTCCGTGTTCCGGTGTTCGTCGGCCACTCGGAAGCGGTGAACATCGAGTTCGAGAACGAGATCAGCGCCGATGAGGCACGCGAGATCCTTCGCGAGGCCCCCGGCATCCTCGTTGTCGATAAGCATGAGGACGGCGGATATGTGACCCCGGTCGAGTGCGTCGGCGACTATGCGACCTACGTCAGCCGCATCCGCGAGGACCCGACCGTCGAGAACGGCCTCAGCCTCTGGATCGTCAGCGACAATCTGCGCAAGGGCGCCGCGCTCAACGCGGTTCAAATCGCCGAACTGCTCGGCCGAAAGCATCTCAAAAAGGCGGCATAGCCAGTCGGGGAGGGTGAATGGCTGAGAAGATGACCGGCGGCTGTGCGTGCGGCCGCATTCGCTTCACGGCCATGATCGACGACGACGACGCCTACCTTTGCCATTGCCGGATGTGCCAGCGCACGACCGGCTCGGTCTCGATCGCGTTCAAGACCCTAAAGCAGGCTGACGTGAGCTGGGAGGTTCAGCCCGACTGGTACGAGAGTTCGCCGATCGCGCTGCGCCCTTATTGCCGTAAGTGCGGGACCTCGCTCGGTTTCCAATACAAGGAAAGGAGCGCAAGCTTGGACCTCACCGTCGCAAGCTTCGATGATCCGTCGCGCTTCGTGCCGAGGCACCATTTCGGCGCCGAGAGCATGCACCCCGCCTGGATCGATACGCGCGGCCTGCCGCAAAAGCGGAGCGATGAATATGGGGCGCTCGTCGAGCGGTGGGTCGAGGCGACGGGGAAGTTTCCCGGTTGAAGCCGGTCGCGCCTGGGAGCGGGGCTGCATCCCACTGAAGCGAAGCGAACAAGCAAGGGCACTTGTCCGATCGCTCGCTCGGGCAATCGATCCGGAACGGACCTATCATTGAGCATGTCTTAGGAGCGGCCGGGCTAGATCATCGCATCGGATGGATCCGGTGCACCGCCGCGTGCGCCGCCTCTATTTGCTCGGCCGTGCCTTCGCGTTTGTTCTTGTACCAAGCACCCTTTGCCTCGGCCGGTGAGATCCGACGACAGTCGAGCGTTTTCCTCATCTGTTCAAGCTGGGCATCAAACGTGAACGATTCGAAGAAGTTAGTGGCTCCAATGGTGTCTTCGGCGGTGGCGCTCATCGCCGTTACCAACTATTGCATCTTCCGCCTTCTCGAAACGCCGGGCGGGACCGCGGAGGAGTTGCTGAGCGCCATCTGGCCGATGGCAGTTCCGACCAGCGTCGCCGTCATTCTCGTCATGTCCGTACTCTATCACACGCTCCAGGAGGTCCTTGCCGAACTGGACCAGCGCCGGAGCGAGCTCGTCGCCAAGGCGCGGCGGGACCCGCTGACGGGCGTCGCGAGCCGCGAGTTCTTCAATGAGCGACTGGACCAGGCGCTGGTCCGGCTTCGGCGCACGGGGGAACAATTCTCCGTGATCATGCTCGATCTTGATCATTTCAAGCGCGTCAATGACCTCCACGGGCACCAGACCGGCGACGAGCTCCTCAAGCGGACGGCCGAGCGGCTTCAATCGCAATTGCGCGCCGGCGACACGGTCGCAAGGTTCGGCGGCGATGAGTTCCTCATCCTCCAGACCGGTGTCGGAAAGCCCGGCGAGGTCGCGCGGCTGTGCAAGCGCATCTGCGTCGAGCTGCAGGAGCCCTATGAGCTCGGCTCGCTGCAGCTACGCGTCGCGACCAGCGTCGGCGCTGTCATCGCCAGCAAGCAGCTCGAGACGCCTGACGATTATCTCAGGGCAGCCGACATGGCGCTTTATGACGCGAAACGGCGCGGGAGGAGCTGCTTCCGCTTCTTCTCGGACGAGCTCGATGCGCAGCTGAGGCGCCGCGACCTTCTCGAAACCGACTTGCGCGAGGCAATCCAGACCGGGACCGGGATAGCCGTCCATTACCAGCCGCAGGTGAACGCGCTCGGCAAGCTCACTGGCGTCGAGGCGCTTTTCCGCTGGAGCCATCCGCAGCTCGGCCAGATCCCGCCTTGCGAGGCGATCGAGATCGCCGAGGAGACCGAGCTGGTCGAACTTCTTGGCGAGTTCGTGTTCCGCAAGGCGGCGCGCTTTGCGCGCGAACACCCGGACCTTTCCGTCGCCGTCAACCTGTCGCCGGCGCAATTCTCGCGCTCGGAGAACCTTGCTCGCAAGATGAACGAGCTCGCGCGCAAGGAGCGGATCGATCCCAGCCAGATCGAGTTCGAGATCACCGAGAAGCTGTTCATGGAGATCGGGAGCGGTTCCGACCTCCAGATCCAGGCCTTGAGGAACTGCGGCTTCAGGGTGGCGCTCGACGACTTTGGCACCGGTTACTCGTCGCTGAGCTATCTGAGGCGGTTCAAGGTCGATCGCCTGAAGCTCGACAAGTCCTTCATCTCCGCCTGCGACATCGAGGAAAATATCGCGGTCATCCGCGCAGCCGTCAGCCTTGCGCACCTCCTTGGCCTCGACGTCGTCGCCGAAGGCGTCGAAACCGGCCTGCAGGAGGCAGTCGCGCTCGAGAGCGGCTGCGATATCCTGCAGGGGCATCGCTACGGCAAGCCGGTGCCGGCCGACCAGTTCGACAGGGCGGTGAGCAAGGAGATCTCGAGGGCGGCCTAGCGGCGAGCTGACCCGCGATTTCTCCTCGGCGGGGCGGTTCAGCTCAGATGGGGAAAGTGCCGTCGACAGCCAGGAAGTAGTTTTTCATCGCTTCTGCCGCGGCGGCCGAAAGTCTCATCCAGCTGCGCCGCTTGTCGCGTGCATCCGCCTCCCGGACGAGGAGTTCGTCCTCTTCGAGCTTGCGTAGCCACCGCAGTCCCGTCGTCGTCGGGACCGCCGCGGCGTCGCACAGCGCTGTTACGGAAACCGGCCGGCCCGCGAGATGGGCGACATAGGCCTCGAGCAGGATGTCCCAGGCCGGGTCCGAAAAAAGCGACCTTCCAAGATAACGATCGCGCGCGCGCCGTGCCCGGATGAGCTTGGACAATCTGGTTGCAGCGGCCGGGTCTGCCGCGTTGGTCCGCACGTTGAGAGCGCTTGATGGCGCGTTCACTCTGCAGGCAGGCATATTCCTACCCTCCCCAATTCAATCTCTTACACGCATTTTTGAAGCACGACTCTAATGCGCGTTAGGATGTGAGGTGGACGTCGCTTGTGAAATTCCCGAACGGAGTTGGAAAGGATGACGCTTGCGTGACGGCTCAACTGTGGCCGATATCCGTTGTGCGCAACGGAATTGACGGGGCTGTAAGCCATTGCGCACTGCGACCGCCCAATACGGCCCAATCGAGAACATAGCCGAATGGCAATCTGATGAAGTTCGATCGGCGTAGTTTCATGTTCGGGAGTATCGCGGCCGCAAGCCAGAACGCGCGACGCGAATCCACACCTGTCTACCGACCT
>DATIQO010000166.1:0-8525 GCA_035470745.1 Sphingomicrobium sp. | reverse complement strand
ATACTCGATTCGCGCGACGTCCGCGCGACTGGCGCAACCAGCATCAGCGATCTTCTCGATGCGCTCGCGCCGCAAATCGGGAGCGCGCAGGGCCGTGGCGGCGAGCAACCGGTACTGCTCCTCAACGGGCAGCGGATTTCGAGCTTTCGCGAGATCCGCGACATTCCCACCGAAGCGATCGAGCGTGTCGAGATCCTGCCCGAGGAAGTCGCGCTGAAATACGGGTATCGAGCCGATCAGAAGGTGGTGAACATCGTCCTTCGCCAGCGATTCCGGTCAACGACCGCACAGCTCGGCGGAACGGTCGCGACCGAGGGTGGCTATGCTGCCGGCAGTGCGGATCTGACCGAATTTCGGGTCGAACGAAACGGACGGACGACGCTCAACGCGCACGCCGAGGGCAACGGCATGCTGACGGAAGCGGAGCGCAACATCATCACCACCGAGACGCCGCCAGCCGGTGCCACGACCGACGACCTGCTCGATGCGAGATCGCTGCTGCCGACCAAGCGCGACGTCCGAGCCGCCGGCGTGTTCAACCGCGAGGTATTTGGCGATGTCTCGGGAACCTTGAATACCGAATTTGAACATACCGACGGCCGTGCCCTCATTGGCTTGGGCGATACGCTTTTGACTGCTCTGGCGCGCAACACGAGCAACGACACGGCGCATGCTGGCGTGACCCTCAACGGCATCAAGTCCGATTGGCACTGGACTTTGACAAGCAATGCCGATCTCTCGCGCGACGTCACGAGCACGCAGCGCGACGAGGTCGATGCGCCCAACGATCGAGCTCTCGAGACCACGGCCTCGGGAGACATTCGGGCGACCGCCAATGGCAGCCTTTTCACCCTTCCCGCGGGGGACGCGAGCACCACGGTCACCCTCGCGGGGAGCACTGTTCATCTCAATAGCGATCAACGGACGGCTGAGGTCACCAATTCGCATTCGCTCGGCCGGACGATGGGCGAAGCGGCGATCAACCTTGACCTCCCGATCTCGCGCCGGAACCATGATTTCAGCGCGCTTGGTAACTTGACCCTGAATGGCAATGCCGAAGTCGACCAGCTCTCGGATTTCGGCACGCTGACAACGCTTGGCGCTGGCGCGAACTGGTCGCCGGCCGATCGTCTGAACTTCATCGGCAGCTGGACCCGCGAAGAGGGGCCCCCAACCATCAACCAGCTTGGCGACCCGGTGCTTGTCACGCCCAATACGCGTGTATTTGACTTCGTCACCGGTGAAACCGTCCTGGTCACGGCCACGACGGGGGGCAATCCGGACCTCAAGTCGGACAGGCGCAACGTCTTCAAGCTGGGTGGCAATTGGCAGCCACGTGAGAACACCGACCTTCGTTTCCGCGCCGAATATGTCCACCAGACGATTGATCGGCCGATCTCGAACCTGACGGTGACGCCGGAGATCGAGGCGGCATTCCCCGAACGCTTCGTTCGCGATGAGACCGGCCAGCTCGTCAGCGTCGATTTTCGCCCCGTGAATTTTGAAAGTTCCCGGCGCGATACGCTTCGCGTCGGCTTCGATTTCTCCAAACCGCTCAAGTCCCATCGCCCCTCCCAGGCGGTGATCGACCAGCTCCGCGCCCAGTTCAGGCGCGGCTTCGGCGCTGCTCCCGCGGCACAGAACGGCAGTCCGTCGGCGCCGGCGGCAGCGGTTAGCGGTGCGCCCGCGGCCGCGAGCGAAAATCCGCCGCCGCCGCCCCGCGAAGGCGGACCGCCGCCCGGCGGTGAACGACCCGGCGGCGAAGGCGGTTTTCGCGGCGGCGGTGGCGGCGGGCGGGGCGGTGGGGGTTTCTTCGGCGGCGGCAATCGCGGTCGCCTGACCTTCTCGCTCACCGACACCATCACGTTCGTCGACAAGGTCAAGGTCGCGCCAGGCGTACCCGAAATCGATTATCTTCATGGCGATGCCGCGGGGCAAAGTGGCGGCACGCCCCAACACCAGGTCGAGGCGCAGGCGGGTTATTTCAACAACGGGCTGGGGGGGCGGCTGGTCGCGAACTGGCGCAGCGGTACCAGGGTGGACACCTTGACCGGCGATACTCTGCGCTTCTCGCCGCTTGCGACCTTCGACCTGAAGTTCTTCGCCAATCCCGGAGACATGCCCGAAGTGACGGTCAAGCACCCCTGGCTGCGGGGAACCCAGGTGCAGCTGCAGGTCAGGAACCTATTCGACAGCAGGCCCAACGTCCACGACGCAGCTGGCAACGTGCCGCTCAATTATCAGCCTGACCTCCTCGATCCGCTCGGGAGGACGATCATGATCAGCTTCAGGAAGCTGTTCCTGCCGAACCCGAGCTGGTTCCGCCGCCAGTTCCAGGACATGCGGCAACGGCAGTCGCGTTAAGCGCGGGTTTCCCAAGTTTGCCCAATATGCTTAAGCGCGCCCGATGACGCCGGTTCAGCCCGTTCGGGGCACGCAAAGCCTAATTGGAGAAGAAGCCGATCGCCTTGCGGCTGTGATCGGAGCGTTCGATCGCGTGCGCCGTCTCTATGGCTTCAGACGGGTTGAGGTGCCGACGATCGAGCACACCTCCGTCTTTGCCCGAACGATTGGCGAAACCACTGACGTTGTCTCGAAAGAGATGTATTCGTTCGAGGACCGCGGCGGCGAGTCCATCACCTTGCGACCGGAGTTCACCGCGGGCCTTTCCCGAGCCTATCTCAGCGAGGGATGGCAGCGATTCTCGCCGCTGAAAGTCGCGACCCACGGATCTGCGTTCCGCTACGAACGGCCGCAGAAGGGACGCTTTCGGGAGTTTCACCAGCTTGACGCCGAGATTATCGGTGCGGCCGAGCCGCAGGCCGATGTGGAGCTGCTCGCCTTCGCCGATCAGCTTCTAAAAGAACTCAAGATCACCGGGGCGATCCTGCAGCTGAACACGCTCGGCGATCCCGAGACGCGCGCCGCCTGGCGCGACGCGCTTTACGAGCATTTTCGCGGCCATGCCGCCGCGCTGAGCGAAGACAGCCAGGCGAGGCTCGAACGCAACCCGCTGCGCATCCTCGATAGCAAGGCGCACCAGGATTGGCCGATCATCGATAGCGCACCCGTCATTGACGATTTCCTCACGCCGGAAGCGGCGGATTTCTTCGCCAAGGTAAGCGAAGGGCTGGGCGCAGCCGGAATCGCGTGGGAGCGCGCCCCGAGGCTCGTCAGGGGCCTCGACTATTATCGTCACACGGCATTCGAATTCGTGACGGACCGGCTCGGGGCACAAGGTACGGTGCTTGCCGGCGGCCGCTATGACGGCTTGATCGAAGCGCTCGGGGGACCGCACACGCCGGCCGTCGGCTGGGCGGCGGGAATCGAACGTCTCGCAATGATGATCGGTGAGCCGGAACCGCAGCGGCCTGGAGTCGTGATCGTGCCCCTCGGTCCCAGGGCCGAGCTGGAAGCGCAAGGCATTCTCGCCGGGCTGCGCCGGGAGGGCGTGGTGGCCGACATGGCCTATCGCGGCAACATGAAAAAACGGCTCAGCCGCGCCAACGATGCGGGCGCGGCATTTGCCCTCATCCTTGGCGACGACGAGATCGAGCGCGGCGAAGCGCAGCTCAAGGATCTTGCGACCGGCGAGCAGCGGGCGGTTTCGCTCGATCTTATCGCGGAAGCCATCGGCCGGTGACGCGCATATCGTCGGAACGGATCGCGTCGATCGAGGCGCGCCGGCATGAGCTTGCCGAAGCCATGGCGCGGCAGGACCTTGCGCCTGACGAATTCGTCAGGCTTTCGAAGGACTATGCAGCGATCGAGCCGGTCGCCGCCGCGGCGCGGGAAGTGCGCCGTCTTCGCGCCGAGCTCGAGGTGCTGAACGGGATGGTTGCAGATCCGAGCGCAGAGCCGGAGCTTAAGGAAATGGCCGCTGCCGAAGCGGAGGAGATCCGCCACAAGCTTCCGCGGGCCGAGCACTTGCTTGCGATCCAGCTGCTGCCGCGGGACGCTGCCGACGAACGCGCAGCAATGCTCGAAGTGCGCGCGGGCACCGGGGGCGACGAGGCGGCACTGTTCGCCGCCAACCTGTTGCGGATGTACCAGCGTTTCGCCGAAACGCAGGGCTGGAGGTTCGAGTTGATTTCGGCGAGCGCGTCCGAACTCGGCGGTTACAAAGAGGCAATCGCGTCGATCAGCGGCGCCGGTGTCTTTGCAAAGCTCAAGTTTGAAAGCGGCGTGCACCGCGTTCAGCGTGTTCCGGTCACCGAAAGCGGTGGTCGTATCCACACTTCGGCGGCGACGGTAGCGGTGCTCCCCGAAGCCGAGGATGTCGACGTGCAGATCGACGACAAGGATCTCCGGATCGACGTCTACCGGTCATCCGGCCCAGGTGGGCAATCCGTCAACACGACGGACAGCGCAGTTCGCATTACTCACCTTCCGACCGGCCTGGTCGTCATCCAGCAGGACGAGAAATCCCAGCACAAGAACAAGGCCAAGGCGCTCAAGGTGCTGCGCACGCGCCTGTTCGAGATGGAACGCGAGCGGCTTGCCAGCGCGCGGGCGGGCGCCCGCAGGTTGATGGTCGGTTCGGGCGATCGTTCGGAGCGCATCCGCACCTACAATTTTCCCCAGGGACGGGTGACCGATCATCGCATCAACCTCACGCTGCACAAGCTCGATGAAGTGCTCGAGGGGCCGGGGCTGGGCGAGGTCATCGATGCGCTGGTTGCCGAGGACGAAGCCGAACGGCTCGCGGGCCTGGAAGAGGCGTGAAGGCGATCGCCCGCGCGTTGGATGACGCCACGCGCAAGCTCAGCGAGACAAGCGATACGGCGCGGCTCGATTCCGAGCTGCTGATGGCGGAAGCGCTTCACATCGACCGCGACCGGCTCCTGCTAGCGCCGCCCGATCGAGCGGTGCCGGAACGCTTCTGGGAGATGGTCAAGCGGCGCTGCGAAGGAGAGCCGGTCGCCTACATCACCGGCCGCCGGGCATTTTGGAACATTGAGCTTCATGTCGGCCCGGGCGTGCTCGTGCCCCGGCCCGATTCGGAAGTGCTCATCGCCTCCTCGATCGAGCATTTTGATGGTAGCGCCGGACCAAGGCGGGTGCTCGATCTGGGAACGGGCCCCGGGACATTGCTTCTTGCTGCCCTCGACATCTGGCCTGAAGCGACCGGTCTTGGCGTCGACCTTTCCCGGCAAGCCCTGTCCTATGCGTCCGCCAATGCGCGGCGTCTTGGCTTTGAGGCACGCGTGAAGCTGCTGCAGGGCGATTGGGCCGCGGGCCTTCTCGAGAAGTTCGACCTCATCCTTTGCAATCCTCCCTACATTGCCGAAGGCGCAGAGCTTGGCCCGGGAGTCAGGGAATTTGAGCCGGACGAAGCGCTGTTCGCCGGGCGCGAGGGTCTCGATTCCTATCGCGAGCTCGCGCCGCAATTACCGCGCCTCCTTAACCGCGGCGGGCTTGCGGCAATCGAAATCGGGGCGGATCAGGCTGAGCCGGTGACGCGACTGCTCGCACGCGACGGGCTCAAGGCACAGGTGGTCGACGATCTCGCCGGCCGCCCTCGCGCGGTCCTCTTGAAATGGAATTGAACGAAATCGCTTGGCAGATCCATCCACGCGCACTACATCAGTGCTCTGGGCCGGGCCCGCTCCCTTTGAAAAGCTGAGCGCATCCCGTTCCAACCCCCGACGCAATCGGCCGTTCGTCTCGCGCTCGAAGCGCAGACCGGAACGAGAGGGTCAGGAGCTGCGTATCTTGCGCAGCCCCGCCCGACGAAGGCCAAAGGGGCTTGCCACTACTGCGTAAGGACGTAGGCATTTGATCAACAATCGTCAGGGCGGTCGCAGACGCGGTCGCGGGGGGCAGCGGGGTCAGAACCTGGGCGGACAGCCCGGGAACCGGCAGGATAACCGCCAGCGCGGCAATGCCGCCCAGCTGCTCGAGAAATATAAGAGCATGGCGCGTGACGCTCAGCTCGCGGGCGACCGCGTGCAGACGGAATATTATCTGCAGTTCGCCGATCATTATTTCAGAGTGCTGAGCGAGAGCCGAGCCCGGTTCGAAGAACAGAACCAGCGTCGCCCGCGCGATGATGAGTTCGACGACGACGGCGAAGACGATCTCGTCGAGGCCGGCGAGGCCGAAAGCGCGAGCGAGGAGAGCGAGGAGCGCCAGCAGCGGCAGGACCGGGGCGAGCGCTTCCCGCGCCGCAACCGCCCGCGCCGCGGCGATGGCGAAGACCGCGCTGCTCGCGAGGAAGCTGAGCAGGACCATGTGAACGGGGCAGAGACGATCCCGTTTGACGTTCTCCCGCCGGCAATCGGCCGCGACGAGAACGACAGTCCCGCCGAAGAAGAGCCGCGCCGTCCGCGTCGCCGCACTCGCGCCGCGCGTCCGCCGGAGAGCGACGAGGAGGTCGCTCCCGCCGCTTAAGCGGGATCGACCGGACGGGGACGATTGTCCTCGTCAAGGGCGACGAATGTGAAAAGACCTTCGGTCACCTTGACTTGGGTAGCACCGAGGTCGCGATGCGCCACAACCTCGATCCGTACGCCCATCGAGGTGCGGCCGACCCGTTCTACCTCTGCATAGACGGAGATAAGGTCGCGCAGGTGGATCGGCTCGATGAACTTCATCGCCTCGATCGCGACGGTCGCGACCGGGCCTCGAGCACGCTGCGAGGCGACGATGCCCGCAGCAATATCCATTTGGCTCAAGACCCATCCGCCGAAAATATGCCCGTTGGCATTGATGTCCGAAGGGCCCGGCATCACGCGCAGAATCGGCGCGCGCTGAAGCTCGCTCATTCCTTCTCCTCTTGATCGACATGCGTTGCCGCGGCTTCGTCATGGCCGCTTGCTGAACTGAGAAAAGTGAGCGTCATCAGCGACGTTCCGAGCAGGACCGTGAAGAAGACGCCAAGTGCCGTCGCAATCATCATATTGATGTGCAGCGTCGGATCGCCCTCGCTCACGAGCACGACGGCAATCGCCGCAATCACGAGCGCAAGGAGGACGAGAAGACGAAAGACCCTCAAGAAGCTACGCTTCATCGGCAAGTTCGGGCGAGGGACCGGATCCGGTTCGGGCACGGCTTCCCTTTGGCCGCCCGAAGTGGGACTATCAAGTCGGCAACAGGCGAGTCCTTTCAGGGAGGCGAGCCATGACAATTGCAGCGGTGCTCCAGGGCAAAGGAAGCGGCATCGAGACGATCCGGGCGGATCGTTCGCTGTTCGACGCGGTACGCCGCCTTGGCGAAAAGAAGATCGGCGCTCTGCCAGTCGTCGAGGATGAGCGAATCGTCGGAATCGTTTCAGAGCGTGACGTTATCTATTGCTTGCGCGAGCACGGGCGCGAGGCGCTCGACTGGCCCGTCGGCCGCGTGATGAGCTCGCCCACGATCACGGTCGATTCGCAAACCAACGTGCTCGATGCCCTTGCCTTGATAACCGAGCGGCGAATCCGTCATCTCCCGGTGGTCGACGACGGGAAGATTCGCGGAATCGTCTCGATCGGGGATCTCGTGAAGTACCGAATGGAACGGATCGAAGCCGAAGCGGAAGCCCTGCGCGTTTACATTCAGACGGCCTGAAGAAGGCCCCGTCGAACGGCGAACGGGCGCGTCGCGCCCGCAGCCGCGGCCTTGCCGCAGCTTCCTCGCGGGCCTGCGAAACTCTCTTTTTCCTTCAATATTTCGAGAGGCTTGAAAGAAGCCTGGCAAGACCCATCTAGTGTTCAGCGGCGGGTTGCGTTGGGCTTAGGGTCAACAAGGGTTCCGCCGCGCGAGAACGGCTTCCGCAACAAAATTGCAAAAAGCCGTTGACGCATCGGAGGCCCACCCATATATGGCGCCTCACAGCGGCGGACGCGGCCTCCCACGGAGGTCTCGCGTTCGTTTCGCGCCTCTTCTTAGTCGGTGTAACCGATGCCCGGAACAATCGAACCGGGAGAGGATGCGCGTCGGCTCTTTGACATTGTTGGTTGAAATGAAGGGACATGTGGGCGGCGGCCCGGTCACCGATAGCCTCTGGGTATCGGTTGGTCGGAAAAAGCTAAAGCCGTTCGTATGTCTCAGAAACGCAAACACACCAGTTTGTGATTTTGTGCAGGAACGGCTCCCAGAGATGCCGGTCTTGCTCTCGGGTATTCCCCCGGGGGTTTGATCGTACATCAACTTGAGAGTTTGATTCTGGCTCAGAACGAACGCTGGCGGCATGCCTAACACATGCAAGTCGAACGAAGGCTTCGGCCTTAGTGGCGCACGGGTGCGTAACGCGTGGGAATCTGCCCTCAGGTACGGAATAACTCAGGGAAACTTGAGCTAATACCGTATAATGACTTCGGTCCAAAGATTTATCGCCTGAGGATGAGCCCGCGTCGGATTAGCTAGTTGGTGGGGTAAAGGCCTACCAAGGCTACGATCCGTAGCTGGTCTGAGAGGATGATCAGCCACACTGGGACTGAGACACGGCCCAGACTCCTACGGGAGGCAGCAGTGGGGAATATTGGACAATGGGCGAAAGCCTGATCCAGCAATGCCGCGTGAGTGATGAAGGCCTTAGGGTT
>DATIQO010000165.1:0-3420 GCA_035470745.1 Sphingomicrobium sp. | reverse complement strand
AGAGGAGTTGCCCCTAGTACGAGAGGACCGGGGTGAACATGCCTCTGGTGGACCTGTCGTGGCGCCAGCCGCGCAGCAGGGTAGCTATGCATGGACGGGATAACCGCTGAAAGCATCTAAGCGGGAAGCCTCCCTCGAGATTAGGTATCTTAGAGCCGTCGGAGACCACGACGTTGATAGGCCGGATGTGGAAGCGCAGTAATGCGTGGAGCTAACCGGTCCTAATGCTCTATTCGCGCTTGAGAGTCCCACCATCATCGACAGCCCTGTGGGCTTCGATCTGGTTGATCTCAGCTAGATGCCCTAACGATTTCTAGATCTGTTTTGCACCGTCACCATAGCTTGGTGACCATAGCGTCTGTGACCCACCCGATCCCATCCCGAACTCGGCCGTGAAACCAGACTGCGCCGATGGTACTACTGCTTAAGCAGTGGAAGAGTAGGTCGTCGCCAGGCTTTGCTGGCGGTGCGAAACGGAACCCATTCACGATGTTGAAAATGCCGCTGCCGAGACTATCTCGGGGGCGGCGTTTTTGTTTGAGGCCAAGGCCTCCTTGAAGTTGGCGCGGGGTGGAGCAGCCCGGTAGCTCGTCAGGCTCATAACCTGAAGGTCGCAGGTTCAAATCCTGCCCCCGCAACCAACGGTGTCATACGGCTCCCAGCCACAAGCTGGGGGCCGTTGCCGTTTTGGAGCTTTGCCGATCTTGCGGACGGGGAGCAGGCCGCCTCTGCAAATTCGATCATGCGAAACAGGTCACCGTGCAATTCTAGATTGAGCCGGGTCTGGCGACCTGGAGTTGGCTGGACCACCACCTTCTCAATAAGCGCACGAATGCTCGCACGTGCTCGGAGCGCGTCGTCGCCTTTCAGGTGGCGCGGCAGATATCCGACCGCCTTCTCGTACACTTTCGCGTAGTTAACATCCTGACCAGCTAATGGGATAGATCGTTATGCGATCGTCAGGCTGCGGAGCACCTCAACTGCATCCGTCTTCACGGTTGATGCTTTTAGAGCTTCTCGAAGCGCCCGACGCGTTAACAATCATCGTTCGTCGTGTCGTTGCTCGAGCTCCAGCGGAACTTCGCCGAACGGCCGGTTGATGATCGTCAGGACCTCGGGCGCGACGAAGACCCGGTTGCGCTTGTAGCCGGTTTTTTCCTGCAGGATTCCTGCATCGGACAATTGTTCGATCGCAGTCATCGCCGCGGGGTACGAGACCTTGAGAAGCGCCCCGAGCCGCTTGGCCGTGATGACCGGATAGGACGCGAGAAGCCCGAGCGAGCGGGCGGCGGCCGAGCCGGAGCGGAACTTGCGCCTTCTCGCCCAGCTCGTTTCAAGCGTTTTGAGCGCCTTGCGGGTCACCAGCAGCTCCGCGACGGTTCCGCTGATAGCATCCGCCATGAAGGCCGTCGCCGTCGACCAGTTGAGCTTTTGCTGCGCCGCCTTGAGCGATGCGTAATACGCGCTTTTGTGCGCTTCGATGTACGAGGAGAGATACAGCGGAATCTCGCCGTGCGCTGCCATCATTAAGGGCAGCAGCAAGCGCCCGACGCGGCCATTGCCGTCACGGAACGGGTGGACCGCCTCGAAATGCGCATGCGCGACGGCCATGCGGGTAATCAGGCTCTGGGTCATGACCTGCATGCCTTCTCCGCGCATATAGCGCATCGTCTCTTCGAGGCAGGGCTCAACGTGCCGGGGCGGCGGGGGGTTGTAGGTTGAGTAGGCGATGTTCCTGACCCCGCCGATCCAGACGACAGTCTTGCGCCATTCGCCAGGGATGTCGGGATAGTCGCGGTCGTTCTTCATCGCCTCGCGGTGGAGCGAGCGGACGAGATCGAGCGTGAAAATGCCTGTGCCCTCGTCTGAAGCCCGCGGAATGAGCTGTTCGAGGGCGCGCGCATAGTCGCGAACCTGAATAGTAGCGTCGCGCGCGTCGTTGCCGCCCGTCTCCTCGACAGTCAGGAGCTCGTCAAGCGTGCTGTTGGTACCTTCGATCGCCGAGCTCGAAACGGCTTCGCGGCGCGTGAGCAGCCGACTGACCACGAACGGGTCGTGAAATTCCTGGGCCAGGAGCTTCACTTGCGCCAATGCGTCGGTCGCGCGCTGATGGCTTCTGAGCGCATCGCCAAGCACGATCGCCTGTTCGGGCAGAGGAGGTAGAACGACGCCGTAATGGTTCGCGAAAGGCTCAGGCAAGCGCTCAAGGCGTTCGCGAACGGCATGACAAAGGTCGTCGCGACGCATCACTGGGAACCTTGCATAAAGAAGCAGAACAGCGATCTTATTAAAGATTATATTCTGAACCTTCAATAAGAAATGGAAATGGCAATCCTGTTCAAGGATCGCGCGGAGACCTGCGCGCCTTGTGGCTTGCGTTGATATCGTTGGGCTGGTGGTGGGAGAGCCCGGCGAAATTGAGCCCCACGGACGCGCAGGTTGCAGACGTGATCGCAATCACACGAAGCCGGCCGATGCCTGGCAACTGGACCATTCGAGAGCTTATTGCGCAAGCGTCGCCGTCGGGCAGCCGCGACCGCTGAGTTTCAACTGCTGCCTTAGATTGGCACGACAACAGGTATCGTTTGACACCGTTCAGTGCGTGTCCCCGCAACCACCATTTTAGAACAGCCCCCAGGCTCCTTGCCTGGGGGCTGTTCTCGTTTGCAGCAACGTCAATGAGCGGCATTCGGCTGTGCCTGGACCTGCCCCGATGACAATCAGTTGATTTGTCAAACGAATGCGATCTCCGCAAAGGCTCGATTGCGCTCAAGCGACATCATCATACGGCCTTTCGGCACGAGCTGGCGGCGGTTGCCGTTTCCATCGAGGAAAGGCTGACGCAAATCACGGAAGGAGTGGACCGGGGTGCATTGCGAGGGCCCGAAATTGCGCGCCCGGGCAAAACAGCTCTTCTGTCCGCAATTATCCTGCTCTTCCCAACGGAAGGTCGATCAAACTTTCATCCAATCGGCAAAGGCCTTGCCTTCAGCCCCTCACCATTCTTGGCGCTGCTCCCTATATGCTATCGTGACGAAGGAGGCGGCGTTGGCATTCTATACGCTTGAAGCGATGAGCCGCGGCGGCGTCGTCCGCATGAAGTCGCCACTGACGGCGGCCCAAGCCTATGCGAAGACTATCGAGCTGAGGCGCCAGGGTTTCACCGACATCGTCGCCATCAATGGCACCACCGGCCGTCGCATTACGCAAGTGCAGCGCCTATTGAAGGACCTTGGACAATAGTTTGCCGATCGACCCATATTTGGTGCGAAGCTTGCGCCTTGGCCGTCCAGATCCTCGAACCAGGGATGATCTTATCGTGAGCGCGGAGAATTGGCACGAGGAGCGAGACCGGTTGACCGAGCTCCTGGAGGCGATCGAGTCCGGCAAGGTGACGCATATCGACGAGAACGACATGCG
>DATIQO010000164.1:0-14949 GCA_035470745.1 Sphingomicrobium sp. | reverse complement strand
TTGTCTCTTGGTTCAGCCACCCCGGCCCTCGAGAAGCTGCCCCCGCCCCTCGAAGATCGGGTTCCCCGTCAGGACCCCGCGGAAACCCTCGAGCTTTTCGCCGACGCGGATCCCGGCGCCCGCGTCGATGCGCATTTCGCGAATTGCGCTTTCATGCGCGCCGGTTCGCTTCTTCACGACCGAGATGGCGCGGCGTATTTCGCCCTGCGCCTCGAAGAAGCGAAGCAGCAGCACCGTATCCGAAAGGTAGGTCATATCGACCGGCGACTGCATTTGGCCGACCATGCCGCTCTGGGCGAGGATGACCATGGTAAGGACGCCCTGCTGATTGAGATAGGTCAGCATCTCGTGCATCTGGAGGAGCAGGAACTGCTCCTCGGGCATGGCATGCTGATATCCGGTCAGCGAATCCAGCACGACCACGCGCGCGCCTTCCTGTTCCACCGCCTGCGACACGGTCCCCGCCAGCTCACCCGGTGAAAGCTCCGCGGGGTCGACCTGGCGGAACATCAAACTGCCCTTCTCCTCTTGCTCGAGGAAATCCCAGCCAAGGCCGCGCGCACGCTCGTGGAACACCCGCTGCGTCTCGTCGAAGCTGACGAAAAGGCACTTGTCGCCCTTGCGGAGGGCTTGGGCGACATATTGCATCGCGATCGTCGACTTGCCGGAGCCGGAAGGGCCGACGATCAATGTCGATGTGCCAAAGTCGAGCCCGCCGCCGACGAGATCGTCAAGCTGCGGGATGCCGCTTTGAGCGACCTCCCGTTTGACTTCGCGCTGGGGGTGCGATCCCGCAACGAGCCGCGGGAAGACGTCGAGGCCGCCAGTGCGGATCAGGAAATCGTGGAAGCCGCCGTGGAACGCGCGGCCGCGCATCTTGTAGACGCGCAGCCGGCGGCGCTCCGCGCCATAGGTCAGCGCGATCTGCTCGAGGCGCACGACGCCATGGGCGAGGCTGTGAAGGCTGAGGTCGTCTTCGCGCTGGGTGAGATCGTCGAGGAATATGACGGTGCAATGGCGCGACGCGAAGAAATGCTTGAGCGCCAGTACCTGGCGGCGGAAGCGAAGCGCGCCCTGCGCCAGCAGGCGGATTTCGGACAGGCTGTCGAAGACGACGCGGGCCGGCGCCACGCGCGCGACCTCGTCCATGACGAGGCGAACGGTTTCGCCAAGCTCAAGGTCGGACGCGTAGAGGATCGACTGTTCGCGCTCGGGGTCGAGACTGAGCTCCGGCGGCACCAGCTCGAAAATATCGATCCCGTGAAGGTTCCAGCCGTGGGTCTCACCGACCTTGATCAGCTCGTCGCGGCCTTCGCTCAGCGTGATGTAGAGGCAGCGTTCCCCCTTTCGCTGGCCGTCGAGGAGGAATTGTAGCCCAAGCGTCGTCTTGCCGGCGCCAGGCTCGCCCTCGACGAGGTGAATTCGGTTTGCCGCAAAGCCGCCGCGCAGGATGTAATCGAGAGCCGGGAGACCGGTCGTCACCGGCCCCGAATCCTGCAACAGCTCGCGCGCGCCTCCGGAAATGTCTGCTACCATTCATTTGCTTCCTTTTTGCCGCGCTTAACGCGCAAGAGGCCTTTTGGAAGCACATCGAAACGGCCTCGCAACGAAACTTTCCCGGTTGGGTGGGATCGGCCAGCGCCGATTTGGCACTGCGCGGCCGCCGGCGCGAGATACGCCTTGACCTATTCGCGGCGCGCCCGAATGTCGCAGCCCAGCAAGGGAGGGGTTGGGACAATGAAGCTCGCGTTACGTGTCGGTGCCGCGCTGATGACGGCTGGCGCAATCTCTTCGCCGGGGCTTGCCGCTCATGTTGCCAAGCATGCGCCGCGCACTTCGGCCGACGCGAAGCTGAAGGCGCTCTATGACGGCTACGCCGCCTGGGACGCGAAGGAATCGGGCTATTTCGAGAACAGCCGGGGCGAGAGCGAGAGCACCGGCTACCTGCCCCATGTCGATGAAGGATCGCAGCTTCGAAGGGAGGCCCATCTCAAGGACCTCATGGCCCAGCTGGACAGGATCGGCACGAAGCGGCTGTCAGCGGACGAGCAGGTCAACGCCGCAATCTTTCGGACTATCCTCGAGAACGAGCTTGCCGACTATCGCTTCCGCACCTTCGAGATGCCGTTCAACAGCGACAGTAGTTTCTGGACCTATCTCGACGCCAGCCATCCCTTCGATGATGCCGAGGGCTACAGGCGCTACATCGCCCGGATGCGCGACATCCCGCGCTATTTCGACGAGCAGATCGTCAACATGCGCGCCGGGCTCGCGCGCGGCTTTAGCGTTCCCCGCGCGACCTTGAACGGACGCGATGCCTCGGTTGCCGCATTCATCGTCGATGATCCGGAAAAAAGCAGCTTTTACAAAGTATTCTCTGAGTTTCCTGCGAATGTTCCTGCGTCAGAGCAGGAGCAGCTCCGGGCCGAGGCCAGGGCGGCGATCCAGCAGTCGGTCATGCCTGCCTACCGCAAGCTCTTCGGCTTCATCCGCGACGACTATATTTTGCACACGCGAACGACGATCTCGGCGCACGATCTTCCCGACGGCGATGCCTTCTACCGGGCGCAGGTGCGGGAATATACGACGACCGACATGAGCCCGCAGGAGATCCACGCGCTCGGTCTCAAGGAGGTTGCACGCATCGACGCCGAGATGCGAACCACCATGCGCGAGAGTGGTTTTCAAGGTTCGATGGCGGACTTCCTCAAGTTCCTGAAGAGCGATCCGCAATTCTACGCCAAGACACCCGACGAGCTTCTTGGCGTCTCGTCATATGTCGCCAAGCGCGTCGACGGCGAAATCGGCAAGCATTTCGGGCTCCTGCCGCGCCGCCGTTTCGGGATCATCCCGGTGCCGGACGCGCTTGCGCCCTTCTACACATCGGGGCGCGGCGGCCTCGAGGATTGCATGATGAACACGTACGACCTCCCGGTCCGGCCGCTCTACAATATTCCAGTGCTGACGCTTCACGAGTGCGAGCCTGGCCACAGCTTCCAGATGGCGATCTCGGCCGAACAGAAGGCGCTGCCGACCTTCAGGAGAAATCTCTATTTCTCCGGCATGGGCGAGGGATGGGGCCTCTACAGCGAATGGCTCGGAAACGAGCTTGGCATCTATAGGACTCCCTACGAGAAGTTCGGCCAGCTCAGTTACGAGATGTGGCGGGCGGCGCGGCTGGTGATCGATACGGGGATCCACCAGCAGGGCTGGTCGCGCCAGCAGGCGATCGACTATCTCGCGAGCCATACGGCGCTGACGCAGCACGAGGTGGAGACCGAAGTCGATCGCTACATCAGCTGGCCGGGGCAAGCACTTGCCTACAAGCTCGGCGAGCTGACGATCCGGCGGCTAAGGAGCGAGGCCGAGACGACGCTCGGGCCCAAGTTCGACGAGCGGCGCTTCCACGACGCGATCCTGGCGCTCGGTTCCGTTCCGCTGACCGTCCTCGAGCAGCGGATGCACGCTTTCATTCGCGCAGAGGCGGCGCGGCCGCGGGAAAAAACAACAGGAAGCCCGAGCTAGGAGTGCGGAAGCACGTGCTCCGGCTCGACCTTGAGGCAATTGCCCTCGATGTCGACGATGCGAACCCTTTCCCCGGGGGAGGCGGGGCCGCCGCGCGCTGACCACTCGCTGTCGCCGACGCGAACGCGGCCGCCGTGCGTATCGATCGGCTGGGTCGCGACGACGATTTTGCCAAGAAGGCGCTTTGCCCGATCGTTGAGCAGCGGATCGGCGGAATAATCGTAGCGCATCGCATAGGCGCGGCGCCCGCCGATCCTCGCCGCGGTAACGGCGAGGACAGCGAAGAGCGCGAACTGCAGCGGCAGGCCCAGGGGAAGGACCATCGCCGCAACGCCCGTCGCGATCGCGGCCGCGCCGATGAAGACGAGAAAGAAGCCGGGCGCGATCAGCTCCGCGATCAGCAGCACGACGCCGCCGATCAGCCAAAGCCATTGCGGATCGAGGTGGAGATTGTTCATTCGCCGGCTTTGGGAACGGATGGAACGGGCTTGGCTTTGGCCGGTTGCGGCGCGCTGCCGATACGCCCGACCGCTTCCTTCGCCAATTCTCCGATGCCGCCGAGCGTTCCGATCAGCTGCGTCGCTTCTACAGGGAAGAGGATGGTCTTGGCATTCGGCGAGCGGGCGAATTCGCTCACCGCCTCGACATATTTCTGGGCGACGAAATAGTTGATCGCCTGCGCGCTGCCGGCTTCGATCGCATCGCTGACGGCCTTGGTCGCCGACGCTTCGGCCTGGGCCGCGCGCTCACGGGCCTCGGCCTCGCGGAACGCCGCTTCGCGGGCGCCCTCGGCCTCGAGGATCGCTGCCTGCTTTTCGCCCTCGGCCTTGAGGATCGCGGACTGGCGCATGCCCTCCGCCTCGAGGATGACGGCGCGCTTCTCGCGCTCGGCCTTCATCTGCCGGGTCATCGCGTTGACGATGTCCTGCGGCGGGCGGATGTCTCGCAGCTCGACGCGCGTGATCTTCACCCCCCAGGCCTCCGTTGCCTGATCCACCACCGAGAGCAGGCGAGTATTGATCTCGTCGCGCTTGGAGAGGGTCTCGTCGAGGTCCATCGACCCCATGACGGTGCGCAGGTTCGTCGTCGAAAGCGCCGTGATCGCCGAATAGAGATCGTAGACCTCGTAGGCGGCCTTGGCGGCGTCCAGAACCTGGAAGAATACCACGCCGTCGACCGCGACCATGGCATTGTCCTTGGTGATGATTTCCTGGCCAGGGATCTCAAGAACCTGTTCCATCATGTTGATCCTGCGGCCGACACGATAGAAAAATGGAGTGACGTAGTTGAACCCGGGCTCAGCCACCCTGACGAAGCGTCCGAAATGTTCGATCGTATAGCGATAGCCCTGGCGCACGATCTTCACGCCCATCATGATGTAAAAGAGCACAAGGACCGCAACGGCGGCCATCAACGTCGTCAGCATCTTTCTTCCCCGGTTTGCCCTGCGTAAGGCATGATGCGACGGTCATGATGGAAGCGGAAGCGAAAAACGACGAAGGCATGGACCTCTTCGCGGTCCGGTCGCTGCTCTTTCTGCCGGCGTCCAATCCGCGTGCGATCGCCAAGGCGCGCGAGGCCGGCGCCGACCTTGTCATTCTCGATCTTGAAGATGCAGTGAAGCTCGAGGACAAGGCCGCTGCTCGTTCCGCCGCCTTTGAAGCCGTTCGCGAGCCATGGGCGGTGCCGGTTGCAATCCGTGTGAACGGGGTCGGGACAGAGTGGCACTCGCTCGATCTCGACGCCGTTTCGAGGTCGGGCGCCGACCTCGTGGTAGTCCCGCGCGCATCGTCGCCGCACCTCGTCCATGACCTCGCCGAGACCGTCGGCAAACCCGTGCTCGCGATGATCGAAACGGCAGCAGGCGTGCTCGCAGCCCCGGCGATTGCTCCTCAAACCGCAGGTCTCATCGCTGGCACGAACGACCTTCGGGCGGACCTGCGCCTTCCCTTGAATGCCGGCCGCGAGCCGATTTCCGCAGCGCTCCAGCTGACTGTCCTCGCCGCGAGAGCCGCGGGCGTGCCCGTGTTCGACGGCGTCTTCAACAATCTTGAGGATCGCGACGGCTTCATCAAGGAAGCAGAGGAGGGCCGCCGCCTCGGCTTCGACGGAAAGAGCCTCATTCACCCCGCCCAGGTCGAACCCTGCCATCGTGCATTCGCCCCGGCGGAGGCGGAGATCGAACGGGCAAAGGCAATCCTCGAGGCCTTCCAGGGCGGCGCCGAGCGCTTTGGAAACGAGATGGTCGAACGCATGCACGTCGAGGCCGCGAGGCGCATATTGGAAAGGGCGCGAACCTCGTCCTGAAGGATGAGAAGGCCAGCGCCGGCTCGACGGCACACTTGGCGAATCGCTTGTTGCCTGTCATGGGCCGATATGGCCCAACTCAACGACACTCATGATATTCCCCTCGGACTGACGTTCGACGACGTGCTCTTGCAGCCGCTCGAATCGTCGGTGCTGCCAAGCCAGGCGGACACCAAGACCTTCCTCACTCGCGAGATTCCCCTCAACATCCCGATCCTGTCCTCGGCGATGGACACGGTGACCGAGGCCGACATGGCGATCGTGCTTGCCCAGCTTGGCGGCATCGGCGTGCTCCACCGCAACCTCAGCATCGAGGAACAGGCCTTTGCCGTCCGCCAGGTCAAGCGGTTCGAAAGCGGGATGGTCGTCAACCCGATCACCATGGCGCCCGACCAGACGCTCGCCGAAGCGCTGGAGCTGATGAAGAGCCACCGGATCAGCGGGATCCCGGTCGTCGAGAAGTCCGGCAAGCTGTGCGGCATCATCACCAACCGCGACGTGCGCTTTGCGGAAAACCCCAACCAGCCGGTCAGCGAGCTGATGACAAGCGAGAACCTCGCGACCGTGCCGATCGGAACCACCGAGGCGGAGGCGCGCCGCATTCTTCACCAGCGCCGTATCGAAAAGCTGCTCGTCGTCGACGAACAGCATCATTGCGTCGGCCTGATCACGGTCAAGGACATCGAAAAATCGGTCGCTGCGCCCTTTGCAACGAAGGACGCCGAGGGCCGGCTGCGGGTCGCTGCCGCCACTACGGTGGGGGATTCGGGCTATGCACGGTCAGAAGCGCTGATTGATGCCGGCTGCGACTGTATCGTCATCGATACCGCCCATGGCCACAACACCGACGTCGCACGGGCGGTCGAGCGGGTGAAGTCAATCTCGAACTCCGTCCAGGTCGTTGCCGGCAACGTCGCAACGGCCGACGCCGCCAAGGCCCTTGCTGGCGCCGGGGCGGACGCGATCAAGGTCGGGATCGGCCCTGGCTCAATCTGCACGACGCGTGTCATCGCTGGGGTCGGAGTGCCGCAATTGACGGCAATCATGGAAGCGGCGCGCGCCGCCAATGGCGTGCCGGTGATCGCTGACGGCGGGATCAGGACGAGCGGCGACATGGCAAAGGCGCTTGCCGCCGGCGCATCGACCGTGATGGTCGGATCGTTGCTTGCGGGAACCGAGGAAGCCCCTGGAGAAACCTTCCTTTATCAAGGGCGTAGCTACAAGTCCTACCGCGGCATGGGATCTGTCGGGGCAATGGCGCGCGGCTCTGCCGATCGCTATTTCCAGCAGGACATCAAGGATCATCTGAAGCTCGTCCCGGAGGGGATCGAGGGGCAGGTGCCCTACAAGGGGCCCGTTCGCGAAATCATCCATCAGCTGGTAGGCGGCGTCAAAGCCGCGATGGGCTACACGGGCTCGCGCACGATCATGGAGCTCCAGCAGCGTGCAAGGTTCGTCCGCATCACCAACGCCGGCCTTTCCGAAAGCCACGTGCACGACGTCGCGATCACACGCGAGGCGCCCAATTATCCGACACGCTGATCGATGACTCCAGCCGCGCGCCTCGAGGCCGCGATCGAAGTGCTCGACGAGGTGATCGCCTCGGTCCGCGAGGACGGTCCTCCCGCCGATGCAATCGTCACGCGCTACTTCAAGCAGCGGCGATACGCCGGTTCCAAGGATCGCCGCGCGGTCCGCGAGCTGGTGTTCCGCGCCATCCGCCGGTCGGCCGAGCGGCCCGAGAGTGGCCGCGCTGCAATCCTTGGCCTTGTCGAGGACGATCCGGCACTCGCCGGGCGGTTCGGCGAGGAACGCGGGCCCCGACTTCCTGAACCTGGCGAGGTGCCGACGAAGGCGAGCCTTGTCCCCGAGTGGCTCGTTCCCGAGCTTTCGCCGCTCGTCGCGCGGCACGAATTCCCGGCGCTCCTCGAGCGCGCGCCGCTCGACCTGCGGGTCAATGCCGCAAGGACAACGCGCGACGAGCTGCTGAAAGAGTTTCCGGAAGGTTTCCCGACTCCCCACAGTCCGCTTGGCATCCGCATGCCGCTCGGAAGCCGGATCGATGATCATCCCTGCGTCCAGACAGGCCTCGCCGAAGTCCAGGACGAGGGCAGTCAGCTGATCGCCCTTGCCTGCGCGGCAGTGGACAGCGACCGGGTCATCGACCTTTGCGCGGGTGCCGGCGGTAAAGCCTTGGCGCTCGCCGCAGCTGCGCCAGGCGCGACGGTCCTTGCAACGGACAGCAATCGGGCACGCCTCGCGAAACTTGCTCCGCGCGCAGCGAGGGCCGGCGCCACGATCGAGACGCGTCTCTTGAACCCGCCGGACGAACTTAGCGACCTTGCCGACTGGCGGCTCGCCGCCGACCTCGTCCTTGTCGATGCACCCTGCTCGGGAAGCGGGACCTGGCGGCGGAACCCGGAAGGCCGCTGGCGGCTGACGCCTGGGCGGCTCGAGCGCCTCGCGGGCCAGCAGCAAAGATTGCTGGAGATCGGGGCCGACCTCGTGAAGCCCGGGGGACGCCTTGTCTATGCCGTCTGTTCGCTCCTGTCCCTTGAAGGAGCAGCGCAGATTGAGCGCTTCCTCGAAACCCATTCATCGTGGATTAGTGAGGAGACGACCATTGCTGCAGGCCGTCCAGATGGCGCGGGCCGCTTGCTGACACCAGCCCACGACCAGACGGACGGCTTTTTCATCGCGCGGCTGCGCCGTCCATGCTAGGCGAAGCGTTCGACTAATGGAGAAATTGATGCAGGCTTTTCCTCGTCTTATGCTCGCCGGCCTGGCAGCGCTCGCGCTTGCCGCGCCTGTCGCGGGGCAGCGCTCGGACGACCAGATCCAGCCAAAGTCGGTCGAGCTGATGCATCAGGGCCAGGCGCTCTTGGCGTCGGGGAAGCTCGAGGATGCTGAAAATGCGCTCGAAACTGCGCTTGCCGTCGATCCGCGCAACCGCTGGGCCTATGTCGATCTTGCGCGGGTTGCCGAGAAGGAACGGCTGTTCGGCAAGGCGATCCGGATGACGAGCAAGGCGCTCCTCATCGAGCCTAACGATCCTGACGCGATCGCCGTCCAGGGCGAGGCCATGGTCGAAATGGGAGCGACTGCGCGCGCGCAGGAGAATCTCCAGAAGCTGCAGGCGATTTGCGGGGCCAAGGGCTGCGCGCAGGTATCGCAGCTGTCGGCCGCGATCAGCCGCGGGCCGACAGTCGCCTCGGCAAAGGTGCCGGGACTTCCCAAGAAGGACTGACCTTTCGCGCGGGTTCAATTAGCTAGGAAAGCGCCCGCGCAAGCTTGACCCATTCATCGACGCCGACGGTCTCCGCGCGGCGTTCGAGGTCGATCCCGAGCCCTTGCGCGGCTTCGAGCGCGCCAGCAAACTGCTTCAGGCTTGATCGGAGCATCTTTCGCCGCTGTCCGAAAGCAGCCGCGGTCAGCCGCTCGAGGACGTGCGCCTGGACGCCCGCCGGCTCCTCGGCAGGTTCGATGTGGACGATGGCCGACGTGACCTTCGGCGGCGGTACGAACGCCGAACGATTGACCGTCATTGCGATCCGGGGCCTGGAGCGCCACTGCGCCGCTACCGAGAGGCGCCCGTAGGCCTCGCTTCCGGCCTTGGCGACGATCCGATCGGCGACTTCCTTTTGGAACATGAGCGTCAGCGACCGCCACCACGGCGGCCACTTGCCGGACAGCCACTTGAGAAGCAGCGCGGTCCCGACATTGTAAGGGAGATTGGCAACGACATGGACGCCCTCGCCGACGAGTTCCGGCTCGTCGATCAGGAGCGCGTCCGCCTCGACGATTTGCAGCGCATCGCCGAATTTTTGGCAAAGTTCCTCGAGCGCCGGGATGCAGCGGCGGTCGCGTTCGACTGCGGTGACGATCGCTCCAGCCTCGAGAAGCGCGTGGGTAAGACCGCCGGGGCCGGGTCCGACTTCGTAGACGGCCTCGCCCGCAAGGTCGCCGGGGATTGCGGCGATCCGCGCCAGCAGCTGGCGGTCGAGAATGAAATTCTGGCCGAGCGACTTGCTCGCGCTCAGGCCATGCCGCGCAATGACATCGCGCAGCGGCTCGGCCGCTTTGCTCAAACGCCGTCGGCCCGCATCATTGCATTTTCCGCGGCCATGCGGATCGCTGCAGCCATTGGCCGCGGATCGGCCCTGTCCTGGCCGGCAATGTCGAATGCGGTTCCATGGTCAGGCGCGGTGCGGACGATCGGAAGTCCGAGCGTCACGTTGACCGCCTCCTCGAAGTGCAGCGCCTTGATCGGGATGAGCGCCTGGTCGTGGTACATGCATAGCGCCGCATCATAGCTGGCCCGGGCGACGGCGTGGAACATGGTGTCGGCGGGGTGGGGGCCGCTCACCCGCCAGCCCTCGGCTAGGAGGGCTGCAATCGCCGGCTCGATGATCTCGATCTCTTCGGTTCCAAGCTGGCCGCCTTCGCCCGAATGCGGGTTGAGGCCCGAGACGGCAAGCCGCGGCTCGGGAATCCCGAAGTTTCGCTGAAGGCCGCGAAGCGCCGCCCGGCCGCGCGATTCGATGAGCGCGCTGGTGAGGTTTCTCGGCACCTCGCAGAGCGGAAGGTGGGTCGTCACCGGCACCGTGCGCAGCGTCGGTCCGGCAAGCATCATTGCGACATTCCCAGCAGCGACCCCGCAGCGCTCCGCCACGAACTCGGTCTGGCCGGGATGCTGGAAGCCGATGGCGTAGAGCTGCTCCTTGGCGACCGGTCCCGTGACCACGGCCGCTGCCGATCCCGACCGCGCAAGGCCGACGGCAATCTCCAGCGAATCGAGCGAGCAGTGAGCACCGGCGACGCTGGGATGTCCTGGCGTATCCGCCTCGGCCGCGTTGAGCTGGATCAGCGGGAGCCCGACGTCGAACGCGAAGCTGGTCTGGCGCGGGTCATCGATCAGCTCGATCGGACCGTCCCAGACTGCTGCGACCGAGCGCGGGTCGCCAATGGCGACAAAGGGAGGCAATCCATAGCTCTCCCTTGCATCCCAACATTTCGCGATGATCTCGGGCCCGATCCCCGCAGGATCTCCAAGCGAAACCGCAAGCGGGTAGGGCGGCGCTGCCGACATGAGACCGCCCTTATCGGAAATGCGCGATCAGCGGAATTCGATCACTGCATCGCGGCGCAAGTCCGCAAGGTAGCGCCGCGCACGCATGTTCACCCGCTCATCGTTCAGCTGGCTGTAGACGTCGTCATAGGAGGGTGCCGTCGCGTCCGCCTGGTCGCGCCCGCAGATGACGAGAACGCGAACGCTGTCCTCGATCGAGCCGAACGGGGGCGTCGACTGGCCGACCTGCAAGGGCAGGATGATCTGCTGCATCGCGGCGGGCAGATCGCGCATCTTGATGTCGTCGCTCTGCACGACCTCGGCATGGAAGTCGGCACCGATCTTCTCCGCGCCGCCGCAGCCGCCGATGTTGCGTGTCGCGCTGACGAACTTCTCGAGCGTCGGCTCGGCCTGCGCGCGGGTCGTCCCCTTGGGGAAGCTCAGCGAGATCTGCTTGAGGCTGAGGACAGCGTCGCGCGGGTCGGGCGTCAGGATCTTGCGTGTATCCTGTACGGCAATGATCGAGACGCCGCCGGGAACCGGAATGGGGTTGCTGATCGTGCCGGGTGTCATCTGGCGGAGCACGGAGCCGAGCTGGACCGGAAGCTGTTCGGGCCGCACCCAGCCAAGATCGCCGCCGACCGCTGCGGTCGAGGCCTCGGAATATTGCCGCGCATAGGCTGCGAACGACGCGCCGTTCTTCAGCTGGTCGAGGATCTTGTTGGCGTTCTGAAGCGTCTGTTCCTGCGTGTAGGAAGTCGCGGAGAGGAAGATCTCGCCGACGCGATATTCCTCGGTTCCCTTCGATGCGTTCATGCGATTGAGGACCGCTTTCACCTCGTCGTCGCCGACGCTGACGCCGGACTCGATCTTGGCTTGCTGCAGGCGCCGCCAGGCGATTTCGCCTTCGATCTGCCGGCGCAGCGAGGCGAGCGAGGAGCCGCGGGACTCAAGGTAAGCCGCCATCTGATCGGGCGTCTGCTTGTTCTCCTGCGCGACCCTTAGCACGGTCCGGTCGATGTCCGCCTTCTTGATGTCGATCTTCTCGGTCTTGGCGGCCTGGATCTCAAGCGTCTCGTCGATCAGGTTCCGCAACACCTGCTGGCGCAGCGCATCGACCTGGTCAGGAGGGATCGGCTGGTTGTTCGCGATCGAGAGGAATGCGAGGCGCTGGTCGACGTCCGTCTGCGTGATCACGTCGCCATTGACGATCGCGGTGGCCTTGATGACCGCGGGCATTGCGTTGCCGAACACCTCCGGATTTTCCGGGAGGTGAAGAGATTGGCTGCTGTTGACCGGCGGCGGGTTGGTGTCGGCGGCCTGCTGGCCGGCTGCAGCGCTCGCAATTGCCAGAAGGACGGCGGCGCCCCCCCACAGGAGGCGCGTGGAATTCAGTCGGAAAGCTCGTGCCACGATTTTCAAAATTCCCTTGATTTGCAGCCTGCTGCTGGTGGTTGCCGTTTATCCAGGCCCGCTGAACGCAGCCTTAGCGGCCAATTCCCTTCAATGCCAAGTGAATGCCGAAGGTATTCCCCGCCCGAAAATTACCGATACGCTCATAGTCGCGCTTCCAGCTTAGGCCAACCAGCAAGCAGTCGTCCTCATATTGTATCCCGAGCCGGTCGCGAACCGGCGCCCAGCCGTCGGCGAGCGATAGCGGGTCCTCGGTCTTGTTGGTGAGATCGATGACCGCTGCTCCAAATACCGACCAGTAGCGGTTGAACAGGACGCGGCCGGCGACGCGCACCTCCTCGACGTCGCGAAGATCCTCGATGGTCGGATCGACGTTCCGGTTGAGCTTGAGATAACCGACCTGCGCATAGGTCTGGGTGGTGCCGATCGTCAGATCGATCTCGTTCCGGCGTACCGCGAAATTGTCCTTGTCGATGCGGAAGCGGTGCGTGAGGTCGAGCAGCCGTCCGTAACGGATGCTCGTTCTTCCCACGATATCGGACAAGCGATCGGTAAGACCGGTCCCTTCCGGGAAAATCCCGGGGCGGTCGACGAGGCGATAGCTCTGACCGATCGTGCTCGTGACCGAAAGGTTCGGCCGGTCGAGCGACCAGTCCAGCCCATAAGTGACGCGCGAAGCATCTTCCCAGCGATCGTATCCAGGGAACCGGTTCAGCGCGAACAGATTGCTGTCCTCAAGGTCGATCGATCGCGCGTCCTCGTTGGGAATATCGATGTTCGGCGTCGGCGGCGTCAGGACCAGCTGGACGCGCGGGACGAGGCGCTGGATTCCGCCGAGGAGCGGACCGATGAACGGCCATTTGACGTCCGCTACGAGCGCCGCGATCGCGCGGCTATGCCACCCGTCGGTGCCGCGGTAGATCGGCACTGCGGTGCTCAGTACATCGTCCGTGTGGTAGACATCGCCCCGGCCATAAGCGGTCAATGCCACTTCCTGGCCCCACGGCGTCAGGCGCCGCAGGTCCCATTCGACGCTGGCGAAGGCACGCTGCGTATCTTGCCCTTCGATCCTCAGGATCGAAAGGCTGTTGCCCTGGATCTGCAGCGTCCCGCCAAGGACGTCTTCCTTCCTGAACCGCGCGTCGATCGCGGGAAGCGCGATCGGGATCTGTTTTTGAGCGTCGTCGGCGCGAAGTCCCTGAAACGCCCAACCTGCAATCGAGATATAGGAGTCCGGGCTGATCCGCTCGACGTTGACGACGTTGCGAAGCCTGTCGTCGTTGGTGATGTCGTAGCGGCGAGTGAGGGTCTTGTCGGTAGCCACGCGCAGCGAGGTCGTGACGCTCCACAGCGGATCGAGCTGCGCCTTGCCGTTTGCTTCGAAATAGCCGCGAAAGCCCTTGCGCGTCGATGTGACGTTGGGATCGACGCTTTCGATCGTGCCATGGGTGACGAACCCGCTGACCTGGAACGCGCCCCATTTGTCGAGCTGACGATATTGCACCTCGATCGCGGGAAGGACGTTGGTGTAGAGGTGCGGCGTCAGCGTAAGGTCGCGATTGGGCCCGATTTGCCAGTGATAGGGCTCGGCGATCTCGAAACCCTTCTTGCTCGAGATGCTGAACTCAGGCGCAAGCCAGCCGGTCGCGCCTTCATTGCCGCGCGACACTGCAAAGACCGGCAGAAGCGGCAGGGTGATGCCAAGAATCTGCAGGCGCCCGCCGACGAAGCGCACCCGGCCGCTCGAGGGGTCGTCGATGACGCGCGCCGCCGTGATCGCCCAGCTCGGACGCTTCGGGCAGCCGTTGTCCGTTGTCACCGGGCAGGGCGAATAGATCGCATGTTCGAGAGTCGTGATATTGCCGCTGCGCGTGCCGCGCGTGGCCGCGGCGCGGGCACCGTTTTCGAGCACGACGAGGAGGTTTTCGACCGTCCCGTCGCGCAGCGTGTCGGTGAGCTCGACCGTGTCGCCGACGAGCTTGTCTCCCTGCGGGGTCAAAAGGACGACGTTCCCCTGCGCGTAAACCTTGCCGGTCTTGCGCTCCCAGATGACCTTGTCGGCGGCGAGGAAATTGCCCTCGCGGTCGAGGCGGACGTCGCCGGTCGCCGTGAGGATATCGGCATTGCTGTCGTAGCTGACGGCGTCAGCGCTGAACTCGATCATCTGCTCCTGCTGGGCGGGAGCGGGAGGAGGAGCGGGCGCGACAGTTTCCGCCTGGGCCTGCGCCGCCGCAGGCACCCCCATCAGCAACGGGAGCGCCGACCACCAGACAAATCTCGCCGTCAACGCTGTTCCGTCCGTCACTCGTGATGTTCGCCTTGATCAGCGCCTATCGCACCTCTCCTGCTAGACCACAATCTGCCACGTCAGCTTGTCGCCGTTCCTTTGCCAAGGTTCGACTTGCATCCTAAAGGCGGGCGAACATTCGCCTTTCAAGGATTGCCCAAATGCAAATTCGCTTCGCCGAAAGTCGGCCCTCGGGAGATTATGCGCTGGTTCTGCCGATCGCCGGGAAGGACCGCTCGAGCCTGCAAAAGCTTGGCGCCAATTTCGCATATCTGGGCCAGGCGCTCGACCGGCAGCGGTTCGAAGGCGAGCCGTCGGGCATTGCCGAGCAGTTCGTCGACGAGCCGGG
>DATIQO010000163.1:0-4739 GCA_035470745.1 Sphingomicrobium sp. | reverse complement strand
AGCATATTCGCAAGATCTGCGATCGCTACGGGCTCCTCCTCATCCTCGATGAAGTGATGGCGGGCTCGGGAAGGACGGGCACGTTCCTCGCTTGCGAACAGGACGGCGTCGTCCCTGATATCGTGACGCTCGGGAAAGGCCTTGGCGCCGGCTACCAGCCGATCGGCGCGGCTGTCTGCACATGCCATGTCTATGACGCGGTCGCGCGCGGCTCGGGCGCGCTGAAGCACGGGCAGACCTATAATGCGCATGTTGTCGGATGCGCCGCCGCGCTCGCGGTGCAGCGCCTCGTAGAGGAAGAGCGCCTCCTCGATCATGTCGAACAGGCCGGCAAACGGCTGATGCAGCTCTTGAACCAACGCTTCGGCGCTCATCCCAATATCGGCGACATCCGCGGCCGGGGACTGCTCGTTGCGATGGAGATCGTTTCTGACCGCGCCACGAAAGCGCCGATGGGACCCGAGCTTGCAATGCATCAGCAGGTCAAGGCCGCGGCCTTTGCGCGGGGTCTGCTGGTTTATCCGGGCGGCGGCACGATCGATGGCCGAAACGGCGATCACGTGCTCCTCGCGCCGCCCTACAATGTCACCGACGGCGAGCTCGAGATGATCGTCGACTTGCTTGGCCAGACGATCAACGAGGTGCTTCCATCATGACCCGCGACAAACGATACGACATCCTCTTCGAGCCGGTGCGGATCGGCCCCGTTACCGCCCGCAACCGCTTCTACCAGGTGCCGCACTGCACGGGCATCGGCTGGACGCAGCCCGAGACGCTGGCGAGGCTGCGCGGCATCAAGGCCGAGGGCGGCTGGGCGGTCGTTGCCACCGAGGAAACCGAGATCCATCCGACCGCCGATTGCGAGCCGTTCCACGAAGGCCGGCTGTGGGACGACCGCGACGTGCCCGCGATGGCGCTGATGGCAGACGCCGTCCACGAGCATGGCGCCTTGGCGGCGATCGAGATCATGCATCATGGCGGATCGGTCGCGAACTGGGGGACGAGGCTTGCGCCGATGGCGCCCTCGCACCGGCCGATCATCTACAATTATCCCGTCCAGGCCCGCGCGATGGACAAGCAGGATATCCGCGATCTTCGCCGGTGGCACCGCGACGCCGCGCTGCGCTCCAGGAAGGCCGGGTTCGACATCGTCTACGTCTATGCGACGCACGATCTTTCGATCGCCCACCAGTTCCTCCAGCGGCGCAAGAACGACCGCATCGACGAATATGGCGGCAGCCTCGAAAATCGCGCCCGGCTCCTTCGCGAGCTCATCGAGGACACCAAGGAGGCGGTCGGCGATCGCTGCGCGGTGGCGGTGCGCTTTTGCGCCGACGAGCTCATCGGCGAGGAAGGCCTGACCCATGATGGCGAAGCGCGCGATGTAATTGCGCTTCTCGCCGAGCTTCCCGACCTTTGGGACGTGAACATCTCGACCTGGCCCAATGACAGCCAGACCTCGCGGTTCGCCAAGGAGGGTTTCCAGGAAGAATATACGAGCTTCGTCAAGAAGCTCACGACGAAGCCGGTGGTCGGCGTCGGCCGCTTCACCTCGCCCGACACCATGGTCAGCCAGGTGAAGCGCGGCATCCTCGATTTCATCGGCGCCGCCCGGCCCTCGATCGCCGATCCCTTCCTCCCGAAGAAAATCGAGGAGGGCCGCATCGACGACATCCGCGAATGCATCGGCTGCAACATGTGCGTTTCGAGCGATTATACCTCGACCAACCTTCGCTGCACGCAGAACCCGACGATGGGCGAGGAGTGGCGGCGCGGCTGGCATCCCGAGATCATCCCGCCCAGAAAAGCGGACGGTTCGGTACTGGTCGTCGGGGGAGGACCGGCGGGCCTTGAAGCCGCGCTGTCGGCTGCCCGGCGCGGTTTTGACGTCCATCTCGCGGAAGCCTCGTCCGAGCTTGGAGGACGCGTCACGCGCGAAAGCGCGCTGCCGGGTCTCGCCGAATGGGCGCGCGTTCGCGATTGGCGGGTGACGCAGCTCGAGCGGATGGCGAACGTCTCCATCTACAGGACCAGCGAACTTGCCGCCGAGCATGTGCTGGAATTTGGCGCGCGCCATGTTGCGATCGCGACCGGGTCTTCCTGGCGGCGCGACGGGGTCGGGCGCGACAGCGGATTTGCAGTTCCAGGCTTTGACAGCGCCGAAGTCTATACGCCCGACGACCTCATGGCCGGGCGCGCTCCCAAGACCGGCCCCGTCATCATCTGGGACGATGATCATTATTACATGGGCGGCGTTCTGGCTGAGCTCGAGCGCCATGCAGGACTTGAAGTCACGATCGTCACCCCGGCGGCAACGGTCTCGGCCTGGACCGCCAATACGCTTGAGGCCCTGCCCATCGCGAGGCGCCTCGCGCGCATGGGCATCGAGGTCATCCCTTACAGCAGCGTCAAGGGCTTCGACGAGGGAAAGCTGCTCATCGCCAATAATCTCACCGGCAATCAATATGAGCGGGCCGCGGCGGCGCTGGTGACCGTGACCGCACGTTTGCCGGTCGACGATCTCTATCAAGAGGTGCGCGAACGCTGGCGCGAGGCCGGCATCGCGTCGCTGACGCGGATCGGCGATTGCTGGGCGCCGAGCACGATCCAGCAGGCCGTCTATTCGGGACACAAATGGGCGCGCGAGCTCGACGAGGAGCCCGAGGGACTGATTCCGCGCGAACTGCCGATGATCTTGTCGGCGCGGGCGACGAGCGCTTCGTGATCGCTGCGCTCGCCTTGCTTCTCGCGCTCGCTGCGGGTCCCGCTCAGCCGCGGGCGCGCGATCTTGGCATTCCATTTGAAGGGACGCCCGGTCCCCTGAACTCGATCACCGACATCGCCGGCGTCGAGGTTGGCCAAAAGACGCTGATCGAAGGCGAGGGCGCGCTCAAGGTCGGCATCGGCCCGGTCCGGACCGGTGTCACGATCATCTTCCCGCGCGGCCACCTTGACCGGCGTCCCGTCTACGGCGGGTTTTTCGACCTCAACGGCAATGGCGAGATGACGGGCCGCGCCTATCTCGAGGATTTCGGGGTCGTCCAGGGGCCGATCGGGATCAGCGACACCAATGCGATCGGCGAGGTTTACCAGTCGATCCAGCAATGGAGTGCGAAGAAGTTCGGGGAAGCGACCTGGCCCGTCGTTGCCGAGACTTGGAGCGGCTATCTCAATGATATCGAGGGCTTTCACGTTACCGGGGAGACTGCGGCCGCAGCGCTCGACGATGCAAGGCCGGGCGCAGTTGAAGAAGGCAATGTCGGCGGGGGCACCGGCATGGTCTGCTTCGGCTTCAAGGGCGGGATCGGGACCGCTTCCCGCGTCGTCTCGCTCGGCGGGCAGCGCTACACGCTAGGCGTCCTCGTCCAGTGCAATACCGGGGACCGAAAGGTGCTGCGGATCGCGGGCGTACCCGTCGGCGAGGAGGTTTCGAAGCGCTGGCTGCCCTGCTTCGATCCGAAGCTCGGGCGGGGCGCTGGAGACCTCAAGCCGTGCACGGCTGCAGGGACGCAAGGTGAGGCGCCTCCAGATCAAGGCTCGATCATCATTGTCGTTGGCACCGATGCGCCCCTGATGCCGCTGCAGCTCAACCGGCTCGCCAAGCGCGCGGCGATGGGCCTTGCCCGCCTTGGTTCCTATTCTGGCAATTCCTCGGGCGACCTTATCCTCAGCTTTTCGACCGCGCCTGGAGAAGTGAACCACGAGGACCAGGACAAGCCCAGTCCAATCACGCCTGTCGCCAATGGAGCGATCGACCTGCTGTTCAAGGCAGCAGCGGAGGCGAGCGAAGAAGCGATCGTGAACGCGCTCGTTGCAGCGCGCACGATGACCGGCATCAACGGCACGCGCATCTTCGCCATCCCGCATGACGAGCTTCGCAATATCCTGAAGCGCTACAACCGGCTCGAGGATCGCAAATGAAGAACCTGCCGCGCGTCACCTATTCCAATACGGGGGAGGATTTCTCGGGCGTCCACGCCTTTCTCGACGATTTCATCCCCGAGGCCGAAGCGCGGCTCATGGGAAAGAGCCGTCCCGCGCTGATCGCGGGCCGCGACCGGATGGATGGGCGGGTCGTTCGTGCGCTTAGCCCGATCGACCGCACCATCCTCCTTGGCGAATTTCCGCAAGGCGATGCGGCGCTGGTCGATGAAGCGGTAAAGGCCGCGCGACGAGCCTTTGGTTCCTGGCGCGACCTTGGCTGGCCTCGCCGCGTCGAGCTTCTTCGCGCCGCCGCCGACGCGCTCGACGAACGCAAATGGGAGATGTCGGTCGCCTGCCTCGTCGAGGTCGGCAAGTCGCGGCTCGAGGCGGTCGGCGAGGTCGAGGAAGCGATCGATCTCATTCGTCATTATTGCGCGGAGATGGAACGCACCGACGGCTTCCGCGAGGAGAAAGCGGGTGCGTCGGCAGCCGAGCACTGCGCGGTGGTGCTTCGCCCATACGGCGTCTTTGCAGTCATCGCGCCCTTCAATTTCCCGGTCGCGCTATCGATCGGCATGATCACCGCCGCGCTCGTTGCCGGCAACACCGTCGTCTTCAAGCCGAGCGATGCGGCCGGCCTTACGGGGCGTCTGGTGGTCGAGGCCCTTCTTGCCGGCGGTCTTCCCGATGGCGTTCTCAACCTCGTCCAGGGCGGCGAGGAGACCGGCAAGGCGATCGCTCAGCACCCGCACGTCGACGGCTTTGCCTTCACCGGATCGAACGCGGTTGGAATGACGATCCTTCGCCATGCCGCA
>DATIQO010000162.1:0-9966 GCA_035470745.1 Sphingomicrobium sp. | reverse complement strand
CAAGAGGCGGGCGAGCCTGCTGCGGCGATTCAAATGGGCGATCTCGCACTTCCTGGTGAACATCATGGACTACACCGTCACGCGCCGCCTGAACTTTGGCGCTGAACGCTAGGACTTGTCGCCCTTGTAAGCCCAGAAGAGAGTGGCGGGCGGCACATTGATCCATTCGAATCCGCGCTTGATCGGCTCAAAATGCGGTCGGATGAAGTCGAGCACCTTGGGACTGAACTGGTAGACCAGGAAGGCGCCGCCCGGGCGAATCACCTTAGCGGTCGCTTCGGCGATATCGTCGCCAACGCCAGGGGGAAGCGTCGAGAAGGGAAGGCCCGAAAGCACATAGTCGGCCGAACCGAAGCCATGGTCGGATAGGATCTTCTCGACGTCCGCCGCAGAACCGTTGACCGCGATCAATCGCTCGTCGTCGATGGATGCCTTGAGGTATTGAGTGAAATCGGGGTTGGTGTCGATCGTCACCAGCTTCGCGTCGGGGCCAAGCTTGTCGAGAACGGGGCGGGTGAACGTGCCGACGCCCGGACCATATTCGACGAACAGCCTGGTGCTTTCCCAGTCGACGGGTCCGAGCATCTTCTCGATCAGCACGCGGCTCGACGGAATGATCGAGCCGACCATTACGGGATTCTTGAGAAAACCGCGCAGGAACTGCCACTGAGGGCTAGGACTGCGGCGGTCGCGGCGGCGCTGGAGGCGTCGAGTACCTTTCAGCGTCCGCGCGGGTGAAGTCGACATGAAAGCTCCCGTAGGGCGAAGAAGGCCGGAGCGTTGGCAAATGCGCCGCCGCTTGGCAAGTTTCCCAACGTTACAGTTGGATGTGGGGTCAACACTCTTCCGCGAACCGCGCCATTTGCGCGACGAAGAGGTTCAAGGCGGGCAAAGCTCGTCAAATCAAGCCTTCCCGCCCTCCTTGGGCCGGAGCATTCCAGGAAGCACGAAGCCGATTCCGCCGAGTGGGCGCGTCGCATCGCTCTTAAGCGTTTCCTGGATTCTCGAATATTCTTCGAGCATCTCCGGAGTAACCGAGGCACGCGTCTCATTAAGCGCGACTTCGAAATCGGCCATGGTCACTTGGGCAGCGTCGAGTCCGCGGCGCAGCGCCGTCAGCCCGGCGCGGCGAACGAGATCCTCGAGATCGGCGCCTGTAAACCGATCGGAACGCTGCGCAATCTGCTCGAGGTCGACGTCCGGGGCGAGCGGCATGCCCTCGGTGTGGATGGCAAGGATCCGCCGCCGGCCGGCGGTGTCCGGGACGCCGACGTAGATGAGCTCGTCGAAACGGCCAGGACGAAGAAGCGCCGGGTCGATGAGATTTGGCCGGTTGGTCGCGCCGATCACGACGACGTTCTGGAGCTCCTCGAGGCCGTCCATTTCGGCAAGGATCGTGTTGACGACACGTTCGGTGACCTGAGGCTCGCCAAGGCCGCCGCCGCGCGCCGGCACCAGGCTGTCGAGCTCGTCGATGAAGATGATCGTCGGAGCAACCTGGCGGGCGCGGTTGAACAGGCGCGCGATCTGCTGCTCGCTCTCGCCGTACCATTTGCTGAGAAGGTCGGACGACTTGGTGGCGATGAAATTGGCTTCGCTCTCGCGCGCCGCTGCCTTGGCGAGAAGCGTCTTGCCGGTGCCCGGCGGGCCATAGAGCAGGAAGCCCTTGGCCGGGCGTATTCCGAGCCTGCGGAACGCTTCGGGGTGCTTGAGCGGAAGCTCGACTCCTTCGCGCAGGCGGCCGGCCGCAGCGTCGAGGCCGCCGATATCGTCCCATCGGATCTGCGGCGCTTCGACCATGACTTCGCGCATCGCCGAGGGCTGGACGCGTTTCAGCGCATTGTCGAAATCGCGAAGCTCAACCGAAAGCGCGTCGAGGATCTCGGTCGGGATGACTTCCTCAGAAAGATTGAGCCTCGGCATGATCCGCCGAACCGCCTCGAGCGCTGCCTCGCGGCAGAGCGCCGCAAGGTCCGCGCCGACGAAGCCGTAGGTGCGCCGCGCAAGGTCGTCGAGGTTGACGTCCGGCCCCAGGGGCATGCCGCGGGTGTGGATGCCGAGGATCTCGCGCCGGCCCGGCTCGTCGGGGACACCAACGACAATCTCACGGTCAAACCGGCCCGGGCGCCGGAGCGCCTCGTCGATCGCCTCGGGGCGGTTGGTGGCGGCAATGACGACGGTATTTTGCCTCGGTTCGATCCCGTCGAGCAGCGTCAGGAGCTGAGCGACCAGCCTCTTTTCGGCTTCGCCCGTCACCTGGCCCCGTTTCGGAGCGATCGAATCGATCTCATCGATGAAGATGATCGACGGCGCAGCCTGGGCGGCCTGCTCGAAGATCTCGCGAAGGCGGCGCTCGCTCTCGCCATAAGCCGAGCCCATGATCTCCGGCCCATTGATGAGGAAGAACTTGGCGGCGCTCTCATTGGCAACGGCGCGGGCAAGCAGCGTCTTGCCGGTTCCTGGCGGACCGTGGAGCAGGACGCCCTTGGGCGGGTCGACGCCGAGGCGCTGGAACAGTTCGGGGTGCCGGAGTGGGAGCTCGACCATCTCGCGCAGCGCATCGATGGTGTCGCGCATGCCGCCGAGATCGTCATAGGTTACATCGGCGCGGCGCTGACCGTCGACGGCCGTATATTCGGGAAGAAGCTCGACCGCGGTGTTGGCATCGATGTGCACGATGCCCTTGGGCGCGGTCGACGTGACGACGAGCCTCAGCTCCTGAAGCGCGAAGGCGGGAGCATTCAGCAGCTGCCGGATGTGGTCCGGCATGTCGGCGTTGATGCGCTGGTGACCGGTGGTTGCGACCGTGTCGCCCTCGACGAGCGGACGGCCCGCGAATGTGCGCTTCAGCGCATCGGCCGAGCCCTGAAGGCGGACATTGGGCTGCGCGGGAGCAAAGACGACCCGGGTCGCCGGCTTTGATTCGGCCTTGCGAACTTCGACATAATCGCCGGATCCGACGCCGGCGTTGGCGCGCTGCAGGCCATCGAGGCGGATGATGTCGATATTCTCGTCTTCGCCATAGGGGCGGATTGCGCGGGCGGCAGTCGAGCGCTTTCCGGCAATCTCGATGACATCGCCTTCGGCAAGTCCAAGTTCGCTCATCAGCTTGTCTGGAAGGCGGGCAAATCCGCGGCCGCTGTCGGCTGGAGGCAAGCTCGCGACTTGGACGCGCCGTGATTTCACCCGATCGATCGTGTCAGCTTCAGGCATGTGTTCTCCTGTCCCGCCTTCGTCCCGGCTGTGCAACGGCGGCAATGCCGCGCCGGTTCACTTTCCCCGTCAATATTTGATCGACCCTGCGATTTTGCGAACCACCGACCGCGGAGCGAACCGCGTGCTCGCCGCTCCGACCTTGTTGACGAGACCGGAAACGACCACGGCCTTGTTGTGCTGGAGCCCTTTTAATCCAGTTTCCACCACTTCGGCTGCATTCATTGCAACTCGATCGAACAAGCCGTTGCCGCCAAAGCCCGCGACGTCGCCAAACTCGGTACGGGTTGGGCCGGGACAAAGGCAGCTCACCTTGACGCCGTGTGGCTTCAGCTCCTCGTGCAGCGCCTCGCTCAGCGAAAGCACGAACGCCTTGGTTGCGAAATAGACCGCCATTTTTGGGCCTGGCTGGAAAGCTGCAGTCGAGGCGACGTTGAGGATCGCTCCCGACTTCCGCTCGATCATGCCAGGCGCGACAAAGCGGCAGAGATCGGTCAGGGTGCCGACGTTGAGATCGATCATCTGCCGTTCGCGCTTGGCGTCGAGCTCGGCGAACGGCCCGATCAATCCAAAGCCGGCATTGTTGACGAGCAGGTCGACGGTTTCGCCATTCTCGTCGATATCGGCCATGAGCTTTGCAGCAGCATTCGCGCGCGAAAGGTCGATCGCGACCGCCCGCGCATTGCCAAGTTCCTTTGCAAGCTCGTCCATTCGCTCCTTGCGCCGCGCGACAAGGACGAGGCGATGGCCACGCTTCGATAACTGGCGCGCGAACTCGACCCCGAGCCCCGCGGACGCGCCAGTCACGAGCGCGACTTTCTTCATTCGCCGGCTTTCCTGACGGTTGCCTTGACGATCTTTCCTGGCTCGCGCGGCGGCTCGCCGACAGGCAGCGCGTCGACATATTCCATCCCGCTCTCGACCTCGCCCCAGACCGTGTACTGGCGATCGAGGAAAGGCGAATCCTCGGTCACGATGAAAAACTGGCTGTTGGCGCTGTCTGGGTTCTGCGAGCGTGCCATCGAGGCGACGCCGCGGCGGTGGGTCTCGCCCGAAAACTCCGCCTTGAGGTTGGGAAGGTCCGAGCCGTGATAACCGGTGCCGGTCGGATCGCCGCCCTGCGCCATGAAGCCAGGGATCACGCGGTGGAAAACGACGCCGTCGTAAAAGCCGCTGCTTGCAAGCTCGGTGATGCGCTCCACATGTCCCGGGGCGAGGTCTGGCCGGAGCTTGATGACGACGTCGCCGCCGGTCGAAAGAGAGAGATGGAGGCGGTCGGCATCGGCCATTGAATAAACTCCGTATGAATGCTTGGTCTGGCGCGCGATTTAGGGACCCGCGGGTGGTTGCGCCAGAGCGGCCTCGCCCATAGGAGTGCGGCACCGGGTCCAGCGAGGAAAGAGACATGGCCGACAGCGACGACATCGCCGCGCCACTCGCACCGGATTCGAATCCAGCTCATTCGAGCGCGATCGACGAGGAAGACCGGCTTCGGCCGGAGTTCGTCGACAAGGTTCTCGACGCAGTTGATGCGGGTGACGACGAGACCGCGCGCAAGCTCGTTCAGCCGCTCCACCCTGCCGATGTTGCCGACCTTATCGAGCTTGCCGCCCGCGACGAGCGCGAAGGACTGGTAAAGGCGCTCGCGGGAATCGTCAGCCCGAACGTGCTTGCGGAAATGAACGAATATGTCCGCGACGACCTGCTCGACGAGCTCGAGCCGCACCAGGTCGCGGACATCGCCGGCCAGCTCGAAACCGACGACGCGGTCGCCCTCATCGAAGATCTCGACCGCGACGAGCAGCAGGCGGTGCTTCAGGCGATGGAGCCCGACGACCGGGCTGCCGTCGAGGAGGCGCTGAGTTATCCGGAGGAATCGGCCGGCCGGCTCATGCAGCGGGATCTCTGCGCTGTTCCTGCACATTGGACGGTCGGCCAGGTCATCGATTATCTGCGTTCGACCGCCGACCTCCCGACGGATTTCTGGGAAGTGTTCGTGGTCAGCACGGACCATCATCCCGTTGGCACGTGCAAGCTCTCGACGATCCTCAGGACACCGCGCGCGACCCCGGTCAGCGAAATCATGCAGGGCGAGCAGACGCTGATCCCGGTCGACATGGACCAGGAGGATGTCGCGCTGCGCTTCCAGAAGTACGCGCTCGTATCCGCCGCTGTTGTCGATGAATCGGGGCGGCTGGTCGGCATGATCACCGTCGACGACATCGTCCACATCATCCAGGAGGAAGCGGGCGAGGACGTCCTTTTGCTGTCGGGCGCGGGCGGCGAGGACATCAACGAGCCGGTAGCGCTGACAATCCGCCGGCGCCTCTTCTGGCTGGTCATCAATCTTGGCACCGCGATCCTTGCAGCGAGCGTGGTCAGCCTGTTCCAGGGCGAGATCGGCAAATATGCCGTTCTCGCGGTACTGATGCCGATCGTTGCGGGCATGGGCGGCAACGCCGGGACGCAAACGCTAGCAGTTGCGGTCCGCGCGCTTGCGACGAACCAGCTGACCGAGTCGAACACGCTTCGTGCGTTCATCCGCGAGCTTACGATCGCGGTTGCGAATGGATTGGCGCTCGGCGTGCTGATCGGCGCCGGTGTCGCGCTGATCTTCGGCGTCATCCACCCGGTCCCGGGGGGCTTTCGTCTCGGCGCAGTCATTGCTGCAGCGATGGTGATCAACAATTTGGCGGCAGGGCTTGGGGGAATATTCGTTCCAGTCACGCTCGACCGGTTCCGCATCGACCCTGCGGTTTCCTCCGCGGTCTTCGTGACCACGATCACCGACGTCACGGGTTTCTTCAGCTTCCTCGGCCTTGCCTCGCTTGTTGGCCTTGGCCGCTAGATCATTGCGAATCATGCACTAGGCCGGCATCGGCAAAGCCGTGCCCAGGCTCCATCTGACGAAGGTTGCGTTTTCCTGCCGCGACCTCGAAGCGCTTCAGGCGCGGATCGCCAGCCGCGCTCATGGCGGCGAGGTGCGGGTGCCCACGCGCATGCGTCCGAGGCGCTCGGCCGAGCTCATTGGCGGCAACCTCTACTGGATCGTCAAGCATCGGCTGATCGCGTGCCAGGAGATTCTCCGCTTCGAAGATCGCGAGGACGGCCGCATCGACATCATATGTTCGGCGGAGCTGGTTGCCGTCGCGCCGGCACCGCGCCGAGCGCACCAGGGCTGGCGCTATCTTGAAGAAGAGGATGCGCCAGGGACTGACGCTGACGGCAGCGGGATCGAAGCGCTGCCGCCGCACCTTTACGGAAAGCTTGCCTCTCTCGCGCTTGTCTAACGCCAACCAACGCCCACTAGCGATCGCTCCGCTTGCGGCCGATGAGCGGCAGGGTCGGCCCTCGATGAGCGGAACCATCGCTCGGCATCAACGGGCGCGCAAGTCGCCTTGCCGACCATCCGCGGGCACGATAACGGGACCGAAACAAAGGAGGCCAAATGACGGTTTCAACGGCGATCGACGCCAAAGTTGCTGCGCGCGCAATGCTCAATCATCCTTTCTATCAGGCATGGACCGAGGGCAGGCTCCCGCTTGACGCACTGCGGGCCTATTCCCGGCAATACTTCCACCATGTCGAGGCCTTTCCTCGAGCAGTGAGCGCGGTTCACAGCGCGTGCGAGGATCGCGACGGCCGCCGCATGCTTGCCGAGAATCTCGCCGAGGAAGAGGGCCTCGAGGCCGGCAAGCAGGACCATGCGACGCTATGGCTGATGTTCGCTTGCGGGCTCGGCGAGAGCGAAACGGATGTTCGCTCGCAGGAGCTGAACGCCGAAACGCAGGCTCTGATCGAGACGTTTCGCAAGCTCTCGCGCCGCTCCTACGCCTCCGGGCTCGGCGCCCTTTATGCCTACGAGAGCCAGTTCCCGGCGGTCGCATCCGCCAAGATAGAGGGGCTGATCGAGCGTTATGGCATCGATGACGAGGAGACTTTGCGCTTCTTCAGGGTCCACGAGAGCGCGGATACCGAGCATAGCGCGGTCTGCCGCATGCTTCTCGAACGCCTTCCTTCAGACCAGCGCGAAGAGGCGATCGACGCGGGCGAGGAGCTCGCCGGCGCTCTGTGGAACTTCCTTTCGGGAGTGGAGGCCAGGACCTCCGTCAACTAGCGGCAGCCACTCACGCCCGCCGAGCCGTTGACCCGGAGGGTGCATGCGGGGTGTCCGGCAAGAACGATTGTCGCTGGTCCGCTCGCGTCGATCGTCGCGGAGTCGGAAATCTCGGCGGTGACCTTGGCGGCACCTTCGGCACCGATCACCGCATCCTTCGTCGTCAGTTTGGCCGCATCGAGGCTGGAGATGCCGCGAACGACTGCGGTCAGTCGCGCAGCTTTGCCGCGAAGCATTGCGCTGGCGGTGCCGGCGACGCTTGCGTTCAGCTGGTCGACGTCGGCCTCCTCGATCTCGGCACTTCCCGAACCTTGCAACGAGAGGCCGAACGCAAGCCCCTTCACGCGGTCGATCGATAGCGAACCCGAGCCGTTGATCCAGACATCGGTGAGATCATGGGTGCCGAGGCTGATCTCGACCGGGCCCGGGTCCTTGCCCGGATAGCCACCCCAGGAATCGAGGTTGTTGTGGATGACCAAGGTGTCACCGCGAACTTCGATCGCCACCCGGTCGAGCGCGGCGGACGAACCGCTCGCCCGCGCGAAGGGGGCGATGCCGGTCCTCAGCGCGACTGCGAACGGGCCGTCGACGCGGACCTTGGTGAAGCTGGTGATACCGAAATTGCGGGTCGCTCCATTGGCCGGCGCGGCAGCCGCGACGAAGGCGGCGACAATCAGGAAGGTGCGCATCGGCCCACCTTCCCACGTCATGGTTAAAGCGGCTTTAAGAACAGCGGACGCTGCCCGATCCTGCCTTGGATATGGAGCATTTCGCGCCGCCAGCGACATCGACATCGCCCGAACCCATGATGCTGACGTCGGCGGTCGAGGTCGCACGTGCCTTGACGCTTCCCGATCCTGCAATGGAGACCTTGGCCTGCTGCGTTTCAACCGCGCCGGCCTCGATGTCGCCGGACCCGCCGATCCCATAGTCGGCGGTCTGCGCCTTGCCGCTGCCTGCCTTGGCGCTGCCGGAGCCACCGATCGAAAGCTTGAGCGCGCCGACGTTCACCGAATCGACGCTAAGGCCGCCCGAGCCGGCGACGGCGCCGTCGAACCGGTCACCCTGGACATGATCAACTCGGATGTCGCCCGATCCAGCGATGGTCGCGGCATTGAGCTTGGGCACCGTAACGGCGAAGGTCGCCTTGCCGCTGCTCCAGCCGAAATGGAACCATCCGTGATTCTCCTGCGGACGGATGACGAGCTTGTCGCCCTCGACAACGACAACGGTGCGGTCGAGCAGTTTCTCGGAACCCTCGCCCGAAACAGCGGGGTTCGCGCCGGTGCGCACATTGACCTGATATGGGCCGGCGACCTCGATCTGCTGGAAGTTGCCGACCTGGTAGCTGCGCGAAACACTCGGGCCCGCGCCCTCATCGTGCATCCTGCCGCAGGCGCTTGTTGCGGAGCAGGCGGCGATCACTGCTACGACGATAGACTTGCGCATCATGTCCCTCCTGTTCGACTGTATTATTTAAACAATACACTTGCATGAAAATGCCCGCAAGCTGGAAAAAGAAAGGGCGCCCCAGACGGGGCGCCCTACTTTCTCACATCCGTTGCAGGAACGAAGAAGCTTATGCGTCTTCCTTCGACTTGTGATGGATGACAGCCGCCTTGTTCAGGATGTCGAGGATCTTGGCGAGCGCCGACTTCTCGTCGGTCTGCTCCATTGCGGCGAGCTCGCGCGCCAGGCGCGATGACGCCGCCTCGAAGATCTGCCGCTCGGAATAGCTCTGCTCCGGCGCATCGTCAGGCCGGAAGAGGTCGCGGACGACCTCGGCGATCGAGCTGAGATCCCCGGAGTTGATCTTGGCTTCATATTCCTGGGCGCGGCGCGACCACATCGTCCGCTTGATCTTGGGCTTGCCCTTCAGCGTGTCGAGCGCGTCCTTCATCGTCTTGTCCGACGAAAGCTTACGCATCCCGACCGAGTCCGCCTTGTTGACCGGCACTCGAAGGGTCATCTTCTCTTTCTCGAACCGAAGCACGTAGAGGTCGAGGCGGGTTCCGGCGATTTCGGTGCTTTGCAGTTCGACGACGCGGCCAACGCCATGCTTGGGGTACACAACGTAATCGCCGACATCGAAGCTGAGCGCCTTAGTAGCCATTGCTAACCTTTCCGTTTGCGGCAGCAGAGCCGGCGCATCCGCGTCGCCCCCCAAAACGACCAGTGGCCGTGGCTCCATGCCTGTTTCTTGGCTTCCCTATGAATTTGAGGCCGCAGCTGAATCGCTGGCGGCCCCATGTGACAATTTTATATCAGAAGTCGCCTCAGATTGCGAGTCCCAGCTGGAGGGGCGCCGCTTCACCCCCTTCACTTAAGTTATGGAGGCCCAGGCCGAGCAGCCTGATGCCTTGCGGAAGAGGGTGGAGCGCCGCGAGCAAAGCCTGTCCGGCCGCGTTGAACGAGCCGAGATCGGGGACAGCCAATCCGTAGCTTCTCGACCGGGTGATGGTCGTGAAATCGGCGAACTTGATTTTGAGTGTCACGGTTCGGCCGGTGACGTCGGCGCGCTTCACGCGCTCCCAGGCATAGCCGGCGATACGGTCGAGCTCGCGCGCCAGCCTGTCGGCATCGACAAGGTCCTCGTCAAACGTCCGCTCGGCACTGACTGACTTGTAGGGGCGGTC
>DATIQO010000161.1:0-2316 GCA_035470745.1 Sphingomicrobium sp. | reverse complement strand
TTCCTGCTCGGCGCCAAGGGCGTGCAGCAGATCGCCATTCCGGCCAAGGCATCGGTAAGCGACCTCGTCGCGGGCCATGCCATCATCCAGCTCCAGGAAGACTGGCAGCCGGCGAAACGGGGAAGAAGCTACAAGGCCGGTTCCATCCTCTCGGTGGATCTTGCCTCGCTGCGTGCAAATCCCCGCAAGCTCAACCCCACGCTGATCTTCGCGCCGGGTCCAAAGCAGTCGGTCGAAAGCGTTGCCACCGGGAGGGACGTCCTCCTCGTTTCCGGTCTCGACAACGTCCGCGGGAGAGTGTGGCGCTTCTCGCCATCGGCCAAGGGTTGGACGAGGTCGGCAATCGATCTTCCCGACAACATGACGATTGGCCTCGTCAGCACTTCGACGCACGACAATCGCGCGCTCCTTGCGGTGACCGGTTTTTTGACCCCACCCTCGCTTTGGCTTGCTGACGGGGCCAGCGGCTCTGCCCAGTCGGTCATGTCGCAGCCGGCCAAGTTCGACGCATCGAACCTCGTGACCGAGCAGCGCGAGGCGATCTCCAGCGACGGCACGAGGATCCCCTATTTCCTCGTCCACCGGCGCGACATGACGCTCGACGGAAACAATCCGACGCTCCTTTATGCCTATGGCGGTTTCCAGGCGAGCCAGACGCCGAGCTACAGCGGCACCAATGGCAAGCTCTGGCTGGAAAAGGGCGGCGTCTACGCGCTCGCCAACATCCGCGGCGGCGGCGAGTTCGGCCCTGCCTGGCACGAGGCCGGTCTCGGCGCCAAGCGCCAGATCATCTACGACGATTTCGCGGCGGTCGGAAAGGACCTCATCGCGAGCAAGGTCACGAGCCCGCGCCGGCTGGGCATCCAGGGCGGGTCCAATGGCGGCCTGCTGATGGGCGTCGAGTTCATCCAGCACCCCGAGCTTTGGCATGCGGTCATGATCGAAGTGCCGCTGCTCGACATGATCCGAATATCAAAGATCGCCGCCGGCGCGTCCTGGGAGGGCGAATATGGGAGCATCAGCGATCCTGCGATCCTCGCCTTCTGGAAGAAAACCTCGCCGTACCAGAACCTCAGGAAGGACGCTTCCTATCCCGTTCCCTTCATCTTCACGACGACCAAGGACGACAGGGTCGGGCCGCAGCATGCGCGCAAGTTCGCGGCAAGAATGGAGGAATTCGGCCTTCCCTTCTATTATTATGAGAATACCGAAGGCGGCCACGCTGCGGGAGCCAATCTCCGCCAAGCGGCGCACACGGCCGCGCTCGAGAAGATCTATCTGACGCGAAAGCTGATGGATGCGAAGGAGCCGGCCAAATAGGCCGGCTCCCAATGATCATGCCAGCGAGCGTATGATCATCTCCCAGTAGAGAACGTCGTCATACATGGCCCGCACGGGGATGCGCTCGTCAAGGCCGTGCGCCCGCTCATCGATCGGAGAAATGCCCCAGCTGCCGTCGATGTCGTAGACGGGGATTCCCTGGGCACGGAAGAAGCTTCCATCGCTCGCGCCCGTCGACATCATCGGGAAGACATGCATGTCCGGCCCGTGAAAATGCTGGATTGCCTTCGTCACCGCCGCGACGACGTCTGCCCGAGGCGGCGAAGCCGGTGTCGGAACGCCGATATAATTGGGGTCAGGCTTCACCTCGACATTGGGGCCGACGAGTTTTTGCAATTCTGCCTGGACCTCGGTCGGCTGCACTCCGGGGAAGATGCGGCAATTGACCGTCGCCGTCGCGCTCTGCGGCAGCGCGTTGTCGGCATGGCCGCCATTTAGCATCGTCGCGACGCAGCGGGTGCGCGTCAGCCCGACCTCAAGCGGATTGGCCTCGATCGCATCGGCTGCGGGGCCATCGTTGGGATTGGCCAGCCAAGCGCGGATTTGCTGCCCGAGCTCGCTGTTGCCCTCCTGCCGCGCGCGCTCCTCGAAATAAGCGCGGGAGACTTCGTTCTGCATTGGCTGGAAGCGATAGGTACGGAGCTTCTCGAGCGCGTCGGCAAGATCGTAGATCGCATTGTCCGGCCGCGGCCGGCTGCTGTGGCCGCCCGGGTTGTGGGTTGAGAAGAAGTAGGTCTGGAAGGTCTTCTCGGCCATTGAGATACCGCAGCCGAGCGGGCGGAACTGCTGGTCGAAAGAGGCACAGCCGCCGTCCGCGTTGAGGCCGAACTCGGCGTCGGTGAGGTTGCGCCACTTGGTCGAGCCGAGGGTGGCGCCGACGCCGCGCGTCTCCTCGTCGCCGCTGTAAAAGAAGATGATGTCACGGTCGGGCTTGAACCCCTCGGACATGAGCTTCACCGCCGCCATGGTCGTGGC
>DATIQO010000160.1:0-2556 GCA_035470745.1 Sphingomicrobium sp. | reverse complement strand
GGCCGTCGCAATGCGACCCTGCGTCGTGACGGTGTTTTGGAGACGCCCGACGAGGCTTGGCACGCGGCTCGCACCGACCGCCTTCGAAAACAGGAAACCCTGGCCGAAGTCACAACCTAGCCGCACAAGCCGCTCGGCCTGTGAGGCGCTTTCGATTCCCTCGGCAACCACGTGGATGCCGAGGCTCTTTCCGAGATTGATGACCGCGCGCACAATGGCCTCATCGCCGGGGTCGACTTCCATGTCGCGCACGAAGCTCTGATCAATCTTGATGACGTCGACCGGAAACTGCTTGAGGTGCCGCAGCGACGCATAGCCCGTGCCAAAGTCGTCGAGTGCAATCTTGACGCCTTGCGCATTGAGGAGCGCCAGTGCGCGGTGGACGGATTCGGCACCGCGGCCGAGGAAAACCGTCTCTGTTACTTCGATCTGGAAACAACGCGTCGGGATCTGCGCGCTTCGAAGCTGCTCAAGCACGCGCTCGGCAAAGTTGTCGCGGCGAAATTCGGCGGCTGACGCGTTCACCGCAACGTGGTGGAAGGCGATTCCTCGATCTAGCCAGCGCCGCATGTCGGCGATCACGCGATCGATCATCCTGTCGCTGATGGCGGCGGCGACCTCCAGGTCGTCAAAGGCCGCTTCAAGCGCGGCCGGCTGGCCTATCCGCCCGTTCGGCATGTACCAGCGCAGCAGTGCCTCGAAACCATCGACAGCACCGCTCAGCAAGTTCAGCTTGGGCTGATAGTAAGGGACTAACCGGTCTTCGTTGATCGCGTTGCGAGCGATCTGGACCATCGAGACTTCGCGCTGCATTGCCTCGCGCATCCGCGGCTCGAACATCGTGACGATCCCCCGTCCTGCCGCCTTCGCCGCGTACAGAGCCACGTCGGCGTTCTTGAGCACTTCGCGCGAGGTTGCGCCATGGGCAGGATAGATGCTCGCACCCACGCTGGCCCTGCAGTCGAGCATCCGGCCGCCGTTGACGAATGGTACGCGCATCCGTTCCTCGATCACGTGCGCGATGCGGAGGAGATCGTCTGGATTATGTAACTCGGGTACGACAATAGCGAACTCATCACCACCGAGCCGGGCGACAGTGTCGCGGCTCCGGACGACGGACTGCAACCGTTCGGCAAACATCTTGAGTAATGCGTCCCCGACGTCATGCCCGAGTGAATCATTGATCTGCTTAAAGTGATCAAGGTCGAGCAAAAGCACCCCGACTTCCTTGCGACTCGCTTTGGCACGCCTGATCGCTAGATCGAGATCGTGCTGAAATAACGAGCGGTTAGCGAGGCGGGTCAGAGAATCGTGATTGGCGCTCCAGCGGATTCGGTCCTCGGCCGTCTTCTCTTCGGTGACGTCGCGAACGGTCATGATGATCCGGCGCGACCGGCTGTCCGCCTTGTGCTTGCGCCAGGCATTCAAGGTGACCCAGCGTTCGCGACCATCCGCGGGCCGCATGATGCGTAACGACACCTCAAAGCGGTCCATCGTGCCCGTTCCGAGCTCTTCGGTTAAGCCGAGAAACTGCGCTCGATCCGCCGGATGAAAGCAGCGCTTGGCGGTCTCGGCAACGTCCAGCGCCTGCCCGCTAACCCCGAAAATCTCGTGCAGCCGGTCTGACCACTCTCGGCGGTCGTGCTCCTCGTCATAATCCCATACGCCAATCCCGGCCGCTTCGGCGGCCAGGCGGAAGCGTTCCTCGCTCTCGCGCAACGCCTCTTCAACGCGTTTGCGATCGGTAATGTCGAGGTGAGCGCCTATGCTCCGGATAACGTTGCCTCCGGCGTCGCGCTCCATCTTCGTACGGCTGGAAATCCACCGCACTTCTCCCGTGTCCTGGCGAATTATGCGAAACTCGCACTGGAAAGCGTCGTCCCCTCGCAGCGCCTCATCGATGTCTCGAACCAGGCGCTCTCGGTCGCTAGGATGCACGATACTGAGCCACTGCTCCAAAGGCAGCTCCGCGGTTCCTGGAGGAAGGCCGGTCTGCTCCGTAAAGCGCCGCGAAATGTGAGCGATGCCATCGGGCCCGGCCTCGAAATCTGCCAAGCCCGTCGCTTCCTGGACCAACCGCAGGCGCGCCTCGCTGGCCCGCAAGGCTTCCTCGGCGTGCTTGCGTTCGGTTATGTCCAGGTGTGCGCCGATGGTGCGGACCACGGCGCCGTCCTCAGCATACTCCGTCCTGGCGTTGGAGGAGAGCCAGCGCGTCTCGCCGGTGTCAGCGCGAACGATGCGGAACTCACTGCTGAAGGAGCCGCTTCGCTTGGCGATCCCTTCCTCAAGCTTGTCTACTAGCCAATCGATGTCAGAGGGGTGCACCTGTGTGGCCCAAGCTTTCCCGTCGACCGGGCCCTCGGCCACAGGAAGACCGAGTTGTTGGAAGAAGCGGTCGGATCCCGACATCAGGCCGTCGGCGCCAGTTTCAAATTCCGCCAGTCCCGTGACATCCTGGACAAGGCGAAGCCGCTGTTCGCTTCGCCGGAGGGCGTCCTCGGCCTGCCTGCGCTCGCTGATGTCGCGCGAGATGCACATGTGCGCCTTAGACCCGTC
>DATIQO010000159.1:0-14242 GCA_035470745.1 Sphingomicrobium sp. | reverse complement strand
AAGAAGGAGATCATGAACATCAAAACGGGCAATCCGGCCGGATCGGTGAGCGTCGATCGACTTCCAAAGCGCCTTGCGAACCAGGGGAATGTCAGGTCCGCGATCCAGAACAGGATGATGGCGGCAACCGAATAGAACAAGATCCCCCACCAGGTGTGCTTCAGCACATAATGACCGATCTCGTGGCCAGTCACCGCCCGCACCTCGTCAAGCGTCGCATTCTTGAACGCGACATCGGAGATCGCGACCCGCGCCGTGCTGCCGACACCTCCGGCATTGGCGGTGAAGTTGTTCGATTGGCGGGAGCCGTTGTACATGTAGACCTTGTTCGCCGGAATTCCTGCCCGCTGAGCCATCTCCACGACAGCGTCTCGAACCTGGCCCGGGGGGACGGGCGTATAATGATTGAACAAGGGCTCGATCAGAACTGGCGAAAGCAGGATGACGAAGGCGAAGGCCACTGCGGAGAGCGCGCCCGACCATATCCACCATCGACGGCCCGTCCGCCGCATCAGCCAGTAGACGCCCATGAAGAAGATGGCGCTGAGAAGCGAGGTGACGAGCGTCGCAATTCCAAGTTGCAGCAACCAGTCCGAGAATGGCTGGCTGGTGCGGCCGTAACTCTTCTCCCGCCACCAGTCCGCATAGATGCTCCAGGGAAGCGTGATGATCGTCGAGACGATGAAATAGACAAAGGCGACGGTTAGTGCGCTTAGGTTTCGACGCTTTTCGGACAGTCTCGACTGGAGACGCTCAAGCAGTCCCGAGCGGACGATCAGCCAGGTCACGACTGCCGCAACGAGCAGGGACCAGAGCAGCATCCATTCCTTGCCGAGCGTATAGTGGTGAGCTTTCTCGAGCGCCGCGGGCCCGAGGCTGTCGATATACTTGGCCGTCGCGGCATTCGCGTCGAAAGTCATGCCAATTCTCCCCCCAATCAGACCGGCAGCGTAACAGCTGGGGGAACGACTGCAAGGCGCTGGCGATTGTCTCGCGATGGCCAAGGATTCGATGGTTCCCGCGCCGATGGAAGCCGTGCTCGCAGCCGAGCTACCCGAGGGCGAGGGCTGGCAATATGAACCCAAGTGGGACGGCTTTCGCTGCCTTGCGGAGCGCGTAGGCGACGAGATCAGCTTGACCTCCAAGTCCGGCAAACCGCTCGGTCGCTATTTCCCGGACATCGTGGAGATGCTGGCGGGCGTTAAGCAGAAACAGTTCCTCGTCGACGGCGAACTGATACTCCCCGTTGGCGATGCGCTCTCCTTTGACGCGCTCCAGCTTCGGCTTCATCCGGCAGAGAGCCGGGTGCGCAAGCTGGTCGCCGAACATCGAGCCGAGCTGATGCTATTCGACCTGATCGGACTTGGCGGCAACGACCTTTCCCATGAGCCGCTCGCGAACCGCCGCGACACACTCGAGAGATTCTTCGCGCAAAACGAAGTTCCCGGCCTCGATCTTTCGCCGATGACCTGCGACCGCTCGACGGCTCTGGGGTGGCTTCGGCGCAGCGGCGGGGCGCTCGACGGCGTGGTCGCCAAGCGCCGCGACCTCGAATATCGTTTCGGCGAACGGGCGATGGTGAAGGTGAAGCAGCACCGGACTGCCGACTGCGTCGTCGGCGGGTTTCGCTATGGCGAGAAGTCCAAGGACGTCGCATCGCTGCTCCTGGGCCTCTATGACGAAGCGGGACTGCTTCACCACGTCGGGTTCACGTCCGCCATCCCGGCAAGTGAGCGCGCAGAGCTCACGGGCGACCTGGAAGCACTCCTGGGCCCGTCCGCGTTCACCGGCAGCGCCCCTGGGGGCCCGAGCCGCTGGAACCGCGGCCGCGAGGTGGCCTGGCAGCCCGTCAAGCCTGTGCTCGTGGTGGAGGTCCGATACGACCAGGTTACCAGCCGACGCTTCCGCCACGGCACTGCCATTGTCCGCTGGCGGCCCGACAAGTCCCCGAAACAGTGCACGTTCGAGCAGCTCGCGCCCGAGCTCAGGCCCTCTCAGCTCCAAGAGCTATTCGGGCAATGACCATCGTTGCGGGGACAAATAAAGATTTGCAGCTCTGCGGTCATTGCCGCGCTGCCTTGGCAAGCCGTGATGGCGCCTGACCTCTTCGGCACGCCGCCGATTGCAGGCCTGCGCTACTGCGAGGAGATCATCGGCTTGGCCGAGGAAGAGGCCTTGATCGGCGAGCTTCTTGCAGCCGACCTGTCGCCGTTCCGGTTCCAGGGCTGGCTCGGCAATCGCAAGACGAGGAGCTTTGGCTGGCGCTATGATTTCGACGATGGAGCATTTCGCCCGGCGGAGCCTATCCCCTCCTGGTTGGAATCGCTTCGCCGCAAGGCCGCCCGGTTTGCCGGCAACCGCCCGGATGACTTCGTCCACGTCCTTCTCGCCCGCTATGACCCTGGCGCCGGCATTGGCTGGCACCGCGACCGCGACGTTTTCGAGGAGGTGGTCGGCATTTCGCTTTCGGCAGCAGCGGTATTGCGTTTCCGCCGCCGCGGGTCCGGCGGGTTCGAGCGGACCAATCTCGATCTTCCGCGAAGATCGGCTTACCTGCTTTCGGGCGAAGCGCGCTGGGATTGGGAGCACCGGATCGTGCCGGGCGAGCAGCTGCGATTTTCCATCACATTTCGAACGCTCTCGGCCAAAGGGCGCATGATCGCGGCCGACCCGCAGCGCGCTGGTTGACGTCGAGCACGGTTCGCCCGTGAATGTTGCAGCGGCCGTCCCCGATGCTGGTGGGCTGCGCTGGCGATGCTCATTTCATCGCCCTTTGCGCAGGAAAACTAGCGATTCTCGAAGCCGGCAACGCACTCCGCCACCCAGCGTGCGGCGGTCAGGGCGCTAAGGTCCGTCGCATCGAGGGACGGGTCCCACTCGGTGAGGTCGATGACCCGCACGCGGTGCTCACCCGCGAGCCGGCGTACCGCTGAGAAGAAGTCGGTGACAGTCATTCCCCCGGGCCTCGCGCCTGGAGCCCCGGGCATTTGCGCGCGATCGATGACGTCGATATCGCAGTCGACGAGAATGACATCGGCATCTTTCAAATGCGCGAGCGCATAGTCGATTGCCTTGTCGATCCCATCACGCCTGACATCCTCGATGCTGACGACGAGGTTGCCCGCGGCAAGCGCGTCGCGATGCATGGCCTCGCTGTTGGCGAAGCTCGCCAGACCGATCTGCGCGATGTTGCGACCCGGCAGCCCATCCGCGATGAGCGCCCGCACTGGATTGCCGTTGCTAAGGCCATCGTCGAGGTCGCGCATGTCGAAATGGGCATCGAGCGTCACGAGACCGACACGGTCCAGCGGACTTGCGAGCGCAAGCGCTGCGGGGCGGGTGATCGCATTATTGCCTCCGACAAGGAGCGTCAGGGCATGGTCATTGAGGCTTGCGGCGACCGCGTCTCGGATCGGGTTCGTTGCCTCCTCGATGGTAAGGCCGTCGAGCCCGACATCGCCGCGATCACGGATCGGAGTGAAAATCGAACGCCCAATCTCGATGTCGTAGCGCGCGATCCGTCTGAGGGCCTTGCGAAGGAGCCCCGGTGCCTTGTCGCACGAGCCTGGCGTGACCGACCCGGCGGCGAGCGGGGCCCCGACAAGGCCGATCGGGACTGCGGCATTGCCCTCGACGAGGAGATCGGAAAGGTTGGGCCAGGCGCTCATGGAATTGCCGTAGCAATCATGTTCGCCAAGGGTCCAGACGTATCGCTGCCGATCATCAGGCAAAGATCGTGGCCGCGCAGCGGTCGGCCCGGGCAGTCGCCGATTATCGGCCGTTGCCCGCGGGGGGTCTCGGCCACTAAGGGCAAATCATGTGGGACCGGCTGCTCGTCGACTGCAACATTGTCACTTTTGAGGAAAGCCCCGGCAATCCGCTGGGTCTGATCGACAATGCTGCCATCGGGATCTCGGACGGCAAGATCGTGCGCGTCGGCAAGCGAACCGAGCTCGCCGGTTTTCGCGCGAAGAAGGTGGATGCGCTCGGCGGCGCCTGGGTAACTCCAGGACTGATCGATTGTCACACTCACCTTCTGTTCGGCGGCACGCGTGCGGACGAACATGCGATGCGACGTGCCGGTGCGAGCTACGAGGAGATCGCCAGGGCGGGCGGAGGTATCGCTTCGACCGTCGATCGGACCGCGGCCGCGTCCGATGAAGAATTGCTCGACCAAAGTCGTCGACGGCTTCGCGCGCTCATGCAGGGTGGCTGCACGACGATCGAGATCAAGTCGGGCTACGGCCTCGATCCGACCAGCGAGCTACGCCTCCTTCGCATCGCAAATGAGCTTGGACATGGCGAAGCAGTGCGCATCGTGCCGACCTTGCTGGCGCTCCATGCGCTACCCGCGGACCAGCGCGACCGCCGCGCTCATTATGTCAGCGAAATCGTCGATAAGCTCGTCCCGGCCGCTGCCAAGCAGGGGCTTGCGACGAGCCTCGATGCCTTCTGCGAGACAATCGCCTTTACCCCCGCGGAAGTGGAACGCGTGTTCAAGGCCGCGGCGCACAATGGACTGCGGGTTCGCCTCCACGCCGAGCAATTGTCGAACCAGCACGGGGCGGCCCTTGCTGCGCAATATCGCGCTCTCTCCGCCGATCATCTCGAGCATCTCGATGAGGCGGGCGCGCGGGCAATGGCCGCCGCGGGAACCGTGGCGGTGCTCCTTCCCGGAGCCTTTTACGCCCTGCAGGAAAAGAAGAAGCCGCCGGTCGCCGTCCTACGCAAGCACAAGGTGCCGATTGCAATTGCGACCGATTGCAATCCTGGAACCTCGCCTTTGCTATCCCCGACGCTGGCAATGAACATGGCGTGCACGCTCTTTGGCCTCACGCCCGAGGAAGCGATCGCAGGCTTCACCATCAACGCTGCGCGAGCTCTTGGCCTTGCCCATAGTATCGGGACCATTGCCGCTGGAAAGCGTGCGGACCTTTGTTCCTGGCGGATCGAATCGCTCGCCGAGCTCGGCTACTGGGTGGGATTGCCGGGCCCCGAGCGCCGGATCTTTGGCGGCAACGATGCATAGGGCCTTGGCCGCGCTGGTCGCGATTGTGAGCTGGGCTGGGCTCGCCATTCAGTTTTCCGCGACCTACGCCGGTCATCACGATCTCGTCGCGACGGTCTGGGCGCTCGGTCGCTTCTTCACGATCCTCACCAACCTCGGGCTCGCAGCCGCGATGACCTGGGTTGCCATCGGGCACCGGGTTTCGCCCTTCGTGCTTGGTGGGCTGACGATCGCGATCCTGTTGGTCGGCGCCGTATACGCAGTCCTGCTTGCTGGGCTGCACGAGCTTCGCGGTGCCGCGCTGATCGCCAACTTCCTGCTCCACAAGGCATCGCCGGTGCTGATGGCGCTTTGGTGGCTGCTGTTCGCGCCGCGCGCGAAGCTGCGCTGGAGTGCCCCATTGTGGTGGAGCGCTTATCCGCTCGCCTATTTCATCTACGTTCTCGCCCGCGGCTGGTTCGACCACAAATATCCTTACCCCTTCATCGACCTCGCAAGGCTTGGTTGGCTGCAAACCGCCTTGAATGCTGGCGGGATCGCCGTCGGGTTCATCCTGTCGGGCCTGCTGCTGGTTTGGGTCGACAGCTGGCGTCCCCTTGGGTCGCGCGGCTCCAGCCGCTAGAGCGCAAAAACATGACGGACCTACAACGACGCGACAACAGCCGCCGCATCCGCGCCCGACGCGGTAGCGAGATCAAGGCGAAGCACTGGACGACCGAAGCCGCGGTGCGGATGCTGATGAACAATCTCGATGACGAGGTCGCGGAAGATCCGCAAAGCCTCGTTGTCTACGGCGGTATCGGCCGAGCGGCCCGGAACTGGCAGTGCTTCGACAGGATCGTCGAGACGTTGGAACGCCTGGAGGAAGACCAGACCCTCCTCGTCCAGTCGGGTAAGCCGGTCGGCGTGTTTCGCACGCACAAGGATGCGCCGCGTGTGCTGATCGCCAACTCCAATCTCGTGCCGAAGTGGGCAAGCTGGGAGGTCTTCAACGAGCTCGATCGCAAGGGGCTCATGATGTACGGCCAGATGACTGCCGGCAGCTGGATTTACATCGGCACGCAGGGCATCGTCCAAGGCACTTACGAAACATTCGCGGAAATGGGACGCCAGCATTATGGCGGCGATCTCAAGGGGCGCTGGATACTTACTGCGGGACTTGGCGGAATGGGCGGGGCGCAGCCGCTCGCTGCAGTCATGGCCGGGGCTCACTGCATCGCGATCGAGTGCCAGGAAAGCCGGATCGAGAAGCGGCTGGAGACGCGCTATCTGGATCGGCGCGCAAACAGCATCGATGAGGCACTCGACATCATCCGCAATGCCAGCGAGCCGACCAGCGTTGGCCTGCTCGGCAATGCAGCGGAGATCCTCCCGCAGATGCTGGAGCGCAACATCAGGCCTGATGCACTGACCGACCAGACGAGTGCGCACGATCCCGCCAACGGCTATTGTCCCGCCGGCTGGTCGGTCGCGAAATGGCAGGACATGCGCGAGCGCGATCCGGCTGCGGTGGCGGAGGCTGCGCGCATATCCATCGCGCAGCATGTCGAAGCGATGCTCAGCTACCGCGAACTGGGCGTTCCGACCTTCGATTATGGCAACAATATCCGGCAAGAGGCGAAGGACATGGGCGTCACCCATGCGTTCGATTTCCCGGGGTTCGTCCCTGCTTATGTGCGTCCGCTCTTTTGCCGGGGGATCGGCCCCTTCCGCTGGGCTGCGTTGAGCGGCGATCCCGAAGACATTTACCGGACCGACCAGCGGGTCAAGGAGCTGATTCCCGACGACCCGCACCTCCATCGCTGGCTCGACATGGCGCGGGAGCGGATCGCATTTCAGGGCCTGCCCGCACGTATCTGCTGGGTTGGCCTCGGGCAGCGTCACCGCCTCGGTCTCGCCTTCAACGAGATGGTGCGAAGTGGTGAAGTCTCCGCGCCGATCGTGATCGGGAGGGACCATCTCGACAGCGGCAGTGTAGCCTCGCCCAACCGCGAGACCGAAAGCATGCGGGACGGAAGCGACGCGGTCTCCGATTGGCCGCTCCTCAACGCGCTCCTCAATACTGCGTCAGGCGCGACCTGGGTCTCGATCCACCATGGTGGAGGAGTCGGCATGGGCTATTCGCAGCATGCCGGCATGGTGATCGTCGCCGATGGCACCGACGACGCGGCGCGGCGGCTCGAGCGGGTGCTTTGGAACGATCCTGCGACAGGGGTCATGCGTCATGCCGACGCAGGCTATGACAGCGCCCTCGATTGCGCTCGCGAACAAGGGCTCGACTTGCCGATGATCATCTGAGGTAAGGCAGGCGTTCGGATCGATTTCGGGCGCGGTGTGATGCGTTGTAGAAACTTCTATTGAGATGGACCCGAACATCCAAGGCTCCGTCAATTCGACAATCTGACGGGATCCTGTCCGGGCAGCGAGGAGTGGTTTGAAACTAAATCCTGAAGCGATCGATCTTGGCACGCTGCGCCGCCTCTGGCGGGGGGAAGCGGCTTCGCTCGACGAGGCATCGATGGAGCGTATGGCCGCGTCGGCGGCTGCAGTCGAGCGCATCGTCGCGTCCGGCGAGACGGTCTATGGCATCAACACGGGCTTCGGCCTCCTCGCGAATACGCGTATCGCGAATGAGCGTCTTGCTGAGCTCCAGACCAATCTCATTCTCTCGCACAGCGCCGGCCTGGGCGACCCCCTGCCACGCCATGTGACGCGACTGATGATCATCCTCAAACTGCTCGGACTTGGCCGTGGCCATTCGGGCGTTCGATTAGGTGTCATCGAGGCCTTGCAGCGGCTGATCGATGCCGACGCGATGCCGCTCATTCCGGCCCAGGGAAGCGTTGGCGCCAGCGGCGATCTCGCCCCGCTAGCCCACCTTATCGCAGCGCTGATGGGCTATGGCAGGATCGACATCGGCGGCGCAGTGCTACCTGCCCGCGAAGCGCTCAAGCGGATCGCGCTCGAGCCACTGGAACTCGGGCCGAAGGAAGGCCTCGCGCTCATTAATGGCACGCAGGCGAGCACCGCACTTGCCCTCGATGCGCTCTTTGCCGGCGAGCGCGTATTTTGCGCTGCCATCGCCGCCGGCGCACTGTCGGTGGATGCGCTGAAGGGAAGCGCCAAGCCGTTCGATCCGCGCATCTCGGCGCTCCGCGGGCAGCCCGGCCAGATCCGTGTCGCGGCCGCCATCGACGATTTGCTAATGGGTAGCGAAATCCTCGTCAGCCACGTCAAATGCGAGCGCGTCCAGGACCCCTATAGTTTCCGCTGTCAGCCGCAGGTCATGGGTGCTGCCCTCGACGTCCTCGAAAATGCGGCGCGCACGCTCACGATCGAGGCTGCCGCGGTCACCGACAATCCGATCGTATTTTCCGATGAGGATACGGCGATTTCCGGGGGCAATTTCCACGCCGAGCCGGTCGCCTTCGCTGCAGACACGATCGCGATGGCACTTTGCGAGGTCGGATCGATCAGCGAGCGGCGGGTGAGCGTTCTTGTTGATCCCAAGATGAGCGGGCTGCCGGCATTCCTGACGCAGGATTCGGGCGTGAATTCGGGGTTGATGATCCCGCAGGTCACGGCCGCGGCGCTGGTCAGCGAGAATAAGAGCATGGCCTTTCCCGCAAGCGTCGATTCGATCCCGACCTCCGCCGGCCAGGAGGACCATGTGTCGATGGCGCCGATCGCTGCGCGCAAGTCCGCGCAGATCGCGCGCAATGCCGCAGGAGTAATCGCAGTGGAGTTGATGGCCGGCGCGGAGGGCATCGACTATCATGCCCCTCTTAAGACCTCGCCGAAGCTGCAGGAGGTCTATTCGACCGTCCGCAGCCTTTCTGCTCACTTTACCGCAGACCGTTATTGGGCCGACGAGATGAGTGCGCTCCAGTCAGCGGTGCTGAACGGTGAAATCGGAGCGGGGCTGGTGCCGCTGCTCGGCTAGCCGATACGGTCCCAATGCTGTGTCTTGCAGAGGATCCCGAGAAGGCAGCCGTGAACTTCTAGCCGGTTTGGCGCGAGTTGCTGGATGGTGCCGCGCGCGTTCATGTTACGGCTGGCGACGAACACGGTGGCGCGCCAGGTGCGTGGCCCGGACGGCTCGATATCGTCGATGACACGGGCACCTAGAAGACGTGTTCCGCTGCCGCTTTCGGCTCTCGCCTGCTGTTTTGCCGATGCCCTGACGACGCGGCCGCAAAGGCTGTCGCCGCACGAAGAGATGACGATCTCCATGGCGCCGTTCTTCCAGCGTCCCTCGAGGCTGCTCCTGGCGAGCGCCGAAGCCGGGGCAAGGGCAGTCGCAAGCCCTGCGAATAAGAGCAAAAAGCGTTTCATTCTTGCTTTCTTACCAATGCTTTGCGGCAAAAATGGTGCCTTAACCTTGCGGCTGGATGAACTGGCGGCGCTTGGCCCGGCAATGGAACAAGCCTTCGCGGTCAGTGGAAGTCGCGGCTTTTCGGGATGATTTCGACGTTGCGTGGATGGCGGTTGGACGGCCTTCCCCAGCTTCCGGCATGGTCTGCCTTCTCGAGCTTTGCGGGAAGGAGCGAATCGTCGCTCAGCCGGCTCAGCAATTGCGTATCGTCCTCGAGGCGGCCGGCAACGACGTGGATCACATCGCTGTCCGGGTCGCGCTGCAGCATCCCGTGGACGGCCATCAGCCGCGCGCCCATCACGATTTTGCGCTGCTTTTCGAACAGATCCGGCCAGACGACGAGATTTGCGATTCCCGTCTCGTCCTCGATGGTGATGAAAACGACGCCTTTCGAAGTGCCCGGACGCTGGCGGATCAATACTACGCCGGCGATCGCCAGTCGCTTGCCGTCGCGAAGGCTCTTGAGCTGCTCGGCCGTGACGAACTTCTGCCCCGCATAATGCGCACGCAGGAAATGCATCGGATGCGCTTTGAGACTGAGCCGGATCGTCTGGTAATCGCTGATCACATGCTCTGCGAGCGGCATCGCCGGAAGCTGAGCGGGCGTCTCCTCCAGGCCTTCGTCGCGAGCCTCGGCGTAAGCGAATAATGGCAGGTCCGGCGCGGCCTTCAGCGCGCGCGAGTCCCATAATGCTGCGCGGCGGTCGAGTGAGAGCGAGCGGAATGCATCGGCGCTGGCGAGGCGCTGGATTGCATGCACGGGAACCCGGCCGCGGGTGCGGAGCATCTCGATGCTGGCATAGGGCCGCGCCGCAACCACTCGTTCTGCAGCTTCGCGTTGCAACCCGTCGACTTGGCGAAGGCCGAGGCGAAGCGCGCGATCTTCTGCCTCGCTGTCGGCAAGAGATTCGAGTGTGCAGTTCCAGTCGCTCGCGTTCACATCCACTTCGCGCACTTCGACCCCGTGCTCGCGCGCGTCGCGGACGATCTGGGCAGGGGCGTAAAAACCCATCGGCTGCGAGTTGAGCAGCGCGCAAGCGAAGGCCGCCGGATAGCGCCATCTCAGCCAGCTCGACACATAAACGAGATGTGCAAAGCTCGCGGCGTGGCTTTCGGGAAAGCCATATTCGCCGAACCCCTTGATCTGGTCGAAGCAACGCTGCGCGAAATCGGCATCATAGCCGCGCCCGACCATCCGCCCGACCATTTTTTCCTCGAGCGCGCCGATGTCCCCTTTTGACCGGAAGGTCGCCATCGCCTTGCGCAGCTGGTTCGCCTCGGCCGCGCTGAAACGTGCCGCGTCGATTGCGATCTTCATTGCCTGTTCTTGGAAAATCGGCACGCCGAGCGTCCTTCCAAGGATTCTTTCCAGCTCGTCCGGCGGACCATGTTCGGGATTAGGGCAGGGAAAAGTCACCGGTTCTTTGCCACCGCGGCGCTTGAGGTAGGGGTGGACCATGTCGCCCTGGATTGGACCCGGGCGGACGATCGCGACCTCGATGACAAGGTCATAAAAACAGCGTGGCCTGAGCCTTGGCAGCATGTTCATCTGGGCGCGGCTTTCGACCTGGAAGACGCCCAGCGAATCGCCGCGGCACAGCATGTCGTAAACCTCAGGCACCTCCTGCGGGATCGTCGCCAGCTCCCATCGTTTGCCGTGATGCTGCTCGACCAGGTCGAAGCATTTGCGGATGCAGGTCAGCATGCCGAGCGCGAGCACGTCGATTTTCAAAATTCCGAGTTCGTCGATGTCATCCTTGTCCCATTCGATGAAGGTGCGGTCGTCCATCGCGCCATTGCCGATCGGCACCGTCTCGGTCAGCGGCCGCTCCGTCAGGATGAAGCCGCCGACATGCTGGGAAAGGTGGCGCGGCATTCCGACCAGCTGCTCTGCAAGCTTCACCGTCCGCTTGAGGTGGGGATCGGTAAGATCGAGCCCGGCGTCGCTTGCCCGCTGCTCCTTGAGATCTGCTTCCATGCTGCCCCAGATGGTCGAGGCGAGGGCGCCGCAGACGTCCTCGGACAAGCCCATCACCTTGCCGACTTCACGGATTGCCGAGCGCGGACGGTAATGGATCACGGTCGCGGCGATGCCGGCGCGATCACGGCCATATTTCGTGTAAATATGCTGGATCACTTCCTCGCGTCGCTCATGCTCGAAATCGACGTCGATATCGGGCGGTTCGCGGCGTTCTTCCGAAATGAAGCGCTCGAACAGGAGGTCGCTGACCGACGGGTCGACCGCGGTAATCCCGAGGCAATAGCAGACGGCGCTGTTCGCCGCTGAGCCGCGGCCCTGGCAAAGGATCGGCGGATCGAGATCGCGCGCGAATGCGACGATGTCGTGAACGGTCAGGAAATAACGTGCAAAGTCGAGTTTCTCGATCAGTGCGAGCTCGTGCCGGAGCTGCTTCAAGACCTTGTCGGAAATTCCGTCCGGCCAATATTCATGTGCGCCTTTCCAGGTGAGGTGCTCGAGATGCTGCTGCGGTGAACGTCCTTCGGGGACTGTTTCGGTGGGATATTCGTAGCGCAGTTCCTCGAGGCTGAAGCTGAGCGAATCCGCAAATTCCCGAGTTGCCGCAATCGCGTGCGGCCAGCGTTTGAACAGCCGCGCCATTCCGGCGGGTGATTTCAAATGTCGCTCGGCATTGGGGTTCAGCAGATAACCCGCATTGGCGATCGTGGTTTTCTCGCGGATGCAGGTGATGACGTCCTGCAGTGGGCGTCGGTCGGGAGCGTGATAGTGAACATCGTTAGTGGCAAGGATCGCGCAGTCATGGCTTTTGGCCAGTCGGTCGAGCCGTTCGATCCGCGCGCTGTCGTCTCCGCGGTAGAGCCAGCTCGCGGCAACATGGCGCAGTGACGTCAAGGCATCGCGAAGCCGTGGCAGCTCGGCTTCGAAAAGATCGAGATCCTCCTCGGGCCAGGCGATGAAAGCGATGCCTTGTTCGTGCGCCGTGACATCGGCGAGGCTCAAGCTGCATTCGCCTTTCCTGGCGCGCATCTTGCCAAGGCTGAGCAGGCGGGAGAGACGGCCGTATCCCTCGCGGTCGACCGGATAAGCAAGCAGGCTCGGCGCGTCCGCAAGGTCGAGGCGGCAGCCGATCAGCGGCCGCAGCCCGGCGCCGGTGCAGGCGCTGTGCATCCGAACCACACCGGCGAGCGTGTTGCGATCGGTGATACCGATTGCATCGTAGCCGAGCGGCAATGCCGCCAGCACCAGCTCGATTGCGTCGGAAGCGCCGCGCAGGAAGGAAAAGGGCGACGTGACGCCGAGCTCGACATAGGGTGACGGCGCTGATGGCGGCGGGTGCATGCCCTCGCGCGGCACGAGCTTTACCCTCGAGAAGCCGACCTTTTCGGGCATCAGCCGAAAAGCCCGTGGATGAACCAGGCCGGGATGCCCCCACGCCCGTCGCCGATCAGGCCTTCGCGATAAATCCAGTAACGGCGGCCGTCCGCATCTTCGACGCGATAATAGTCGCGCAGCCTGGTGGATGATGGTTCTCGCCACCATTCAGGTGCGATCCGCTCAGGCCCCTCGGCGCGCGCGATGTCATGCACTGCACGTCGCCACAGGAACCGTCGCGGCATGCCTTCTGGGGTCGCGTAAATGACCTCGATCGCCTCCGGCCGGTCGAGGAGGCGCTGAGGGCGGCGAGCTGTCGGCAATTCGACAGGTTCGGCTTTTGCCAGCGCCGTAACCCACTCGCTTGCCCTTTCGGGCACATGGCTTTCGTGCCGCTGCGGTCGCCGCACGGCGCGAGGTCCAAGCTTCACGGTAAGTCGGTCGATGAGCCTGGCCAGCTCGCGCTCGCCGCTCGGCTCTTCGACAAGGCTGTCCTGCGCGGCGCTTAAATCTTCAGTCCAGTCTGCCTGAAGCGCGAATGCATCGAACCCGAACTGTGGATCGAGCAATGCGGCCTTGTCGCAAAGCAGTCGCGCGAGGTGTTGCGGGTCGCGGCTTGCAATGGCGGTCGCGACCGAGGCTATCGCGGTACTGCCGTCGACGCGAAAGCCCGTCAGCGACAGGCGCCGGGCACCAAGATGGCGTTCCTGCAACTGGCGTACCAGTTGCGGGATCAAGCGGTTCAAGGTCTGGAGAGCCGCGCTTTCATGCGTTGCTGGCTCTTCCAGCCGCAAGGTCGCGCGCGGCGGCGAATCTGCTCTCGAAGCCGTCAGCGGCTCCGGCTTGCGGCCAAGCATGCGATCGAGCGCATCGACGATGTCTTGGGCGCCCCTGAACCGCCGCGCGAGCGCGAGCCGCGGAACGTCGATGAGCGCGCCGATGGTCTTGAGCCCGAGCCGTTCGAGCGTTCGCGCTGCATCTGTGTCGATGCGCAGGGCGGATATGTGCAACGAAGCCAATTCCTCGTGCCAGCAAGGGCTCGCGGCGATGCCGGGGGGCCGGTTCGAGCATTGGCAGCCGGCATCCGTATGAACTCCAGTCTCGGCTGGAATGGTTGTGGCAGCTGAGCGGCCATAGTGACTTAACGCCCATGCGGCCGCGGCGGTCGGCGCGATCGCAACGCGGGTGGTCAGGCCAAGACGCGCAAACCGCTGCCGGACATCGCGCAGGAGTTGCTGTTCGCCGCCGAATAAATGCGCAACTCCTGTAACGTCGAGCCTCAGCCCGTCGCCGTCGACCTCGACCAGTGGCGACCAGCGCCCAGCCCAGCAAGCGAGCTGACGCACCAGCACCGCGTCGGCTTCGGGATCGGCGCAAACCGCGACCAGACCCGGATCGATCGCGCGCACGTCGGTAAGACGCGTAGCGCGTTTTGCTCCGCGTTCAGCCGCCGCCTTCGTGACCGCGTGAATGACGGGCCCGTGCGTGCCCTCGATTGTAAGGACAA
>DATIQO010000158.1:0-35968 GCA_035470745.1 Sphingomicrobium sp. | reverse complement strand
CGCGAATGGCTGTTCGTACCGATCTCGCTCGTCGTCTTTTTCACCCATACCTACGGCTGGGGCCTTCTCGGCCTCATGTGCTTCTCGGCCGACGCCGTTCGGCTGCACGACAGCGGTCGCACCTGGTGGCGAGCAGGGATCGAAGCGGCGCTGCGGACCTCGGTCATGGCGCTCCCGATCCTCGTCATGCTGGTCTGGCGCAGCGAAGCGCATGGCGGGCAGACGGTCGACTGGTTCGACTGGAAGGTGAAGTGGCGATGGATTTATTCGGCGCTGCGCGACCAGTGGAAATGGTTCGACATCGCCTCGCTTTGCGTCGCAGGACTGGTGTTCCTCTATGCCATTTTCAGCCGCAAGCTGACGCTTTCGCGCAACCTCGCCTTTTCGGCGATCGTCCTGGCCGTCTCGTTCGCGATCATCCCGCGTATCGTCTTTGGATCGGCTTATGCCGACATGCGCCTCGTCCCTTACCTCATGGCCGTCGCCTTCCTCGCGATCCGCTTCAGGGGGTCGCCCGACCGGAAGACCGCGCAAGTGCTCGCGGTTATCGGACTCCTGTTCTTTTCAACACGAACAGTCGCCAACACGATCAGCCTCGGGCTCGCCGGGTGGGACCAGAAGGCCAAGCTTACTGCCATCGACGTGATGCCGCGCGGCGCCCGGGTGATCAGCCTCGTCGGCATGCCCTGCACCGAATTTTGGCCGCCGCTTCGCAACGGCCATCTCGGCGCGATGGTGATCGTTCGCCGCGAGGGCTTCTCCAACGACCAGTGGCTGCTCGAGGGCGTCAATCTTTTGGACCTCAAATATCGGGCAGCCGGCTATTTTGCGGCCGATCCGTCGCAGCTCGTGCGTCCGAACCGATGCCGCGATCCGCTTCACCGAACGATCGACGACTCCCTTGCGGCGCTGCCGCGGAACGATTTCGATTATGTGTGGCTGATCGACGTCCCTCCCTATGACCAGAGCCTCCTCGCCGGCCTTCAGCCGGTCTGGCGCGGACCGGGGTCTATCCTCTATCGTCTGCACTGATGCCGGCGCTCTCGATCGTCGTTCCCTGCTTCAACGAGCAGGCATGCCTCCCCGCGCTTCACGAGCGGCTGAGCGCTGCCGCGCGTGCGGCCGTTCTTGAAGATTATGAGATCGTCCTCGTCAACGACGGCTCGCGCGACGGAAGCTGGTCGCTGATGCGGCAGATTGCCGCCGACGATCGCCATGTCGTCGCGGTGAACCTGTCGCGCAACCACGGCCACCAGCTCGCACTCACCGCCGGCCTCGATCTTTGCCGCGGCGCGACCATCCTCATCATCGACGCCGACTTGCAGGATCCTCCCGAACTCCTTCCGGAGATGATGCAGGCGATGCGCAGCGAAGGCGCGGACGTCGTCTACGGCGTCCGCCGCAGTCGCTCCGGCGAAACCGCCTTCAAGCGCGCGACTGCGCATGGCTTCTACCGCTTGCTCTCGCGCGCGACCGAGGTGGATATACCGCTCGATACTGGCGACTTCCGGCTGATGAGCAGGCGCGCCCTCGACGCGCTGCTGGCAATGCCCGAGCAGGCGCGATTCATCCGCGGCATGGTGGCGTGGCTCGGCTTCAGGCAGGTCCCGTTCGTCTACGATCGGCAGGAGCGCTTCGCCGGGGAGACCAAATATCCGTTGAAGAAGATGATGCGCTTCGCGCTCGATGCGTTGACCGGATTTTCCTCGGCGCCCCTTAAGCTTGCAAGCCATGCCGGCCTTGCACTGTCGATCGGCTCGGTGATCCTCATCCTCTATATCGCCTATGCCTGGAGCGCCGGGAAGAACATCCAGGGATGGACTTCGCTGATGCTCGTCGTCGTGGTGCTTGGCGCCGTGCAGATGTTCGTGCTCGCGCTCATGGGAGAATATATCGGGCGCCTCTACAATGAGGCGAAGCGGCGGCCGCTATACATCGTTCAGGAAGTCGCCGGCGAGGCTCGCGCCGAAGCCAAGCTCGGCTATATCGCCGACGCCACCGCGAAGAGCGAGAGCCCAGGAGGCAAGGGCAAGCGCCCGACAAGATGACGCTCCAAGCCGAAGGCGGTTTCCAGTGCCGCATTGAGCGGGGCTGACGGGAGCTTCACGTCGGCATCATCCTTCCCGCGCAGCTTCGACGAGAGGCGCTCGGCAATAGCGAGCGGGAAAAGCAGGCTGTTGAAATAGCCGAGCTTCTCGATCCTGAGCGGGGAGGCCTCGATCAATCTCCTGAGCGCAGCCTTCGAATAACGGCGCTTGTGATGATTGACGACATCGTGCGCTGACCACATCCACTGATGCGCAGGAACGGTCATGATGAACTTGCCGCCCGGCTTGAGCTTGGCCGCGATTGCTTCGAGCGCTGCGCTGTCGTCGTCGATATGCTCGATGACATCGAGGGCGGCGATCAGGTCATATTCGCCGTCGCGAACGCCCGCGAGCTCGGGGAGCGGTGCGTTGAGGACTTCGCGCCCGAGCCGCTTCTCGGCGACGGCGCGTGCTTCGTCATCGAGTTCGACCGCGTCCACCTTGCCGAACTCGCCAAGCATTTCGAGATTGTGACCGGTACCGCAGCCGATTTCGAGGATATGCGCCTTTGCCGGCGGCTTTGCTTCGCGGCGGATCAACGCCGCAAGGACTTCGCGGCGGGCGCGATACCACCAGTGGCGCTGGTCGAGTTCCGCCATCTGGCGGTAGACGACGCGTTCCATCAGCCGAACACCCACTGGCGGTTGAGAACGAAGGTGATCGCCGGCGTCACGAAGAGGATCGGAAGGAGCGGCCACCACCAGGGGCCGGCGAACATGCTTTGGTCGGTGAGGACGAAGACGAACAGCGCGTTGAGGCCGTAGCTGACGAGCGAAACGATGAAGAACCGCCCGGTGGTCCGCGCCAGATTGTCGCGGCTGCCGTGACCCCGGAAGCTCCAGCGGCTGTGAAGGACATAGCCCGTCACCATCGCGGTAAGGTAGCCGCAGAAATTGGCGACCTGCGGAGAGGTCAGATGATATTTGGCAAGCGGCGAGTAGACGAGCGCATAAAGGCCGGTGACGAATCCGCCGACCATCCCGAAACGAACAATCTGCGCAAGAACGCCCGCGCGTTCACTTTTGAGCGTCGATAGCATTCATGACCGATAGTTAAGTGTGCGGCTGCTTGCCGTTTGAAGTTGAACGGCTACAGCCCGAAAAATGCTCCAAGGCAAGGCATTGCAAGACAAGGTCGACAAACTCGAGCGCCTTGGCCTCGAGATCGTCGAGCGGCGCTGGATGTTGCTCGTTGTCATCGTGTGGGCGTTCGCCTGTGCCTGGTTCATGTTCCAGAGGTGGGGAGACATCCGCTACTTCAACCTGCCCGACACCGACGACAATATGCGCATGATGCAGGTCCGTGCACTGCTGCACGGCCAGGGTTGGTACGACCTGCGCAATTACCGGATGAACCCGCCGGCAGGCGCGAGCATCCATTGGTCCCGCCTCGTCGACCTTCCGATCGCGGGACTGATTCTTGGCCTGCGCCCTTGGCTTGGCGGTGCAGGAGCGGAACGCTGGGCGGTCGCCATTGCACCGCTCATCCCGTACCTCCTCCTGCTCTATGCGCTCGCGCTGACGGCGCGGCGGCTCATCCATCCGCTTTCCTATCCGCTTGCGCTCCTCGCGATATTCTTCGCGGGGTCGACCAATGGCATGTTCATGCCCGAGCGGATCGATCATCACGGTTGGCAGCTTGCGCTCCTTGCAACGAGCATGGCCGGGATCGCCGATCCAAAGCGCCTACGCGGCGGCCTCGTGCTCGGAGTTACCTCGGCTTTGTCGCTCGCGATCGGGCTCGAGATGATCATCTATCTTGCGCTTGCCGGCGCAGCGATGGTCCTCTTTTGGGTCGTTGACGCTGAAGAAAGCGAGCGACTGCGTGCCTATGCCCTGTCGATGAGCGCGGGCATTGCGCTGTCGTTCCTGGTTTTCGCCTCCAACGACAATCGCAGTCTCGTCTGCGATGCATTGTCACCGGTCTATCTGTCGGATGCGCTGCTTGGCGGCGCGCTCATCTATGCACTGGCGTGGGTCTCCCCGGCGGACTGGAAGCGCCGCCTCGTCCTCGCGCTCCTCGCGGGAGCGATCATTGCCGCCTTCCACGCGCTCATGTGGCCGCAATGCCTGCAGCGGCCGGAGCATATCTCGCCCGAAGCGCAGCGGCTTTGGATGAGCTATGTGAAGGAGGCGCGCCCGGTTTATCGCCACGGCTGGCGCGTCGCATCACTGATCGCTGCCCTGCCGGTTACCGGCGCTATCGGCTGCCTGCTGCTTGCCTGGATGCAGCGGCGCGATCGCGAACTCCTGCAGCGCATCATCGCTGTCACGGTCATCGGTCTTGCCGCCTCCCTGCTCCTCCTGTGGCAAACGCGGACCGGACCAGCGGCCCAGATGATGGCGGCCATTGGCGCCGCGGCACTGGCATGGTTCCTGTTTCCGCTCTTCTGGCGGTCAAGGCTCCCGCCGGTGCGTGTCGCCGGCGCGGCAATTGCAATCATCCTTGGTGCAGGAGCGATCGTCCCGCTCGTCCTCGACTTCATTCCCGAGAAGAAGGGCACTCCTTATGAAGTGTCCATCGGGCGTGCCAACAACCTTTGCGCATCGCTTTGGGGCATGCATCCGATCGCACTTCAGCCAAGGGGCCTCGTCTTCACCTTTGTCGATCTCGGGCCGAGGCTCATCACGCTGACGCATCATGATGCCGTCGCCGGACCATATCATCGCACCTATCCGCAGATCGTCGACATCATGAACGCCTGGCGCGGGAGCGCGCAGCAGGCGCACCAAATCATCGTCGACAAATATCATTCCAACTACGTGCTGAGCTGCCCCAACAGCTCGACGACGACCATCTTCACCTCGGAAACCCCCAAGGGGTTCTACAGCCAGCTCGAGCATGGCGAGACGCCGAGCTGGCTCCTGCCAGTCAAGCTTCCGAAAGACTCGCCGTTCAAGATGTGGAGAGTGGTCGGCTAAGCAAGGACGTGCGGAAAGCTCTGCCGCAATCCGTCGATCACGAATTGCGCCGCGAGGGCGGCGAGGATCACGCCGAGAATGCGCGTGATCGCGGCTTCGACCTTGTCGCCGATGAGCCGCATGATGGGCCCCGCCGCGAGCAGGGTGACCATCGTCATCAGGATGACGACGGTGATCGCGGCAAGGACCACTGCGACATGGATCGGGGTCTCGGCGCGCGATACCCAGAGCATGGCGCTTGCGATCGACCCTGGTCCAGTGATCATCGGCATCGCCATCGGGAAAACGCTGATGTCCTCCGCGTCGGGCGTTCCTTCGATCGAATGGGCCCGTTCCTCGCGGCGCTGGGTCCGGCGCTCGAGGACCATGTCGACGGCGATATAGAAGAGGAGAATCCCGCCCGCGATCCGGAAGCTTGCAAGGCTGATGCCGAGCGCGTGAAGGAGCGGCTTGCCGAGCAGCGCAAAGAACATGAGGATCGCCCAGGCGATGAGCGACGATCGGATCGCCATGGCTCGCCGATGCGCCGGTGTCGCGCCGCGCGTGAGGCTCGCGAAAATTGGAGCGCAGCCGGGCGGGTCGATGATCACCAGGAAGGTGACCAGCGCCGAGCCAAAGAGCTCGATCACGGCGAGGGGTCGGTGCTGTTCATGACCTGGAAGTAGCGGTCGCCCTTCCATTGGTAGACGCGAAAGCGCCGCTCGCCTTTCTTGTCGACCTTCCAATCCCAGCCGAGCGTCTTGTCAGCGGACTCGCCGCGGCCGCGGTCCTCGGGCGTGGTGCGGGCCTGCTTCATCGTCAGCGGCGGCGGCGGTATGACCGGGGCGCCGGGCGCTCGCGGCGTGCACGCCGCGCGATTGATCCGCGGCGGCGCGTTCTTCGTGGCCCGGACCGGTGCCGGAATTCCGCCATCATAGACCCACCGCCAGCCCGTTCGGCCACGCTGCCAGACGGTCGTGAAATAGCCGGCAAGCCTGCCCGATGGCGTGAACCAGGGCCCGGTGTTGACCGCCGTGCGGCCGTCGCAGGAGACAAAACTCTGCGCAGCCCGCCAGCTGATCGACTTGGGCGGGTCCTTTCGGTCGCGAAGGAAGTCGCGCGCCCAGACGGCCTGGGGCGTGAACATCACGGCATCGCGGTCCGCATATTTTCGAAAGCTCGTCCACTGCCCGATCCGCTGCGCATCGCGCGCGAAGGCCCGTTCGGCGTCGAGCGGCCCGGGAAGTGCCGCCGCAAGGAGGAGCGCAGCGATCATAGTTCTTTCCCGTAAGTGAAACCTTCTCGCCTGGCGGCGGAGACGAAGGTGTTGCGGATGAGACAGGCGATCGTCATCGGGCCAACGCCGCCGGGGACAGGGGTGATTGCGCCAGCCACCTCCATTGCCTCGTCGAAAGCGACGTCGCCCAGGAGCTTTCGTGTCCCGTCCGGCTGCTCCACGCGCTCCTGACCGACATCGATGACCGTTGCCCCCGGTTTCAGCCAGTCGCCGCGGACGAGCTCGGGCCGGCCCACCGCGGCAACGACGATATCGGCCCGCCTCACGGCTGCGGCGAGGTCCCGGGTGCGCGAATGGGCGATCGTCACGGTGCAATTGGCCTGCAGCAACAGGAGCGCCATCGGCTTGCCGACAATGTTCGAGCGTCCAACCACGATGGCATCGAGGCCGCTGAGGTCGCCGAGTTCCTGTTTGAGCAGCATCAGGCAGCCGAGCGGCGTACAGGGAACGAAGCCGTGAAGGCCGATGGCGAGGCGCCCGGCGTTCACCGGGTGAAAGCCATCGACGTCCTTGTCGGGAGATATGCGCGTGATGATGACGCGCTCGTCGACCTGCGGCGGCAGCGGCAATTGGACGAGAATCCCGTCGACCGCCGCATCGCCGTTGAGCTGGTCGATGACGGCAACCAGTTCATCCTCGCTGATGGAAGCGGGCAGGCGATGCTCGAAGCTCTCCATTCCGGCTTCGCGCGTCGCTTTGACCTTCGAGCGCACATAGGCGGCCGAGGGAGGGTGCTCGCCGACGAGGACGACTGCGAGGCCCGGCGCCCTGCCCCTTGCATCGCGAAAACGCGACACTTCCTCGGCGACCCGGCCGCGAAGCGCCTGCGCGGCGGCTTTCCCGTCGATGAGCTTTGCCGTCATCCGCCGAAATAATAATGGGTGACGACGCCGGCCAGCAGCTTCTTGATCACCTGGATGAGGATTAGGATCACCAACGGCGAAAAATCGATGCCGCCGAAATCCGGAAGCATGCGACGGATCGGCCGATAGAGCGGCGCCGTGAGCCGGTCGATCGCGACCGCGAAGGTCCTGACGCCGTTGGAGCTCGTGTTGAGAACGTTGAAGGCCAGCAGCCAGCTCAGGGCCACCTGGATGATGATCACCCAGGTGAGGATGGTGAGCAGCAGGTCGGCGATGTCTACCAGTGCATAGAGCATGACGCTCGCTTAGCGGCGCGCCGGTTAGGGCGCAAACCTCTCGGGTTCGGCAACTGCAAGGATCTCGGCGAAATCCTCTTCTTCGTCGCTCCATTCGGCAATTGGCGTCCAGCCGCCCGCAAGAAGCAGGACGCGGCTTCCCCGCGGGCCATATTTGTGGCTGTTCTCGGTGTGGATCGACGAACCGGCCGCAAAGCTAAAGCGGTGGCCCGAGATTGAAAATTCGACGTCGCGGGTCGCGACGAGGTGCATCTCAATCCGAGACAGGATGTCGTTCCAGCGCGCTTCGTGCCGGAAGGCGTCCAGCGGGATGTCTCCGTCGAGCTCCCGGTTGATGCGCTTGAGGAGATTGAGATTGAACTGTGCGGTTATGCCGTCATCGTCATCATAAGCGGCGATCAGGCGTTCGACGGGCTTGACGCGGTCCATCCCGATCAAGAGCTGCGAACGCCTCCCGAGCAAGGCTCTGAACTGGCGCAGCAGGTCCGTCGCGCTCCAGGGGACGAAATTGCCGATCGTCGAGCCGGGAAAGAAACCAAGCTTCGGCAAGTCTTCAATCTCACCTGGCAGGGCAAAGGGCCGCGCGAAATCCGCGACGACCGGAATGACCTTGAGCGAAGGGAAGCGCCGCTGCAGGTCGCGCGCGCTTTCTTCAAGATAGTCGCCCGAGATGTCGACAGGAATATAGACCGCAGGATCGATCGCCTCGATCAGAATCGGCGTCTTTGTCGCGGAGCCCGCGCCGAACTCGACCACTGCGGCGCCCCTTGGAACGCGCGCTGCGATCTGCGTCATGATCTGGTGGAGGAGCGCCGTCTCGATTCGCGTCGGGTAATAAGCGGCAAGCCGGGTGATTTCGTCGAACAGCTCGCTACCGCGGCGATCGTAGAGCCAGCGGGCCGGGATTGCCGGAATCGGTGATTTAAGTCCAGCGAGCACATCGTCGCGGAACGCCAATGTCTGTGAATCAAGCGTCGCGAGCAAGCCGTACCCCCGTGAACTGCCAGCGTGCGCTGGGAGGAAAGAAATTGCGGTATGACGCGCGGCTATGGCCGCGCGGGGTTGCGCAGCTCGCTCCCTTCAGGACGAACTGACCGCACATGAATTTACCATTATACTCGCCGACCGCGCCCTTGGCGGGGGCAAAGCCGGGGTGCGAGGAAAAGGCGCTCTGGGTCCATTCCCACACGTCGCCGAAGAAGCTTCCGCCAACGCGCGGAAGAACGGCGCCAGGCCGGTCGAGCTGATTGCCGATTGCCGGATCAAAGGCCGCCGCAAAGTCTTCCCATTCCCCTTCTCTCGGCAGCCGTGCGCCAGACCAGCGGGCGAAGGCATCGGCTTCGTAATAGCTGACATGGGCGACCGGCGCCGCCCAGTCGATCTCACGCCTGCCGCCAAGCGTGAATTCGCTCCAGTCCTCGCTCCAGTAGAGCGGCCTCGAAACTTGCTCGCGTCGAACCCAGTCCCAGCCTTCGGACAGCCACAGCGTCGGCGTGTCGTAGCCGTCGTCGTCGATGAACTCGCGCCACTCCCCGTTGGTGACGGGCCGGCTCGCAAGCTCGTGCGGGGCGAGGAAGATGCGGTGCCGTGGACGCTCGCAGTCGAAGGCAAAGCTGCCGGGGCCCGCTCCGATCTCGACAATGCCTTCCCGCCCGCGCGACCACGACAGCGGGAGGGGCGCAAGGCAGTCCTCCTCGCCAAGCTCGCCAAAGGCCGGCTCAATCGGGTTCTGGGCAAAGGCCGCGAGTATGTCGGTGAGAAGAAGCTCCTGGTGCTGCTGCTCGTGGTTGATCCCAAGCTCGACCAGTTCCAGCGCGGCTTGCGGAAGGCTCGTCACCGATCGCTCGAGCGCTTCGTCGACATGCTCGCGATAATGACGAACCTCGTCCAGCGAGGGACGGCTCAACATGCCCCGGCGCGGCCGCGCGTGGCGCGGGCCTTCCGCCTCGTAATAGCTGTTGAAGAGAAAGGCATAGCGCTCGTCGAACGGGCGATAGCCCGGCGCGAAGTCGCGCAGAACGAACGTCTCGAAGAACCAGGTCGTGTGGGCGAGATGCCATTTGGCGGGCGATGCATCCGGGAAGGGCTGTATCGTTGCGTCCGCATCGGAGAGGTGCGCGGCGAGCCCAAGCGTCAGCTGGCGCGTCGCAGGCAGGCGAGACACGAGATCGCTAGGGGGCACAGGGCGCGCGCTTGTCGCCATCGTTCGCGGGCTCTTAGCCCAAAACTCCATTGAAGTCGCCTGACCTTAGTCCCGGCTTGCCCCCGGTTGCCACAGGATGTCGCCGCCGTCCTGCGCGGCGACGAAGCGGGCCGCGACGAACAAGTAGTCGGATAGGCGGTTGAGATAAGCGAGCAACGGCGGGTTGAGCGGCTCGGCCGCGCCGAGCGCGACCGCAGCGCGTTCCGCCCGCCGGACGACCGCGCGGGCGAAGTGCAAAGCGGAAACGGCAGCGGAGCCGCTCGGCAGGATGAAGCTGGTTAGCGGCTCCAACGACGAGTTCATCGTGTCGATCTCGCGCTCGAGCCGCTCGACCTGGCCAGCAACGATCCTCAACGCGCCCTCGACTTCGCCAGGCGTTGCGACGTCAGCGCCGAGGTCGAACAGATCGTTCTGGATCCGCAGGAGCAACCTTGAAAGCTCGCTTGCCTCGAGCGCGGCAATGGCGAGCCCAATCGCGGAATTTGCCTCGTCGACTTCGCCGATGGCGGTCATCCTCAAGCTCGACTTGCTGACCCGGCTCCCGTCCACGAGGCCGGCACTCCCACCGTCCCCGGTGCGCGTATAGATCTTGTTGAGCTTGACCACCCTAGTGGCTCGAGGACGCCCCGGCGACGACCAGGATCAGGATCACAAGGACTATCGCGACGGCCTGAAAGAGGACCCGGCGCCGCATCCACATCTGGGACTGCTCGCCCGAGAGGTCCTTTCCCGACGCCATGGCAATCACGCCTCGGACGAGCACATAGGCCACTGCAGCCATCGCAAGCAGCAGCAAGACGAGCAACAGGATCCGCATGGAGACGACTTAGGCTTCGATGAAGCTGAAACCAAGGGGCAGCTTTCCGTCAGCAAGGTCGCGCGCAAGTAGGCCGCCATCGATCCCGGCGCCGCGCATTGCCGCAAACGTCGGCGCGAGATCGCGCTTGGCGAGACGTCGGCCGTCGGCATGGGCGACGAGCGGATGATGAAGATAGACCGGTTCGGGAAGCTGCAGCAGCATTTGCAGGAGGCGCTGGACGGGCGTCGAGGCCCTGAGATCGGCGCCGCGAACCACCATCGTGACACCGCTTTGCGCGTCATCGACGACGCAGGCGAGATGATAAGCGGCAACAGCGTCCTTCCGACTGAGGATCGCATCGCCGATATCTTTGGGCCGCGCAGTGAAGGACCTGCCGTCCGCTTCTGTCCAGGAAGGTAGTGCAAGAAGATCCAGTGCTTTTTGCGCGTCGAGCCGCCAGCAGTGCGGCATCGTTGCCCGGCGGCCGGGATCGTCGGGCAGGGCACGACAGGTGCCGGGATAGGAAGCAGCCGCATCGCCGTGCGGGGCGGTCAGCGATTGGGCGATGTCCGCGCGCGTGCAGAAGCAGGCATAGACGAGCTGGCGCGACTTCAGATGCTGCAGGGCCGCCTGGTAGGCGGCGGCGCGCATCGATTGCACGAGCACCGGCTCGTCCCAATCCAGCCCAAGCCAAATCAGGTCGTCGAAGATCGCTTCCACGAATTGCTGGCGGCTTCGTGTCTGGTCGAGATCCTCGATCCGCAACAGGAACCTGCCGCCTGTCTCGCGGGCGCGGCGGTGTCCCACTATTGCGCTATAGGCATGCCCCAAATGCAGCCGTCCGGTCGGCGACGGAGCGAAACGCGTTACAATCATGATCGGTGTTGCCGAAAGGACTCTTGACGCTGAGTCACTGAAAATGTTGTCATAGGGGTGTCACACCGGCTTGGCATCCGGTGGGCAACAAGGGAAGACGGGCCGAATGCCCTCTCCTCCTTGAGTGCGACGGGGCCGGGGAGCTGCGGTTCGGAACGGAAACCGAACGAAAGGCTTTGTTGGCTGTCGCATGTACCATCCTGAGCTCATCCGCCATCCCGAAAGCTGCCCGGCGCTGGTTCTCAACGCCGATTATACGCCGCTCTCTTACTATCCGCTCTCGCTGTGGCCGTGGCAGACCGCGGTCAAGGCAATGTTCCTGGAGCGGGTCGACGTGGTCGCTCATTATGACCGCGAGGTCCACAGCCCGAGCATGGCACTCAAGCTGCCGTCGGTCATTGCGCTGCGCGAATATGTTCGCCCCAACGAATATCCTGCATTCACCCGGTTCAACCTCTTCCTGCGCGACAAATTCCGTTGCGTTTATTGCGGTTCGCACAAGGAGCTGACCTTCGACCACGTCGTCCCGCGTGCCCACGGCGGCCGCACCATGTGGGAAAATGTCGCTACCGCCTGTGCGCCGTGCAACCTGCGCAAGGGCGGCCGGACTCCCGTTGAAGCCCACATGCACCTGATGCGCGAACCGATCAGGCCGACGACCTGGCAGCTGCAGGAACATGGGCGAGCGTTTCCGCCCAATTACCTCCATGAGAGCTGGCGCGATTATCTTTACTGGGACGTCGAGCTGGAACCTTAAGGCTCTTCTTTGCTGGCTGGCGCTGCTTGCATCAGCGTGACGGCGACAGCCTTTCTTCGATGAAATCCCGGACAGCCTTGCCGGTATCCGTCCGCTCGAGCGCGACCGCAAGGTTCGCAACGACAAAGCCGGCAGCGCTCCCGCAGTCGTATCGCTCTCCCTCGAAACGGTGGGCGTGCAGCGGCTGCCTGCCGATCAGTTTCGCGATCGCGTCTGTCAGCTGGATCTCGCCGCCCGCACCGGGTTCCTGCGCGTCGAGCGCTTTCATGACCTCAGGTTGCAGGATGTAGCGGCCTGGAAGCATCAAGTTCGAAGGGGCGGTTCCGCTCGCCGGCTTTTCGACCATTCCGCGAATCTCGGTCAGATTTCCCTCGGTTCTGCCGGGATCGATCACACCATATTTGTGCGTTTCGCTCGCCGGCACCTCAAGTGCGGCAAGGACGTTTCCACCGACGCGTTCATAGGCCTCGACCAACTGGGCAAGGCAGTTCGGCTGACCGACCATCAGCTCGTCAGGCAGAAGCACTGCGAAGGGCTCGTCTCCGACGATGTGCCTCGCGCACCAAACGGCATGGCCCAACCCGAGCGGCTGCTGCTGCCGCACACTGACGACCTCGCCGAAGCCCGTTCGCGAGGGCGCCAGCGCATCGAGGCTCTTGCCGCGCTCCCGCATCGTTGTTTCGAGCTCGAAGCCAATGTCGAAATAATCGTCGAGCGCCGCCTTCCCGCGGCCCGTCACGAAGATCAGTTCCTCGATTCCGGCCTCGCGCGCTTCGTCGACGGCATATTGGATGAGCGGCCGGTCGACGACCGTGATCATTTCCTTGGGGATCGTCTTGGTTGCAGGAAGCAGGCGGGTGCCGAGACCGGCGACGGGAAACACCGCCTTGCGAACGCGGGTTGGCATCTGGGTTTCAGTCTCCTGGTGAGGGCTGCGGCGTGACTGGCATGCCTGGCGCCGGTTGCGTGCCCGTTGCCGGCTGACTTGAATTCGGCATGGTTTCCGAGTTCGGCGGAAGCGACGGCGCTCCGCCGCCCGTCGGGGGCGGCAGGTTGAAGGGGTCCTGCGCGCGCGGCTCGGATCGTTTCATCAGTTCGTCGATACGGTCGGGTTTGGCGTAGGTCGGAATCGTCAGCAGGTCCTTGGGACTGGGCGTGGTGCGGGCCATCAGCGGCTTGACCGGCAGCGCCTGCCCGGGCGCGGGCTGGAGTTCCGCCACCCGCCCGCAGCCACCGAGCGCGAGCACGATCGCAATGATGACGACAGACGCATGCTTCATGACGTCCCGACTAGCCGTTCAGCGCCTGCTAGGCTAGCGCCGAGCAATGATGCGTCTGCTCCTCGCCAGCTTTGCGCTCCTAGCGCTTGCCGCCTGCCAAAAAGCCTCAGAACCCGCCGCGAACCGAAGTGCCGCAGCGCCCCCGATGGTGGTCAAGGCCGCGGATTACTCCCACAAGGGCGCCGCTGCTCCAACAGCGACATTCAGCGACGCAAGTGGCAAGCAAACAAGCCTCAAGGCCTTTGCCGGCAAGCCGACGCTGGTGAACCTGTGGGCAAGCTGGTGCGCTCCTTGCGTCAAGGAGCTTCCGACCCTCGACAAGGTTGCGCGCGCGCGGGCGAGCGAGCTCAACGTCGTCGCGATCAGCCAGGACACTGGGCCCCACGCATCGGTCGAAGCTTTCCTCAAGGCTCACTCGATCACGACACTGAGCGCCTATCAGGACCCCAAGATGGCTCTCTCGGGCGCGCTTGACGCGCAGGTCCTGCCGACATCGATTCTCTTCGATGCGAGCGGCAAGGAAATCTGGCGCTATGTCGGCGATCAGGACTGGACCACCCCTGAGGCGACTAGGTTGATTGACGAAGCCGCCGCTCAGAAAAGGCCTTGAATATACGTCCGTCGATCGCCGCCAATCCAAGGGCGATCAGCGCCAGCCCCAGGAAATCCTGAGGCGCCAGCGTCTCGCCCAGGAAGAGACCGCCAAGCAGGATCGCGACGGGAGGGACCAGCAAGGTCACGAGCAAGGCGTTCGTCGCGCCGGCATGCTCGATCAGGCGGAAATAGAGGACATAGCCAAGCGCCGTGCAAAAAATTGCCAATGCAAGGATTGCCGAGATCGCGCTTATCGGCGGGAACGGGTGCGTCCACGGACGATCGATGAACATCGACATCGGCAGCATGATGATCGCGCCCGCGGTCAGCTGGCCGGTTGTGACACTGAAGGGTGAAACGCCAAGGGACTTGAAGCGCCGTGCCCAGACGGCGGCGAGCGCATAGCTGAGGGCCGCAGCGACACAAGCAAGCTCGGCAAGCGCACTCGTGCCGAGATTCGAAAGCAGCGAGGGGCCGATCATGATCGCGACGCCCCCGAAGCCGAGCAGGACGCCGGCGAGCTTGCGCGGGCTCATGCGCTCGTCACGCGTGAGGAAGTGGGCAACGACCACGCCCCAGATCGGCGTCGTCGCATTGAGGATCGAGGCAAGGCCGCTCGCGATATGCGTCTGGCTCCAGCCAAAGAGCGTGAAGGGCAGCGCGTTGTTAAGCAGCGCCAGCAGGATGATCGAGCCCCAGACCTCCCTCGGCAGGCTGATTCGCTCGCCCCGCAGCGCGAGATAGATCCACAGGCCGGCCGCACCGAAGCTCAGCCGGAGCCAGACGTAGGTCAGCGGCTGGACATGGCGGACTGCCACCCCGATGAAGAAGAAGGCGCCGCCCCAGATGACGACGAGAACGAGCAGGATCAGCCAGTCGCTGCGGTTCATTTGCGTGCGGATCATTGCATGCGTCTGGCCGACGCCCGCTGCGCGCGCTTCCACGAGCTTGCGCTCAAATGACCTCGGATCCTCGGGTTTCATGCTCGTCGAGGTAAGCGGAGGCGTGGCCGCGCGCCAACAAATGCAAGGTTCCGCCTTATAAGGTGGGCTTATCAGTCTCTCAGCAGCTCGTTGATGCTGGTCTTGGACCGCGTGCGCTCATCGACACGCTTGACGATGATAGCGCAGGCAAGTGACGGGCCGCCGTCCTTGCTCGGCAGGGAACCGGGAACGACCACGGAATAAGCAGGCACGCGGCCGAGATGGATCTCTCCGCTCGAGCGGTCGACGATCTTGGTCGAAGCGCCGAGGAACACGCCCATCGACAGAACCGAACCCTTTTCGACGATCACTCCTTCGGCGACTTCCGAGCGCGCTCCAATGAAGCAATCGTCCTCGATGATGACGGGGCCTGCCTGGAGCGGCTCCAGCACACCCCCGATTCCGGCTCCACCGGAGATATGGACGTTCTTGCCAATCTGCGCGCAGCTTCCGACCGTCGCCCAGGTATCGACCATCGTCCCCTCGCCGACATAAGCGCCGATGTTGACGAAGCTCGGCATCAGAACAGCGCCAGGCGCAATATAGGCGCCGCGCCGGACGATCGCTCCCGGCACCGCCCTGAAGGCTGCCTCGGCGAACTCCTTTTCGCCCCATCCGGCGAATTTCGACGGCACCTTGTCCCACCAATGGGCGCCGCCCGGACCGCCGGAAATCGTTTCCATCGGGCTCAGCCGGAAGGACAGGAGCACGGCTTTCTTGAGCCACTGGTGGACAATCCAGCCGCCAGCGCCTTTTTCGGCTATGCGTGCATCGCCGCGATCGAGTGCGGCAAGGGCGGCATCGACGGCTTGGCGCACCTCGCCGCGCGTTGCGGGCGCGATTGCATCGCGCTCTTCCCAGGCACGCTCGATGACTGCCTCAAGCTGCTCAATCATTCCCTTCCCCCAATAAGCTCTCGAGCCACGCCCCGACGTCGCCGATGCGCTCGTCGACGACGAGGCTGTCGTAATTGTGGTTGCCGCGTTCGGAGCCGTTGTCGACCCAAATCGTGGTCATTCCGAGCGCCTTGGCGGGCGCAAGGTTTTGCACCATGTCGTCGACAAGCAGCGCGCGCGTTGGATCGATTCCGAACCGCTCGCAGAGCACCTCATAGCCGAAGGGGTCGGGCTTGGGCCGGTAGCTGCTCGCGTGGATGTCGTGGAGATCGTCGAAATGTCCGGCGACGCCGATCGCATCGAGCACTCGCCGCGCGTAAGGCGCATCGCCATTGGTGAAGACGAACCGGCGCCCCGGCAGGCGCGGTAGAAGACGCGCCAGTCGCTCGTCGCATTGCACGCGATCAAGCTCAATGTCGTGCACATCGCTGAGAAAGTCGTGCGGGTCGACCTCATGCTCCTTCATCAAACCCGCAAGTGTCGTCCCGTGCTGGTGGAAATGAGCCTTCTGGACGCGCTTGGCTTCCTCGGGATCGCAGTCGAGGAGACGCTGGATATAAGCCGCCATGCGCTCGTCGATGAGGTCGAAGAGCCCGGTCGCGGCTGGATAAAGGCAATTATCGAGGTCGAAAATCCAGTCGCGGATATGAGCGAAGCGCGGGTCCATGAGATTGAGAGCCCTAGTAAATTCAAGGCCTTAAGCAAATCGAAAGGAATGAGAAACCATAAGCTTCTGCGGGAAGCCGTGCGTTTTCAACGGCTTGAGCGGAGATTGGAAATGACGAAGCGGCTCTTTGGGTCCACCGCTTGTGCAGTGGTGCTGGCGTTCAGCGTTTCGGCGTGCGGGGGAACAAGCGGCGGCGGCCCCCAGCCGATCGCCCCTGCGCCCACGAGCCCGACTCCGACGCCTACACCGACACCTACTCCGACTCCGACGCCGACTCCCACGCCTACTCCTACTCCGACACCGTCCTCCTACGACACGGCGGAATATCGCGCGTCCAACTATTCGGTCGCAGCGAATGCCATTGCTGCCTACGACGCCGGCGCGACCGGCCAGGGCATCAAAATCGGGATCGTCGACAGCGGCATCAATCCAAGCCTCGCGGAGTTCGCCGGCAGGATTGACCCGGCAAGCGGCGACGTCGCTTCGAACCGCGGAGTGAGCGACGAGGGCGGCCATGGAACCGCCGTTGCCGGCGTTGCTGCTGCGGCGCGCAACAATTCGAACGCGATGGGAGTAGCGTTCGACGCAACGATCATCAGCGAACGCGCGGACGACCCCGGTAGCTGCGCGGGCGCCAACGGCTGCAGCTTCTACGATCCTGCAATCACCGCTGGGATCGACGCCGCGCGGCTTGCGGGCGCGAAGGTCATCAACCTCTCGCTCGGGGGAGCCCAGCCAAGCACTCAGCTGCTTGCCGCAATGCAGCGTGCCGTGAACGCGGGGATCGTCCTCGTCATTTCGGCCGGCAACGACAGCACCGCTGATCCGGACCCGTTCGCGCTGACCCCAGCGCAGCAGTTTGCGGGCTCGGTCATTATCGCCGGCGCGCTTTCTACAAGTACGCAAATCGCCGACTTCTCGGACAAAGCCGGCGCCGGCGCAGATTATTACCTGATGGCGCTTGGCGTTAACGATCGCACGATCGACCAGAACGGTACGCCGTCCCTCTGGTCGGGCACCAGTTTTTCCGCGCCGACGATCAGCGGCGCCGTTGCCCTGATGGCCCAGGCGTTTCCGAACCTCACCGGAAAGCAGATCGTCCAAATCCTCTTCAATAGTGCCGATGATCTCGGCGCTGCAGGGGTCGACAATATCTTCGGTCACGGCGCGCTGGATCTCGCGCGCGCCTTTGCGCCGCAGGGGCAGACGGCGATGGCCGATTCGATGACGCCCGTGACGGGGAGCAACGGTGATCTGCCAAGCGCCGCCGGCGACGCGGCCAGCGGCCAGTCGATGGGCGCGATCATCCTCGATGGCTACAAACGCGCGTACGTTCTCGACCTTGCAAGAACGCTGCGCCGCGCCGAGGTCGACCATCCGCTGTCGCGATCCCTCCAGAACGACGTCAAGGTCGCGGGGGGCAATGCAGGGCCGGTCAGCATCGCGATGACCGTTCGTCAGCGGCATGACCTCGCGCAGGGGTTTGAGCTCGAACAGATGAACGTCGGGCCGCAAGACAAGCAGAAGGCACAGCTCATCGCCGGCTCGGCTGTCGCAAAGCTCGACAACAGGACAGCGATCGCGTTCGGATTTGCCGATGGCGCAAAGGAGATGGAGCGGCGCCTGAGCGGAGTGGCTGCTGGCTCGTTCCTCGTTGCGAACGACATCACCGGCACTCCGGGATTTCTGGCTCAGCGCGGCAGCAGCCTCGCCGTTCGGCACCAGTTCGGAGCAACCGGCGTCACGATTTCGGCCGAGACCGGCAACGTGTGGCAGGAGATCAAGACCGACGCGACCGGATCACCTTATCGTTATTCGAGCGTCGCGGTCGATCATCGCTTTGGCCCGACCCGCTTGCAGGCGAGCCTCAGCCGGCTTGACGAGACTCAGACTCTGCTCGGCGGACGGATGAGCAATGCCCTTGGCGGCGGCGGTGCAAGCACCTTGTTCCTGGACACCGAGGCGCGGCGCGATCTCGGGGACGGGTGGAACGCGAGCCTGTTGGCGCGGCGCGGCTGGACCCAGTTCAACGGCGGCAATTTCGAGACCGGTGCTTATGGCTTCGATCTCACCAAGGTCGGTTTGTTCACGAGCGACGACAGGCTCGGTTTTCGGCTCGCGCAGCCCTTGCGCGTCGAGCATGGCGGCTTCGCGATGATGCTTCCGACGTCCTACGATTATTCGAGCGGCCTTGCGACCGATACGCTCACCCGCATGTCGCTGACGCCAAGCGGGCGCGAGATCGACAGCGAGCTCAGCTACGGCCGGACATTGCTGGCCGGCAACGCCTGGCTCGGGGCAAATCTCTTCTATCGGCGAGAGCCGGGCCACATCGCCAATTCGCCTGGCGACGTCGGCGCGGTGGTCCGTTTCAGCCTCGGCTTCTAAACATTGTTCGAGCTGGGGAGGGGCAGGCGGCGGGGCGCAACGCTTCGCCGCCTGTTTTCCTAGCGGCGGGGAGCCTTGCGATAGTTCACCATCGTCAGTGGGGCTTCGCAAGGACCAACGTGCCGATAGACCGCCATATAGGCTGTCGCTGGCGGAAGCTCATTGAGCTTCCTCGGCACGAGCGGCCCGCGACGATTGGCGTCCGCCTTGTCGGCAAAGTCCCGCGCCGCCCCGGGGCAATTGGTGGCAGACCCTCGCGTTGACCCTTGTCGCAGGGCTTGAGGAATGCCGGCGCTGGCAGGTGCGGCGGATAAGACGGACATCGACGCCAAAAGGGCAACAAGGACTCGCATCGCGGACCTCCTGTGCGGTCCCGTCAATAGCATCCGGGCGTCAGACGGTGAAGCTTTCGCCGCAGCCGCATGCGCCTTTTGCATTGGGATTGTCGAAGACGAAGCCCGCGGCAAAATCGTCCTCGCGCCAGTCCATGACCGATCCGATCAGATAAAGCACCGATGGCCCATCAACGTAGAAGTTGCCGGCCGGAGTCTCGATCTTCTCGTCGAAGGGTTGTTCCTCGCTCACATAATCGACCGAGTAGGCAAGGCCTGAACAGCCGCGCCGCGGCGTCGACAGCTTCACGCCGATCGCCCCCGCCGGAGCGCGGCTCATCAGCTCGGCAACGCGAGCCTCGGCCGCGGCAGTGAGCGTGATGGCCGCTGGCCGGACACGGATCTTTGTTTCCTTCACAGCATTCCCAATTCTAGTCGCGCTTCATCGCTCATTTTCGAGGGGTCCCACGGCGGGTCCCATACGAGATTGACCACCGCATCGCGGACGCCGGGAACCGACAGCACCCGAAGCTCAACCTCGTTGGGCAGCGATTCGGCAACCGGGCAATGCGGCGTCGTCAGCGTCATGGTGATCGTCGCGTCGCCATCCTCGCTGATATCGACGTCGTAGATCAGGCCGAGCTCATAAATGTCGACCGGGATCTCGGGATCGTAGATCGACTTCAGGACCTCGACGACAGAGGCCTGCAAATCGCTTCCACGACCGCCTTTCGTCTCCTCCCTCTCCCCGGCGAGAAACCCTGCGAGATAGTCGCGCTTGCGCCCCAGCTTTTCCGTCGCTCCTTCAGGAACGCGCGCCCGTGGCGGTGGGGCGACTGCCTCCACTTCCTCGGTCTCGATCTTGCGTTCCTTGTTCATCTGAAGATCCGTTTAACCTGCTCGATCCCGCGCACCAGCGCCTCGATGTCCGAACTGTCGCTGTGCGCGGCGAAACTTGCGCGGGCGGTCGCCTCGACGCCGAGCCAGCGCATCAGCGGCTGTGCGCAATGGTGCCCCGCGCGGACGGCGACGCCCGCATCGTCCAATATGGTAGCGGTGTCGTGCGGATGCACCCCATCGACGTTGAAACTGACGATGCCTGCCGAATCTTCAGGTCCGTAGAGCCTCACTCCCTCGATCCTGCGCAGCGCCTCGCGGCACTCGGCGACGAGCGAGCATTCGTGCGCGTGGATGGCATCGAGCGAGAGCTGCTCGACCCAGTCCACGGCTGCGTGGAGACCGACCGCTCCGGCAATGTGCGGGGTTCCCGCTTCGAAACGCGCCGGCGGGTCAAGGAAGGTCGACTCCTTGAATGTCACTTTCTCGATCATCGCACCTCCGCCCTGCCATGGCGGCATGGATGCGAGCAGCTCGGCGCGGCCCCAAAGTGCGCCGATCCCGGTTGGGCCATAGAGCTTGTGAGCGGAAAAAGCGTAGAAATCGGCACCAAGGGCGCCGACGTCGACCGGCAGGCGGGGAACCGCCTGGCAGCCGTCGAGCAGCAGCAGCGCGCCTTTCCCGTGGGCAATTTCCGCGACGCGTTTCGCATCAAGCACTGAGCCGAGGACGTTCGAGACGTGGGCAAACGCAACGACACGATGATCCGTCGTCAGCATCTGCTCCGCCGCAGCGATGTCGATCTGCCCATCCGGCGTCAGCGGCACTGCATCGACTTCGTAGCCGGCCAGCTGCCATGGCACGATGTTGCTGTGATGCTCGAGCTGAGACAATAAGACGCGGGTGCGGCCCTCCTTTGGAAGAACGCGCGCGACGAGGTTGATTGCTTCGGTTGCCCCTCGCGTGAAAATCAGCTCGTCCGCCCGCCCGCCGATCAACTCCGATGTCGCAGCCCGCGCCGCTTCGTAGCTCTCGGTCATCGTTGCCGAACGCTCATAAACGCCGCGGTGCACCGTGGCGTAATCGCGCGCGTAGGCATCCCTGATCGCATCGATGACGACCTGCGGCTTTTGCGCGGTGGCGGCGCTGTCGAGATAATGCCAATTCGAAATCGCGGGGAACTGGTCTCGCACGTTAAGCGCCGAGTTGATTCGAGCTGGTGCGTTCACACGACCCTCCGGAGCGCCTCGCGCGCCGCATCGGAGATTGCCTGCGCATCCTTGGCGCTATCCCAAAGCCCCATCACGAACCCTTCGAGCAAGAGCGCGCGCGCGCTCGCCGGGTCCATGCCCCGGCTCATTGCGTAGAAGAGCTGCATCGGATCGAGCTCGCCGACAGTGGCGCCGTGGGCGCATTTGACATCGTCGGCGAAAATCTCGAGCTCGGGCTTGCAGTTCGCGCTAGCCCCTCGTTCGAGCAGCATTGCCTTTACCGACTGTTCGGCGTCGGTTTGCTGAGCTTTGCGAGCGACCTCCACCTTGCCGAGATAGGAGCCGACCGCCTTTCCGCCGAGCACGGAGCGAACGGTCTGGCGGGAGCGGCTGCTAGGACCCAGATGCCTGACCTTGGTGACGATTTCATTGGTCGAAAGACCGGTCCCGATATTTGCTCCAAAGAGTTGGAACTCGGCGCGTTCCTCGAGGCTGACCTCGATCTCCACGCGGCCGTAAACCGCTGCTGCGTTAAGCACGAAGATCCGAGCCTTCGCGGTGGCTGCGAGCGCCAGTGTCACGCGCTTGAGCCCCACCTCAGCGGGATCAGGCAGCCAAACTTCTTCGAGACTTTCGCCAGGACCGACGACAAGGGTGACCGGTTCGGCGAACTGCTCCCAAACGGGCTTCAGCGCCTCGAGATCGGCATAGCGCCATTCCTCCTGCTTGTGCGAGGGGAAGGGCGCTGTCACGCCGCCGCCTCCGCATAGCCTTCGCGCTCGAGTTCGCGAGCGAGCTCGATGCCGCCCGAGCGCGTGATTCGCCCGGCCTGGAGGACGTGGACCTGGTCAGGCTGCACATGTTCAAGGAGCCGCTCGTAGTGCGTGATCAGAAGGACGCCCTTATCGGCTGAACGCATGATCCGGTTGATCCCTTCGCCGACGGTGCGAAGCGCGTCGATGTCGAGGCCGCTGTCGGTTTCATCGAGCAGTGCGAAACGGGGCGACATGATGCCCATCTGGACCATCTCCGCGCGCTTTTTCTCGCCGCCCGAGAAGCCGACATTGACGGCGCGCTTCAGCATTTCGGAGTCCATGCCGAGTAACGAAGCCTGTTCGCGCGCCAGCTTGATGAACTCACCCCCGGACAATTCGGCTTCACCGCGCGCGCGGCGCTGTGAATTGAGGCTCTCGCGCAGGAACTGCAGATAGGAGACGCCGGGAATTTCCACCGGATATTGGAAGCCGAGGAAGAGGCCTGCGCAGGCCCGCTCGTGCGGTTCCATGGCAAGCAGGTCCGCGCCGAGAAAGCGCACTTCGCCTTGCGTCACCTCGTACCCTGGCCGCCCGCCGAGCACATAGGCCAAGGTCGATTTGCCGGCACCATTTGGGCCCATGATCGCGTGCACTTCGCCCGCGGGCACATGCAGCGTCACGCCGTTGAGAATCGGCTTTCCGGCAACTTTTGCATGAAGGTTGGAAATGTCGAGCATCAGCGCTTGGCCCTGTCCTGGCCGCCGCCCGCAGGGCAGTTGAGAAGGAAGAAGTGGCGCAGCGAATCCATCGCGTCTTCGCGAATTCCCTCGAGCATGCGCTTGTCGTTCAACGCCTTCTGGCGGTCGTCGAGATCCGCCTGCTGGAGGTCCAACTGCTTTTGCGTTTGCTTTTGCTCGCTTGTCTTCGCGTCGCTCCCGACGCGAAGCGCGCGACGCTGCTCGGAAAGCGCAAGCCGGTCGGCAACGATCGCCTCCTGCTCGTGATAAGCGTCGAGCAGGAACTGGCTGCGTCGGCCGGCCTCGCCCGCGAACATCGGGTTCACTGCGTTTCGATCGCACCGTTCCACCGCCTGATTCAGTGAATCGAGATCGGCAGACGCGGTAGCAAGATCGGCAGACGCCGCAGCAAGGTACAACAGCAGCATCATCCGACACTTCCCTCCAAGCTAATTCCCAAAAGTTTCTGCGCCTCGACCGCGAATTCCATCGGCAGCTGCTTCAGGACCTCGCGCGCGAAGCCGTTGACGATCAACGCGACCGCGGCTTCCTGGTCGAGCCCGCGGCTCATCGCATAGAAGAGCTGATCCTCACTGATCTTTGATGTTGTCGCCTCGTGTTCGATGGTCGCGGTTGGGTTCTTCACTTCGATGTAGGGCACGGTGTGGGCCCCGCAGTCGCTCCCAAGCAGCAGCGAATCGCACTGGGTGAAATTGCGCACATTCTCGGCTCGCGGAAGCACGCGGACCAGTCCGCGATAAGTATTGTTGGACTGGCCGGCGCTGATCCCCTTGGAGACGATTGTCGAGCGCGTGTTCGCGCCGATGTGAATCATCTTCGTGCCGGTATCGGCCTGCTGGCGATTGTTGGTCAGCGCGACCGAGTAGAATTCACCGACGCTATAATCTCCCTTGAGGATGCAGCTCGGGTACTTCCAGGTGATCGCGCTCCCGGTCTCGACCTGCGTCCAGCTGACCTTCGAGCGGTCGCCGGCGCAGAGCGCGCGCTTGGTGACGAAATTGAAGATGCCGCCGCGGCCTTCCTTGTCGCCCGGATACCAGTTCTGGACCGTCGAGTATTTCACCTCTGCGTCTTCATGCGCGTAGATCTCGACGACTGCCGCGTGCAGCTGGTTCTCGTCGCGCATCGGCGCCGTGCAGCCCTCCAGATAGGAGACGTAGCTACCCTTGTCGGCAATGATCAGCGTGCGTTCGAACTGGCCGGTATTTTCGGCATTGATTCGAAAATAGGTCGAAAGCTCCATCGGGCAACGGACGCCCTCCGGGACGTAGACGAACGTCCCGTCCGAGAAAACCGCGCTGTTGAGGCAGGCGAAGTAATTGTCGCGCTGCGGAACGACCGAGCCGAGATAGCGACGAATGAGCTCTGGATGTTCGCGAATGGCCTCTGAAATGCTGAGAAAGATGACGCCGGCCTTCTTCAGCTCCTCGCGAAAGGTGGTTGCGACGCTGACGCTGTCGAACACGGCATCGACGGCGACCCTGGCGGCGCCTTCGACGCCGGCAAGGACCTTCTGCTCCTCGATGGGAATGCCGAGCTTCTCATAGGTGCGGCGGATCTCGGGATCGAGCTCGTCGAGCGAGGCAAGCTTCGGCTTATGCCGTGGAGCGGCATAATAATAAGCGTCCTGATAATCGATCGTCGGGATGTCGAGCTTGGCCCAGCTGACCTCCTCCATCTCGAGCCATGAACGGTACGCCTTGAGCCGCCAGTCGAGCATCCATTCGGGCTCATCTTTCTTGGCGGATATGAAGCGAACCGTATCTTCGTTGAGGCCCTTGGGAGCGAAATCCTGCTCGACATCGGAGACGAAGCCCCACTCATAGTCCTTCGCGATCTTCTCGCGGATCTCGCTGTTCTTGACGGTTTCGTTCATCGCGCGAGCTCCGTCAGCGTGACGGCGCCAAGAGCGCCGCGAACCGCACTGCCGACAATGCCCATGTGCGGCTTGACCCGGCAGTGGGCATCGAGCGCGCAATCGGTCCGGCCTTCCGAGCAAACCGTCATTGCAATCGGACCCTCGACGGCTTCCACGATGTCAGCGAGGCTGATCTCGGTCGCAGGCCTTGCAAGCGTGAAGCCCCCGGTTGCGCCGCGAACGCTGGTCAAAAGCCCAAAGCCCGCAAGCTGCCCCATCAGCTTCTGCGCCGTCGGAAGAGGCACGCCTGTTTCCCCCGACAGCTGCGTCGCGCTAAGGCGCGCGCCATGCGGCTGGCGGGCGGCGGCGGTCATCAGTACGACCGCATAATCGGCAAGATGGCTAAGGCGCACTCTCTTCGAGTCTCAAATTCGGAGTTATCCACTCCGATTTAGACCGTTGCGCGACGAAACTCAACCGTCAAGCGTGGGAGCCGTTGCTGTCAGGCGTCAGCAGCTCGATGCCGGCCTTCGCCGGCTTGATGGAATGCGCTAGGCAATAGAGCGTGTCGCTCTACCCGTTCATTCGCCCGCTCGCGTTCGCACTCGACGCGGAACGAGCGCACCACCTCACCATCGCGGCGTTGAAGCGCATGCCGGTGCGACCTTTGCCCGACTTCGCGCCTTCGCTCAGAACGAGCCTTGCCGGTCTCGATTTTCCTTCGCCGGTCGGGCTTGCGGCCGGATTCGACAAGGATGCGGAAGTCGCTGAGCAGATGCTGTCCCTCGGTTTCGGCTTCGTCGAAGTCGGCTCACTGACCCCAAGGCCGCAGGCCGGCAATCCGAAGCCGCGCCTGTTCAGGCTCGTCAACGACGCGGCGGTAATCAACCGCATGGGTTTCAACAACGAAGGTCATGCCGCCGCGGTCGAGCGGCTCCGCCAACTGACACACGTCCATGGGATCATCGGCGTCAACGTTGGCGCGAACAAGGATAGCCCGGACCGTGTTGCCGACTATGTCGCGGGGGTTCGCGCAATGAGCCCGGTTGCGCACTACATCACGATAAACATTAGTTCTCCCAACACGCCCGGGCTGCGGCAACTGCAGGATCGCGGCGCGCTCAACGACCTGCTCCTTGCAGTTCGGTCGGTCGGTTCCGACAAGCCGATATTCCTCAAGGTAGCCCCCGACCTCGACGAGGAGGATCCCGAGCACATCGTTCGGGCGGCGCTGGACCATCGGATCGCGGCGATCATCGTTTCCAATACGACGGTCTCGCGGCCGCCGCTGAAGTCGCGCCATGCCAAAGAGAGCGGGGGTCTTTCAGGCAGGCCGCTAAGGCCGTTGGCGCTCGCTGCCTTGCGCGCCTTCCGCCGCGCGAGCGGAGGCGAGATCCCGCTGATCGGCGCAGGGGGAATTGAAAGTGCCGACGATGCATGGGAGCGGATCCGCGCCGGCGCCAGCCTCGTGCAGCTCTATACGGCAATGGTTTACAAGGGGCCGGGAATCGCGCGCCGCATCGCTGGGGGCTTGGAAAAACGCCTCGCCCAGGAAGGCTTTGCCAACATTGCCGAGGCAATCGGGACCGAGTAGCGGCGCCTGATGCGTCTTCGCCATTTTTCATCCCTCGCCGCCGTCCTTGCCTTCATTGGCTGTACCAGTCCTTCCCATTCGGCGCCGCCGAGCGCTCGGGGCATGGTCAGCGCCGCCGATCCGCGCGCTGCAGCAGCAGGCATCGAGATCCTTCGCGAAGGAGGAAGCGCTGCAGATGCAGCGTTCGCGACCTTGCTCGCTCTCAATGTCGTCGAGCCCGAAAGCTCGGGAATCGGTGGCGGGGGCTATCTGGTCTACTCGGACCGGGGCAGCGCGCCTGTTACCTTCGATGGCCGCGAAATCGCGCCTCATGCAGCGAATGGTACCTGGTTCTACAGGAACGGCCAGCCGATGCAGTTCAGCGACGCACAGCCTGGCGGCAAAAGCGTTGGCGTTCCTGGCAACATCCGGATGATGGCGCTTGCCCACCATCGCTACGGCAAGCTGCGCTGGTCCGCGCTGTTCGAGCCGGCGATCCGGCTCGCGCGCGATGGCTTCAAGATCACGCCGCGCCTCTACAACGCGCTCAAAAAGTATCCCGCGACGGGGGCCCTGTCGGCCGAAGCGCGCGCGATCTTCTACCAGGCGGACGGACAGCCCAAGCCTGCCGGTACCCTCGTCAAGAACCCTGCCTTCGCCGCTTATCTCGCCAAACTCGCGCGGCTCGGGCCAGACAGCTTCTACGTCGGCCCCAACGCTCGGGCGATCGCTTCGACAGTCGCCAATGCACCTCATAATCCCTCGCCGATGACGACGGGCGATATCGCTTCCTACGCCGTCAAGGCGCGCCCACCGGTGTGCGGAACGTACCGCGCCTATCGCATCTGCGGGATGGGCCCGTCCTCTTCCGGCGGGTTCGCCGTCTATGCAACGCTAAAGCAGCTCGAGCGCTTCGATCTCTCGGCGCTCGGTCCAAGGTCGCCGACCGCTTGGCACCTCATCGCCGAGTCCGAGCGCCTCGCTTATGCCGACCGCGACAAATATCTTGCCGATGAAGACTTCATCCAGGTTCCGCTCGCCGGGCTCATGGACCCGGCCTATCTCGCTCGTCGCTCAGCACAGATCACGCCAACCGCAACGATCCAGACCGTCGAGCCCGGGACTCCAGCGGGCGCTTCGATCAGCTGCAGTCCGGCCCCGCAACCCGAGCGCGGCACATCGCATTTTGTTGCCGTCGATCGCTGGGGCGATGTCGCTTCGGAAACTTCGACCATCGAGAGCGCCTTTGGATCGGGCCTGATGGTCAACGGCTATTATCTCAACAACGAGCTGACCGATTTCAGTTTCGTGCCCGAGAAGGACGGCTGCCCTCTCGCCAACCGCGTCGAGGGCGGCAAGCGACCGCGCAGCTCGATGAGCCCGACGATCATCTATGGTCCGGATGGCCGCATCGTGCTCGCCGTCGGCGCCGCTGGCGGTTCGACGATCCCGGCCCAGGTGATCAAGACCATCATCGGCGTTCTCGATTTTCACCTGTCGCCGCAAGAAGCGATCGCGCTGCCGATGATCTATGCGCCCGCAGACACCGTTTTCGTTGAGAGCGGCACCTTCCTCGAGGGAATGATTCCGCAGCTTCAGGCCCTCGGCCACGGAAGCGTTCGAACGCTTCCGCCGACGACGTTCAAGGCCAATGCCGTCGAATGGCTGAACGGCCACTGGGTGGGGGGCGCCGATCCGCGAAGCGAAGGCGTGGCGCTCGGCGAATGAGCCGCGAGGCCCGCCAGCTTGAGCGCTTCGAGAATCTCGTCTCGATGTTCCTCGCGCGCGCCAAGGAAAAGAACGAGCAACCATTTCTCTGGGCCAACCGCGACGGCGCATGGCAGGCGACCAGCTGGGCAGAAGCGGCAGGGCAGGTCGCTGCGCTTGCTGCCTCTCTCGAGAAAATCGGCCTGCAACCGGGCGACCGCGTTGCGCTGGTTAGCGAAAATCGACCCGAGTGGCTGATCTCCGATCTCGCCATCATGGCCGCGGGCTGCATCACGGTTCCGACATACACAACGAATACCGTTCGCGACCACGCGCACATCCTTGAAAATTCGGGTGCGCGGGCGGTGATCGTTTCCAACCAGAAGCTCGCCAGGAACCTCATCCCCGCCGTCCTGACTTCGAACGAATGTCATCACGTTATCAGCATGGAGCCGCTGCGCACCGGGCAGGCGCCCGATTGGGTCAATTGTCATGGCTGGTCTCAGCTTGCCGGGGGCGAGGCAGACGTCGATGCGCTACGGCGGAACGTCGAGGCCGTGAACAGGAATGAGCTTGCCTGCCTCATCTATACGAGCGGAACCGGCGGCGCGCCCCGCGGCGTGCAGCAGCACCACGGCGCCATCCTCCACAATCTCGAGGGCGCGACCGACATCATTTCGACCGACTTCGGCTGGGAGGACGAGATCTTCCTGTCCTTCCTGCCGGCGAGCCACGCTTACGAGCATACTGGCGGCCAGCATTTCCCGATCGCGCTCGGTGCGCAGATCTACTACGCCGAGAGCCTCGAGAAGCTCGCTTCCAATATCGAGGAAGTGCAGCCGACAATCATGATCGTCGTGCCCCGGCTGTTCGAAATGCTGCGCACGCGCATCATGAAATCGATCGAGACGAAAGGCGGTTTGTCCAAATATCTTCTCGACCGCGCGATCAAGATTGGCGGTGACAAAGCGGCGGGCAAGCTCAAGCCCTGGGACTTGCCGATGGACGGGATTCTATCGCTCACCCTCAGGCGCAAGATCCGGGCGAGGATTGGCGGCAGGCAGAAAGCGTGGGTTTCGGGAGGAGCTCCGCTCAACCCGGAGGTCGGGCTGTTCTTCGAATCGCTCGGGATCACCTTCCTCCAGGGCTATGGGCAAACCGAAGCGGGGCCGGTCATCGCCTGCAACCGGCCAAGCGCAGGGATCCGCCTCGACACTGTCGGTCCGCCGGTTCGCAACACGCAAGTGCGTATTGCCGAAGACGGCGAGATCATGGTCCGCGGCGAGCTTGTCATGAAGGGCTACTGGCGCAACCAGGAGGAGTCGGCGCGGGTACTAAGGGATGGGTGGCTTGCGACCGGCGACATCGGCCACTTCGACGAGAAGGGCCGCATCAAGATCACCGATCGCAAGAAGGACATCCTCGTCAACGACAAGGGGGATAATGTTTCGCCGCAGCGGATCGAAGGGATGCTGACGCTGCAGCCCGAAATTGCGCAAGCGATGGTTTATGGCGACAGGCGGCCGCACCTTGTAGCGCTCATCGTACCCGATCCGGAGATCGCGTCAGCGCCCGATGTGCGCGAGCGGCTCGAGCGCGCCGTCGACCGGGTGAATGCCGATCTCTCCGTCATCGAAAGGATCAGGCGGTTCGTTACTGCCGACGAGCCGTTCACCATCGAGAACGAGCAGCTGACCCCCTCGATGAAGATCCGCCGACACGTCATCGGGAAGACCTACGGCGAGCGCCTGGCCGCGCTTTACGCGCGCTGAAGCCTAACGCCGGACGAAAGGCACGATCTCGGCGATCGTGCAGCTGCCGACGTTCACGTGGCTCATCGTGTCGACAACCTGCTGGATATCGCCGTCGCACAGGCCAAGCGCGCCGACCTGGTGCCCGACGAGCGCATAGGAGCCGTGCGTGATCTGCTCGCATCCGGGAGTGAGGTGGGCGATGTAGACGGTCCTGCTCCCGCTACCGATACGAAAGCCTAACGTGCGTCCGTCGATGATCGTCATGTCGTTGGTGTGGTAGTTCGCAAGACAGCTGATCGGCGGCTGAGCGACCTTGCCCCCGGTCAGCTGCTGCAGCTTTTGAACAGCTTGCGGATTAGGCACATCGGGCGGCGGCGGTGCGGTCGTGCACGACGCGACCACCGTGGCCGCTACCAGGAGAGAAATGCGACGCATCTTGACCTCCTCGAACATTACGCAGGCGTCTCGAAAGCACTTCCGTTCATGAACGGAAGCTGTCTTTCGCGGCCCTGCGGCGCGCGAATTCGTCCACGTTAGTGGAGCGAACGAAAGGATTGGTTTCACGTTCCTGCGCGACGCTCGTCGGAACCGTGATCTTGCCGGCTTCTCTCAGCGTTTCGACCTGGCTCAGCCGGGCGGCAATTGCACGATTGGCAGGTTCTGCATGTGCCGCGAAGCGTGCGTTGGAAAGCGTATATTCGTGGGCGCAGTAGAGCCTCGTATCGTCGGCGAGGCCCGCGAGGCGCTGAAGCGAGGAATACATCTGCTCCGGCGTTCCTTCAAAGAGACGGCCGCAGCCCATTGCGAAGAGCGTGTCGCCGACAAAAGCGACGCGCTCGTCGTCGAACAGGAGAGCGATATGGCCGAGCGTGTGGCCGGGAACTTCGATCACTCTGCCGACGTGGCCGCCGAGCCTGACTTCGTCGCCCTCGGCAAGGGCGACATCGCGGCCGGCGATATTCTCATTTGCCGGTCCATGGATGCGAGCCCCGGTCGCCGCCTTGATGGCAATATTGCCGCCGGTGTGGTCGGGGTGCCAGTGCGTGTTCCAGACCTGCTCGATGGTCCAACCGCGGCGCTCGGCTTCGGCAAGGACCGGCCGAGCATCGCCCGGATCGACTACGGCAGTTTCGCCGCTCTGTTCGTCGTGGACGAGCCAGATATAGTTGTCGCTGAAGGCTGGAACGGCAACGATTTCCATGGTCAGCGCCCTACGCTTCGCACGTGATGATCGCCAGCGCCTCGGCGGCGAGCTTGCGGGTCAACACCGCTGCCGGAAGTTCGTCGCCGAGCGGTGCTCCCTGGCCGGCCCACAGCGGAGAAAAGCCATATTCACCGCGTTCTTCTGCAGCAGCGCGGATCGGCCCGAGGGCGGCGCTCGCGAGCGGATAGCCCGGCGCTTCGCTCCGGATCGGCCCGAGTTCATCGATCAACCGCCCGCGTACGCCCCGCGCAAGGCCGCCGGTCATGAGATTGGTGAAGACGGTCCGCTCGTCGTGAAGAAGCTTGCGGTGAGCACTGCTGATCCGCGCTTCGGGCGTGTGCAGATAGGCAGTGCCGAGCTGGACGGCGCTTGCGCCGAGGATCAGCGCCGCCGCAACGCCTCGCGCATCGCCGATCCCGCCTGCCGCGATGATTGGTAGCCGAAAGGCATCCGCGAGCCGGGGAATGAGCGCGAACAGGCCAAGCGCTTCGGCTGGATCCGAGCCGAGGAAGCGGCCGGTGTGCCCACCTGCTTCGAACCCTTGCGCGATTATTGCATCGACTCCGCGCGAGCAGAGCCAGCGCGCTTCTTCCGGCGTGGTGGCATTGCCGATGATCACTGCGCCGCAGGCTCGAACCCGTTCCAGGAGCTCGCCGGCAGGAAGTCCGAAGTGGAAGGTGACCACGGGCGGTCTCAGTTCCTCGACAACGCTCGCCATGGCGGCATCGAACGGCAGCCGCAGAGCGCCGCCATTGCCCGGGGCGGCGCCAAACTCCTCGTAATAAGGTTCAAGAAGCGTTCGCCAGGCGCTGTCGTCGACTTCGGCGGGCATGGAATGGCAGAAGAAATTGAGCGCGAACGGGCCGCTCGTGAGCGACCGCAGCTCGGCGACCTGGCCAAGCACTTCTTCCGGCGTCAGCATTCCGCACGGGAGCGAGCCGAGCGCTCCCCCTTGGATTGCCTGGACACAAAGCTCGACGCCGCCAGCGCCAGCCATCGGCGCCTGGATGATCGGGTGCTCGGTCCCGACCAGATCGAGGAAGCGGCGGTTGGGCCAACCTACCATTGGCCGACGTTCGGCATCGACGCCCAGGGCTCGGCGGCGGGGAGCGCCGCTCCTTTCTGCAGCAGTTCGATCGAGATGTTGTCCGGGCTGCGAACGAACGCCATGCGACCGTCACGCGGTGGGCGGTTGATCGTCACGCCCCCGTCCATCAGCCTCGCGCAGGTCTCGTAGATATCGTCCACCTGGTAGGCGAGGTGCCCGAAATTGCGGCCGCCGCCGTAGCCACTTTCGTCCCAATTGTGGGTAAGCTCGACCTCTCCGCTGTCATCGCCGGGAACGCCGAGGAAGATCAACGTGTAGCGACCCGCCTCATTCTCCATCCGGCGCCGCTCTTCGAGGCCCAGCAGTTGAAAGAATGCAACAGTTGCTTGCGGATCTGAGACCCGGATCATTGAATGCAGGAATTTCATTTCGCCTAACTCGACTCATCGCTATAATTGCACGGTTCGTCGCAGTCGTGACCTGCGATCGTGCCGGTGGCTGCCTTTACGCGGACGAACGCCAGGTATCACGAAGATGATCCACAAGCTCAAGGACAGCCGCGTCGTTTTTTTGGGCGCGGTAACGATCTTTGCCATTGGTCTGACGACGAGCGGCTATGCTCTGGGGGACGGTTTGCGGCGGTCGAAGATGGCCGAGCACCGGTCCGTGACCGTGCGCGGCGTTGCCGAACGCAACGTCACGGCCGACCTTGCGACCTGGTCGGTCAATTTTTCGCACCAGGGCAGTGATCTCAACTCCGTCCAGCAGTCCGTCGACCAGCAGGCTCGCGCCGTGCGCGGATTTTTCGAGCGCGCCGGGTTTCGCCCCGATGAGGTCAACGACACCGACATCTCGGTCAATCGCGAGCAGCAAAGGGACAATCTTGGTCGACCCGTCGGGCCGCAGCTGCTGGTCGTCCGGCGCTCGGTCCAGCTTCGAACTGGCGATGTGATGAAGGCGCGTTCTGCCTTTACCCGCCAGGCCGAGCTCCTGCGCGACGGGGTTGAGCTATCCAGAACGAGCATCAGCTATACGTTCACGGGGCTGAACGCCCTGAAGCCGCAGATGATTGCAGAAGCGAACAGGAATGCGAGACTGAGTGCTGAGCAGTTCGCCCGTGACAGCGGCGCCGATGTTGGCCGCATCAAGACCGCGAGCCAGGGCTATTTTTCTGTCGGGGCGCGCGACGGCGAGGACTGCGACGATTGCGGGTCGTCGGGTGGCAGTTCGCCGTTCCAGAAGGTGCGGGTGGTAACCACCATCGACTACGACCTCGGCTAGGAGGCGGGCGGCGTCACTTGGGCGGAGCAGGATCCATCTTGATCGTCGGAGTGACGCCGAGCATCTCCACTGCCTTTGCGGCAGCCTTGCCGACCTCGCCGTCTGGATCGCTTCCCGCGGCGCGCATCCAGTAGCTTCGCGCCTTGTCGTCGTCGCCGGTGAAGTCGGCGACGTGCCCGGCCTCGAAAAGGATGGTCGGATCAGATGGAGCGAGCGTCAGCGCCTTGTTGATGGCCATCTGCGCGGTAGCCGCATCATTCTCGCGGATCGCAAGCGCGGCCGAAAAATACCAGTAGAAGGGGTCGTCGGAGATGGTTTGCGCAGCTTCGTTCGCCTTGGCGCGAGCCGTCTTGAGATCGTCCTGCGCCTCGGCGGCGCGCGCGCGGTCGAGGAGCGCTTCGCCGCGCTGCTCAGCCTCGAGGCCCGGCATTGCAAGGGCGCGGTCGAGGTCGAGGGCAGCCTTGCCGGGCTCCCTCGCGGCGATCCAGAGGTTGCCGGCCGCCGCATACATGCGCGCGGTCTTCGGTTCCTTTTCCGGCGACGCCTTGGCTGCCTGCTCGAAGGCTTGCGCGGCGCCTTCATGATCGCCGCTCTTCTCCGCGGCGAGTGCGCGGCAAACGAGCGCCTCGGGCGTAACCAGGTCGGGGCAAGCGCCGCTGACGGGACTGGAGGCTGCAAGAGCGGCGGCAAAGAGCAGGATCAAGCTTGAGGCTCCAACAATGTTTGGACAGTCGTTAGGATCGCGCGGATCTCGTGGGGCTCCGACAGGCGATGCCCGCCGCCCTTGAGCACATTGAGCTGGACATCGGATGAACGGAGCGCGCGCATCAGCTCAAAAGCGATGTCGAGAGGCACTTCGGCGTCGCTTTGGCCGTGGAGCAGGCGGACCGGGCAATCGATCGCGATTTCGCTTGCGAGCAGACGCAGCTCCTGGCCGGACATCCAAAATCGCTTCGTGAATAAGGAAGGGCGGTCGCCGTAGGGGTTGGGCTCCTCGATCCTGCCGTCACGTTCGAGCTTTCCTTTCTGCTCGTCGGAAAAGCCCCACTGCGTGAAGTCCGGTGCGGCGGCGATGCCAACGAGCGCCTGCACGCGCTCCGGCCGGAGCAGCGCCAGATGGAGGGCAATCCAGCCGCCCATCGAGGAGCCGACGAGGATGATCGGGCCCTGCGTCAGCTGATCGAGCAAGGACAGGGCTTCCTCGAGCCACAGCGCCAGCGTGCCGTCCTCGAATTCGCCGCCGCTCGACCCGGTTCCCGAATAATCGAGGCGGAGCATGGCAAGGCCGCGTTCCTTCGCGAAGGCGTCGAGCGCGAGCGCCTTGGTTCCTTCCATGTCCGAGGCGTAGCCTGGCAGGAAGACCAGCGTCGGGGACGAGCCGGCAAGCATACGGTAAGCGATCCGTCGTCCCCCGACTTCGAGGTGCGCAAGCTTGCTCATCGGCCGCGCTCTAGCTGCGGCCCGCCGACATGCCTAGGCGCTCCGGGGCCGGACTTGCGAATGGCACCCTCGAAACGAGGAGCGCTTTTCGATCCGCAATCTCGTCGACGATCGGGGAGGCGCCCCTGAGGGGGCCCTTAACAATGTGCGAGTCTTCCCATCGCGTGCCGCAAAGCGCATTGCGCCGGAACGGCTGCCAAGGCCGAGATGTTGTCCCGTCTGACGAAGGAGACTCCCAATGAAATACCGCAGGCTTGGCGACAGCGACCTCGAAGTCTCGGAAATCTCGCTCGGCTCGTGGCTGACCTACGGTGTCGGAGTGGAAGCGGACAAGGCCCGCGCCTGCCTCGAAGAGGCGTTCAGCCAGGGCATCAACTTCATCGACACCGCGAACATCTATGGGCGCGGCGCCGCCGAAAGCTTCCTCGGCGAAGCTCTCCAGGGGCGTTCGCGCGACTCCTACGTGCTTGCAACGAAGCTGTTCTTCCCGATGACCGACACCGATCGCGGTCTGTCTCGGCAACAGGTCGAAAAGCAGCTCGAGGCTTCGCTTAAGCGCCTCAGGACCGATTATGTCGATCTCTACCAATGCCATCGGTACGATTGGGACACGCCGCTCGAAGAAACGATGGAAGCGCTCACTCGCGCGGTTGAAAGCGGCAAGGCGCGCTATATCGGCTTTTCCGAGTGGCCCGCCGACCGGATCCGGGCAGCGATCGATCTTGCCGGAAGCGGCAATATTGCAAAGTTCGTGTCGAGCCAGCCGCAATATTCGCTGCTCTGGCGCGAGCCCGAGGACGAAGTCATTCCATTGTGCGCTGCCAACGGCATTTCCCAGATCGTCTGGTCACCCCTCGGCCAGGGTGTGCTGAGCGGCAAATACAATCCTGACCAGCCGCCGCCTAGGGATTCGCGCGCGGCGAGCGAGGAGATGGGCGGCTTCATGAACCGCCTGATGCAGCCTGCTGTCCTTCGCGCGGTCCAGGAGCTCAAGCCGATCGCCGAGGAGGCGGGCCTGACGCTTCCGCAATTTGCTCTTGCCTGGGTGCTTCGCGAGCCGAATGTTGCCTCCGCGATCATTGGCGCCTCCCGGCCCGGCCAGGTGCAGGAGAATGCAGCCGCATCGGGCGTTGTCGTCGATACGCTGCTTTTCATGCGCGCCGAGAAAATCATCGACGGGGCGTTGAGCCGCGAACCCGCCTGATCACAAGGAGAACAGGAAATGGCGATTACCCGTTGGGCAACGGCCCGCTACGAGGGCACGGGCAAGGATGGAAAAGGCCAGCTGACGAGCCAGTCGGGCGTTCTTGAGGACCAGCGATAC